>DASRSH010000141.1:0-18535 GCA_035656575.1 Opitutaceae bacterium
CCTGGTCGAGCTTGCCCTGGCGGGCTAGGGCGTTGGCCAGGTTCATGTGCGCGGAGGGATAGTTCGGGCGCAGTTCCACCGCGCTGCGGTAGTGCTCGATGGCCTCGTCGAGGCGGCCGGCGCGGGCCAGGGCGCGGCCGAGATCGTATTGGACTTCGGGCTCTCCCGGCTTCATCCGGGCGGCGGTTTCGGCCTGGGCGACGCCCTCTTCGGTCCGCCCCGAGTCCGTCAGGACAAGCGACAGGTTGGTGTGCGCGAGCCAGGAAGCGGGGTTGTCCTCGAGGATGGTCCGGTACAGGGTTTCGGCGTCGCGGTACTTGAGGCACTGATGCCAGGTATCGGCGCCGAACGCCGCCAGGACGGCCGCGGCGAGCAGCCCGAGGCCGGGGCGCAGCCCGGGCCAGCGCGCGCCGGCCATGGCCCACGCTCCGCCGATTGCCGCCGGGACGGCGATCAGGGCCAGGTGCACATAGTGGTCCGCCACCAGCGAGAACCTCATGTAGAACACATCGGTGAAGCCGAGGACGGGTATCAGCATCACCGCGAAGTAGCCCCAGGCGTACAGCGCCGGCCGGGTTCCCCGCTTGCGGGCCGCCCACAGCGCGAAGGTCACCGCCATCGCGCCCAGCAGCGGCAGCCACCAGGCCGGGTCGTCCGTCCGAATGCGCCACAACGGGTACATGAATTCCAGGCCCGCGGGGACGAGACACTTGGCCAGGTAGAACCAGAAGATCGCCCCCGCGCCCAGGACCCGCTCCAGGGGGCTTGCGACGCGAATGGCCTCGGTCGCCCCGTGGTGTTGAAACCAGATGTCGACCAGGGTGAAAATGGCGGCGGCCAGGAAGAAGGGCGCCAGCGCCGCCGCGGCCCGCCCCCACGGCTTTTGCCGCCGCCATAGGAGCAGCCCGGCGAGGACCAGGGGCAGGGGAGCCACCGAGCCTTTGCTCAGCAGGGCCAGGATGAAAAAGACCAGGCTGAGCCAGTAGGGTCGCGTCCTGCCTGAGCCGGGCTGAAGCGGCAAGACGCCGCTTCCACCCTCCAGCCACGCCGCAAACCGGTCGATGCTCAAGAGGAAGAACAGCATCGCCATCAGGTTTTTTCGCTGCGTGATCCACGCGACCGACTCAACGTTGATCGGGTGCAGCGCGAAGAGAAAGGCGGCCAGGAAGGCTCCCGGGATGTTGAGGCGGCGCAGCAGGCGCCACAGCAGCAGCGACTCCGCCACGTGCAACAGCAAGTTGGTGACATGATAGCCGGTGGCATTAAGCCCCCACAGGCGCCATTCCAGCCACAAGCTGGTGGACGTCACCGGCCAATAGTCCGGCGCGTCCCGGGTGAACCAAAACCGGTGGAGCCCGTGAACGCTCTTGATCAGGTCGTTGGCAGTGAGGAACGTATCGTCGTCCCAGACGAACCCCGCGTGCAGCGCCGGCCAATACGCCGCCACCGTCGCCACGGCCAGCAGGACGGCGGCCCAAAGCAACGTTTGCCTTGGCCACGACGATTCGGCCCAATGCAGCGAATGGCTTCCGCCCGCTTCCCGGCCGCTCGCGCTGCCCTTCAGGCCGCGGTGCTCCTGGCCGCCATCGGCTGGGTCTTTGCTCCGGCGTGGCATGGCCAATGGCTGTGGGATGATGGCTTGGAAGTCAGCGACAATCCTTTGCTGCGCGACCCGGCGGGCTGGTGGAAGGCATGGACGGGGCCGGCCGGGCTGGACTACCTGCCCCTCAAGTCGACCCTGCAGTGGGCCGAGTGGCGGGTCTGGGGCGATCACGTGCTCGGCTATCATCTGACGAACATCGCCCTGCACGCGATCGGGGCCCTGCTGCTGTGGCGCCTGCTGGCCCGGCTGGGGGTGGCCTGGGCCTGGGTGGGGGCGATGATCTTCGCCCTGCATCCGATGGCGGTGGAGTCGGTCGCCTGGATCGCGGAATTCAAGAATGTCGTCGCGCTGCCTCCGCTGCTGCTCAGCGTGATCCTCTTTCTGGGCTGGCTGGAAGGCGGCGCGAACGCCTCCTGGCGCTATGCCGGATCGGTGGCGGCCTTCGCGGCCGCGATGCTGTGCAAGCCCTCGGCGGTCGCGCTGCCTTGCGTCCTGGGCGTCCTCGTGTGGTGGCGGCAGGGCCGGGTCAGCGGACGGCAGGCGGCGGCGCTACTTCCCTATCTGGGGATTTCGGTCGGGATGGGGCTGGCGACCCTGCACTTCCAATGGCACCGCGCCATGGGATTGGAGGGCGTGCCCGCGGCGCGGCTGGGCGCGGACCAGATCGCGTCCAATTTCCTCGAATACCTGAAGGGCGCCCTGTATCCCCGGCACCTGTCTCCGGTCTATGCGCCGGTCGCGTGGGGCTGGGCGCCCGCGGCGGCGGTGCTGCTCCTCGGGCTTTCCACCTGGCTGTTCTGGACCCGCCGCTCCGGCTGGGGACGATCCGCCCTGCTGGTCTCCAGCGCTTTCACGCTCAACCTGCTGCCCGTCCTGGGATTCGTTCCGATGGCCTATCTGCGGGTGGCGCCGCGCGCCGACCACCTCGCTTATCTTTCGTTGGCGGCCGGCGCGGGAGGCGCGGCCGCGGCCTTGGGAGCCTTGTGGCGCTGGATGCCCGCACGCACGGCGCGCGCGGCGATCGGGGCGGCCACGGCGACAGGACTCGCCGCCTTTGCCCTGATCAGCCACGGCTACGCCGGGGCCTTCCGGGACGGGGCCGCCCTCTGGCAATGGGCGGTGACGCGCCAGCCCGGAGCGTGGGAGGCGCGCGCGAACTGGGGCCAGGTGCTTTTGCGCCAGGGGAAATGGGGGCCGGCGGCCGCGGAGCTGCAGGCCGCGGAGCGGCTGCAGCCGCGCTCGGCCGAGGTGCGCGCGAACCTCGGCGACGCGCTGCAGCAGCTCGGCCGGCCGGACGAGGCCCTGGCCCAGTACCGGGCGGCGGTGCGGATCGCTCCGAATTTCCCCGGGGCGCATTACGACTTGGGACGGGCGCTGCTCGTGGGCGGACAGCCCGCCGCGGCCGCCGATGCATTTCGCGCCGCGCTCCGCCTGGAGCCCGATTATGCGGCCGCCCGCAATAATCTCGGGCTGGCGCTCATGCGGCTGGGCGACACGGAGCGGGCCGTGGACGAATACCGCCGCGCGCTCGCCCTCGACCCCGCTCTGGCCGAAGCGCATGTCAATCTGGGCAACGCCTATTTCCGCCAGGGCGACCCGGGGCGCGCGGTGGACGAATACCGCGCGGCCCTGCGCGCGCAACCGGACTATCGCTCCGCCCGCCTGAACCTCAGCCGCGCCCTCATGGCGCTGGGCCGCTTCGACGAGGCCCGAGCCGAACTCAATGCCGCCGACCGCGAACAGAAATAGGGAATGGCTCTGGCCGCTCGCGATCGCCGCCGCGGTGATCGTGGCCTATCTGCCGCTATGGCACGCGGGCTTCATCTGGGACGACAACGCGCATGTCACGCCCCCGGATCTCGCGTCCCTGCGCGGTCTCGGCCGCATCTGGTTCCACCTCGGCGCGACCCAGCAGTATTACCCCGTCCTCTATTCCGCGTTCTGGGTCCAGCATCAGGTGTGGGGGGCGGATCCGCTGGGCTACCACCTGGTCAACCTGGCGCTGCACATTGCCGCGGCCATCCTCGCGGGGACCGCGCTGCGCCGCCTCGGCGTGCAGGGGGCGTGGTGGATCGCCGCCGCGTTCGCCCTGCATCCGATCAATGTCGAAACCGTGGCCTGGGTCTCGGAGCAGAAGAACACGCTCTCCGCCGTCTTCGGCCTGCTCGCGGTTCTCGGGTTCCTGCGCTGGCGCGAAAAGGGCGGAGGAGTCTGGTACGCAGGGGCGACGCTGGCCTTCGTCTGCTCGCTGCTCAGCAAATCGGTGACCGCCACCCTTCCGGCGGCGCTCTTTATCGTGCTGTGGTGGCGCCGGCGCCGGCCGCCCTGGCGCGAGGCCGGGCTTCCGCTGCTGCCCTGGCTCGTCCTCGGCGCGGCCATCGGCCTTTTCACGGCCTGGGTGGAGAAGACGCAGGTCGGCGCGAGCGGAGCGCTGTTCGCGCTCAGCCCGGCGGACCGCCTGCTCATTGCCGGGCGAGCCCTGTGGTTCTATGCGGCGAAAACCGCATGGCCGTTTCACCTGCTCTTCGAGTACCCGCGCTGGCATCTGAACGCCGGATCCGCGGCGCAGTGGCTGTTTCCCCTGGCCGCGTTCGGCGTCATCGCGGGTTTGGCCGCGGCCCGGCGCTGGGGCGCGCTGACCTGCGTGCTTTACTTTGCCGGGACCCTCTTTCCGGCGCTGGGCTTCGTGAACGTGTACCCGTTCGTCTTTTCATTCGTCGCCGATCACTTCCAGTACCTGGCCGGCCTGGGCCTGTTCGCCCTGCTGGCCGCGGCCGGCCGGCGGCTGCCGCTCGCGGCGGGGCTCGCGCTGCTCGCGGCCTGGGGCGTCCTGACCTTCCGCCAGAGCGGCGAGTACCGCGATATGGAGACCATCTTCACCGCCACGCTGCGGGGCAATCCGGACTCCTGGATGGCGCACGACAATCTGGGCATGGTGCTCGCCTCCCGGGGCGATCTGGCGGGCGCGATTGCGCACTACCGGGAGTCGATCCGGCTGCAGCCCAACTACCCCGAGGCCTACAACAACCTGGGCAACGCCCTGGCGCGCGAAGGGCAGCTGGCGGACGCGGAGGAGCAGTACGAGGCGGCATTGCGCGCCCGGCCCAGCTTCGCGCTGGGGGAGGTTGACTGGGCGAGCGCGCTCAACAACAGCGGCAACTACGTGGCCGCGGCGCTGCACTACGAGCGCGCCCTCAAGCTCAAGCCGGATTACCCGGAGGCCGAATTGGGCTTGGGGAACGCGCTGGCCAACAATGGCGAAACGGACGCGGCCATCGCGCATTACCACGCCGCGCTGCGGCTGCGGCCCCATTATCCCGCGGTGGAAGCGAACCTCGGCCTGGCGCTGGTGAACGAAGGCCATTTGGGCGAGGCCCAAAGCCTCCTGGAGGACGCGGTGCGGCGCGAGCCGCAGGAAGCGGAATTCCATGCCTATCTGGGCCTGGCCTGCGCCAAGGCCGGCCGGCTCGAGCAAGCGGTGCAGGAATTCCGCGCCTCGCTGCGCCTGCACCCCCGCAATCCGGATGTCCACTATCAGCTCGGCCTCGTCCTGCAGGCCCTGGGGCGAACCGAGGAAGCCCAGGCGGAGCTGCGCCAGGCGAACGCGCCATGAAACGCGGGGCCTGGATGCTGCTGGCCGTTCTCGCCGCCCTCTGGGCCTATGCGCCGGTCCGGCGGGCCGGGTTCATCTGGGACGACGACGCGCACGTGACGCGCGCGGATCTGCAGGGCTGGGCCGGGCTCGGCCGCATCTGTACCGAACCCGGGGCGACCCAGCAGTACTATCCCGTCCTGCACAGCGCCTTTTGGGCCGAGCACCGGCTGTGGGGCGACGCGCCGGCGCCGTACCACGTCCTCAACCTGGCCTGGCATATCCTGGACGCCCTCCTGCTGGGTTTCGTGCTGGAAGGATTGCTGGGTTCGGTGAGCGCGGCATGGATCGCGGCGGCCGTGTTTGCCCTGCATCCGCTGGCGGCCGAATCCGTCGCCTGGGTGTCGGAGCAGAAGAACACGCTTTCGACCGCCTTTTACCTCGGCGCGGCCCTGCTGTACCTGAAATTTGACCGCGAGCGCCGGGCGCGGTGGTACGCCTTGGGCGCCCTCTGCTTTGCGGGCGCGCTGCTGAGCAAGTCGGTGACGGCCACGCTGCCGCTGTCGCTGCTGGTGGTGCTGGCCTGGAAGCGAGGGCGGCTGCGATGGGCGGATGCCGCCCCCCTGCTTCCCTGGGGAATCGCTGCCGCCGCCGCCGGAACGTGGACCGCTTGGCTCGAGCGCACGCAGATCGGCGCCCGGGGGCCCGATTTCGCGCTCACCGCCCTGCAGCGGCTCCTGTTGTCCGCCCGGATCTGGTGGTTTTATCTGGGCAAGTTCTTTTGGCCGCATCCGCTGATGTTTGTGTATCCGCGCTGGCCGGTGAGCGCCCACCTGCTGTACCCGGCCGCGCTGCTGGCTGCCGCCGCCGCGGTGTACGCGGCCGCCATCCTCGCGGCGAGCCTCGGCGGGGGAGAGGTCCGCCGGACGGCCCTGGCCGCGCTGGTCCTCCTGCTGCTCTACGGCATCGCGCTGGGCCCGGTGCTGGGATTCGTGAACGTCTATCCGTTCATCTTTTCCTATGTCGCGGACCATTTCGCCTATCTGGCGCTCCTGCCCCTCTGCGCCGGGATCGGCCTAATCCTGGCGCGCGTGCGCGGCGGAGCGTGGGCGGCCGCGGCGCTCGTGCTGACGCTGACGGCGATCACCCGCGCCCAAACCGGAAAGTACGTCTCTTCCGAGACCTTGTATCGGACGACCTTGGCGCAGAATCCCAACGCCTGGCTCGCGCACTTGAACCTGGGCGGCATCCTCGCCGGTCGCGGCGACGCCGCCGCGGCGGTGGACCAGATGCGGACGGCGGAGAGTCTGCAGCCCGACTACCCCTCCACGCATTTCGACCTGGGCCGGATCTACCTCGCGCAGGGACGGCTGGCGGCGGCCGCGGAGGAATTCCGCTGGACGCTGCGGCTCGCGCCCCGCGATGCCGAAGCGCATGACAACCTCGGGGTCGTCCTCGCGCAGCTCGGCGACGCGGCCGGCGCCGATGCGCAGTTCCAGGCCGCCCTGCGGGAGCGCCCCCGCAATCCGCTCGCGCACTGCAACCGCGCGATCTTCCTGTGGCGCCAGGGCCGGCTGCCGGAGGCCCGCGCGGAGCTGAACCAGGCGCTCGCGGAGGAGCCCGGCCTGCCGGCGGCCGAAGCCCTGCTGCGCCAGCTGGACGCCGCCGCGCCATGACCGAACGCCGCCAGCGCCTGCTCGCCGGGGCCGCGGTCGTGGCCGTCGTGATCGCGGCCTACGCCGACAGCCTGCGGGGCCCCTTCGTGTTCCTGGACGTGCCGGCCATCGTCGACAACCCGACCCTCCGCCATCTTTGGCCGCTGTCGACCGTGCTGCATCCGCCGGACGCCGGCGGCCTGACCGTGGGCGGCCGGCCGATCGTCAATCTCTCCCTTGCCCTGAACTTCGCGGCCGGCGGGCTGCACGTGAGCGGGTACCATCTGGCCAATCTCGCCATCCACGCCGCGTGCGCCCTGCTCCTGCTCGGCATCGCGCGCCGCTCGCTCGGGCTGGGCGCGGCGACGATCGCCGCCCTGCTCTGGGCGGCGCATCCCCTCGACACCGAGGCGGTCACCTGGATCGTTCAGCGCGCCGAATCGCTGATGGCGTTCTTTTACCTGGCGACGTTGTATTGCTTCATCCGTTACACGGAGCGGCCGCGCTGGGGCGTCCTCGCCTTCCTGGCCTGCCTCCTGGGCATGGGGACCAAGGAGGTCATGGTGTCGGCGCCGGTGCTTGTCCTGCTGTACGACCGCCAGCCCCGGCGCCATTGGCGGATGCACGCCGCGCTCTTCGCCACCTGGCTGCCGCTCGCGGTGCTCGTGGCGCGCGGCGGCGGCCGCGGGGGGACGGCGGGCTTCGGGCTCGGCTTTTCCTGGGGCCGGTACGTCCTGACCGAGTGCCGGGTGGTCTGGACCTATCTGCGGCTGGCGGTCTGGCCGCACCCGCTGGATTTCAACTACACCTACCGGCTGGCGTCGGGCTTCTCGGCGGCCGCGCTGGCGACGCCCCTGCTGCTGATCCTGGCCGCGGCGGCGTATTTCCTGCCGGGGCAGGTGGAGGCGGCGTTTCGCCGCGTCATCCGGACCGGCCCCCGCCGGGAGGCCGCGATCCCGGCCGTGAAGGCGGCGGGCTACGGCGGGCTCTGGTTTTTCGCCATCCTGGCGCCGACCTCGCTGGTCCCGGGCGGAACGCAAACGATCGCCGAGCACCGCATGTACCTGGCGCTGGTTCCCCTCGCGGCCGGCGCGGCCTGGCTCTTGTGGCAATGGCTCGGCTGGCGCAGCTGGTTTATCGCGGCGCCGCTCGTCGCCGCGCTCGCCGCCGCCACGGCCGCCCGCAACCGGGTCTACGCCAGCGACTATTCCCTGTGGCAGGACACGGTGCGGCGCAGCCCCGACAATCCCTTCGCGCAGGACAATTTCGGCGTTGCGGCCATCGGCCGCGGCGACGGCGCGCAGGCCATCCGGGCCTTCACGACGGCCCTGGCGCTGAAGCCCCGCTACGCCGAAGCGGCCAACAACCTTGGTCAAGCCGAGGCCCATGCGGGAAGGCTGGACGAGGCGCTCGCCCACTTCCGCCTGGCGCTGCAGGTGCGTCCCGACTACCCGGAGGCGCGGACCAACCTGGGCGTCGCGCTCGCGCGCGCGGGCCGGCCAACCGAGGCCATCGCGGCGTTTCAGGCCGTCCTGCGGAGCCATCCGCAGTATGTCGAGGCGCGGAACGACCTGGCCGTCTTGGAAGCCGAGACCGGCCGCTTCGCCGAGGCCATCGCCGATTATCAGCTCGCCCTCCGCCAGGGGCTGGATTCGGCCGAGACCCGCTACAACTTGGGGAATGCCCTCCTGGCCGCGGGCCGGCCCGCGGAAGCCATCGGCGAATATCGCCGGTCGCTGCGGCTGCAGCCCGGCAATGCCGACGCTGCGGCCAACCTCGGGGCGGCCCTCGCCCAAACGGGGCAGACGGAGGCCGCCGTTGCGGCCTACCGCGACGCCCTCCGGCTCGCGCCCGGCGATCCGGACATCCACTACAACCTGGGGCTGGCCCTGCGGCAGCTGGGCCAGGCCGACGCGGCCGAGGCGGAATTGGCCCGGGCGGCGCAGCTGCGGAGCGGACACCAATGAGCGAGGTGAAGGCCCTTCCGCGCCGCACGGCTCTCGCCCGGGAAATCACCCGACCCGGGGGATGGGCCCTCCGGCAACTGGGCCGGGACGGGGCGGCCAAGGCGGAATTGGCCTGGGCGGCGCAATTGCGGAGCAAACGGCGATGAACCACGTGAATCCTTCGCCGCGCCGCGCGGCCCTCGCCTGGGAAATCGCCGGCCTCTGCGCGTTGGCCGCGCTCGCCCTTTCCCGCGTCGCGATTTCCTGGCGCAAGTGGCCGGACCCGCTGATCGACTTCGGCCGCGAGCTCTATCTGCCCTGGCGCCTGGCGCACGGCGCCGTGCTCTACCGCGACGTGGACGATTTTTACGGGCCGCTGTCGCAGTATTTCAACGCCGGGCTCTTCCGACTGTTCGGGCCGGGCTTCATGGTTCTCGTGACCGCGAACCTGGCGATCTTCGCCGGCATTGCGGCCCTGCTCTACGTCCTATTCCGCCGCGCCTGGGGCGTGATCGGCGCCTGGGTGGCGGTGGCGGTCTTCATCGCGGTGTTCGGCTTTGCCCAATACGTGCGCGGCGGCTGTTACACCTATGCGGCGCCCTACGCCCACGAGGCGACGCACGGATTGCTGGTGTGCCTGATCCTGGCCTTCGTGCTGGCGCGGTGGGTGGATCGGCCGACGCCGCGGCGCTGCGCGGCGGCCGGGCTGCTGTTCGGCCTCGTGCTGGTGCTCAAGGCGGAATTCATCCTGGCGGCGGCGGTCCTGGTGGCGGCAGCGGCGTGGCGCTGCGGACGCCGCTGCCCTTTGCGGTCGGCCGCCGCTTTCGCCGCGGGGGCCGTCCTGCCGACCGTGGGATTCCTGCTTTATTTCGCGGCCGTGATGCCGTGGCCCGCGGCCTGGAGCGGGGCGACGCGCGCCTGGAGCGCGGTGCTCGGCTCGGGCCGCTACGCGCTGGATCCGGTGCAGCTGGGCTTTCTGGGCTTCGATCAGCCCTGGCCACACCTGCGCGCCCAGGCGCTGGCGACGGCCGAAGCTCTCGGCGTGGGGGCCGCAATCCTCGGCGCCGCGTGGGCCATGGGCCGGATTCGGGCCGGCACCGGCCGCGCGCTGGCCGTCCTGGCGCTGGCCGCCGCCGCCGGCGGCCTGGGGGCCTTCGGCATCCATTGGCCGTTCACCGGCCAGTGCCTGCTGGGGGTGGCGCTGCTGTACCTGCTCTGGCGCTGCCGCGCGGCCGACGGGAATTTCACCCGGACGCTCCTGGGGCTGCTCGCGGCGGCGCTGCTGGCGCGCATGATCCTCAACGGACGCATCTACCAGTTTGGGTTCTGCCAGGCGGCGCTGGCGGCGATGCTCGCGCCCGCCGCGCTGATCGGCGAGACGGCGCCCTGGCTGCGCCGCGCCCGGGCTCCCGCGGCGGCCCTGCCGCTCGCGGTGGGGGCCCTGCTGACGCCGGGCGTGCTTCAGCTCACGGCCCACTCGGACGCCGCCTGGCGGCTGCGCACCCATCCGGTGGGGACGGGCCGGGACCGGTTCCTGACCGTGGAGCCCCGGGTCGATCCCACCGGCGAGCTGGTGCGGCTGGTCAGCGAGCGGCTGCGGCGTACTCCGCCGACGGATACGGTGACGGTGCTGCCGGAAGGGGAGATGATCAACTATCTCGCCCGCCGCGCGAGCCCGGTGGCGCCCTTTTTCTTCTTCTCGGCGGTGACGGCCGGCGGGGGCGAGGCCGCGGTGGTCCGCCAGCTCGATGCCCACCCGCCCGACTGGGTCGTCATCATCAGCCGCGACCTGAGGGAATACGGCATCCAGCGCTACGGCGAGGCTCCGGGCCGGGGGCAGGAGATCATGGCCTGGGTCAATGCCCACTACCGCTTCCGGGGCGGCGCCGGCGGCGACCCGCTGGACATTCACGAGCGGGGCGCGGTGCTGCTGCAGCGCGTGCCTTGACGCTCACTCGCCGGCGGCGCGCTCGAAGCGCTCGAGATTCCCGGCGGCACCCGGCAGCCCGGGATCGAGCTGCAGGGCCTTGCGCGTCTCGTCGGCGGCCGCCCGGGCCTGGCCCGAGCGGAAGAGGGCCACGCCGAGGTTGGCATGCGCCAGCGCGTTGTTCGGATCGAGCCGAGCGGCCGCGCGCAATTCCGCAATCCCGCGGCTCAGCCCGCCGCTCCCCCGGGCGAGCACCAGCCCCAGCCCGAGGTGCGCCTGCGCGTCGGAGGGATCCAGACGCAGGGCCGCCTCGAAGCACGGTATCGCCTCCTCCGGCCGGCCCAGCCGGGCGAAGGCGTTGCCCAGGTTCAGCTGCGCCCGTTCCAGGCGGGGGTCGAGGGCGAGCGCCCGCCGATATTCGGCGATCGCCTCGCCGACACGGTCGGGGGAGCGGGACAGGACATTGGCGAGATTGTAATGGGCATCGGCGTATCCGGGACGCAGGCGCAGGGCCTCCCGGTAATGGGCGATGGCTTCTGAATCGCGGCCCGGCTCGGCGGCCAGCGCGTTGCCCCAGTTGTTCTGCGCGTCCGCCAGCCCGGGTTTGAACTGCAGCGCCCGGGCGAATTCCGCCACCGCTTCCGCATGGAAGCCCGGCTGTTCGAGCAGCGCGGCGCCCAAATCGTTGTGCGCCTCGGCGTAGTCGGGCCGCAGCCGAATCGCCTCGCGGTAGTCGGCGATGGCCGCCGGGCGATTGCCGCTCAAGGCCGCGATGTGGCCCAAGTTGACCCAGGGCTCCGCGTAGCCCGGCTGCTGGCGGCGCGCTACTTCGAAGGCGGCCTGCGCCTCGCTGCGGCGGCCCGCCGCGAGCAGCTCCAGGCCGAGGTTGTTCTGGGCGGTGAAGTTTTCGGGCGCGTGGCGCACCGTATCCGCCCAGAGCGCGAGCGCGCTGGCGTAGGTCCGGTTTCGCTGCCAGGTGAGGAAGGCCAGCACGGCCGCCGCGACGAGAGTTGGGGGCAGGGCAAAGGCGCGGAAGCGCCGCCAAAACGGCACGACGACGCACAGGACCGCGGCGAGCGGCAGGTAGAGGCGGTGCTCCGCCACCGGCTCGGTCGCAATGGGCAGCAGGGTGGAGGTGGGCGCCAGGATGAGCAGCGCGGCGGCGCCGAGGAATCCGGCCGGCCGGTTCCGGCGCAGCCCGATCAGGGTGCCCGCGACGATCAGGGCAAGCAGGGCGGCGCCGAGCAGCGCGGGGCCGAGGCGGGGCGCGAGATTGGCGCCGGCCAGCGGGCCGTAATAAAAGACCAGCGGCGAGGGCCAGACGGCCAGCCGCAGGTAACGGGGCAGGGCGCACAGCTGCGCGGCGGCGTAGCGCCAGCAGGAAACGCCCGTGTCGAAGCCGGCGCTATTCTCGCGGCTGCCCTCCACCCAAACGCAGACGAGCAGGACGAGCCAGGTGGCGGCCAGCGCGAGGTAGAACCGGCGGCGGGCGCGCCACGCCGCGCGGAATTCGCCGGCGACGAAAGCGCGGTCGTAGAGCAGGACGGCGACGGGCGCGGAGACCATCACCTCCTTGGCCGCCATGCCCAGGGCGCAGGCCGCAACCGCGGCCGCGCGCCAGCGGCCCGCCGCGCCGCCCGCCGCATCGGCGCTGCGCGCGAAGGCATAGAGCGTCGCGAGGTAGAAGAGCGCCATCAGCGATTCGGCCCGCTGAATGACGTAGGTGACCGACTCGGTCTGGAGCGGATGCACGGCCCAGAGGAGGGCGAGCGCCGCCGCAGCGCCGGCCGCGGCCGGGTGCCCCATCCGGCGCAGGGTGCGGCGGGCGAGGCCGAGCAGAAGCAGGGCGCAGGCCGCGTGGATCGCGAGGTTCGCGGCATGGTAGCCCGTCACCCGCAACCCCCCCGCCGCGTAGTTCAGGGCGAGCGACAGATTGAGGACGGGCCGGCCGGCCTCGGTGGCGCGGCGGGGCAGGAGGAGGTCCGCCGACGGCGGCCAGAGGCGGCGGAGGGACGCGTTGTCCACGATCGACGGGACATCGTCGAAAACGAAGGGCGTATGCCAGGCGTCGGCGTAAGCCAGCGCCACGGCGAGGACGATGAGGAGCGCGGCCAGGGGCCACCGCCGGTCCGGCCGCAAAAGTGCGGCGGCGCGGGGCGGACCGGACGGGGAGGCCATGGCGGCTTTTATGGCAGCCGCCCCTCGGGCCGGGCAAGCCCGGGCGGCGGGGACGCCCCGCGCGGTGCGGTCGTATGTGGCGGCAGGATACGCGATCGGCGCCGCGCGGGAGCGGCGGCGAATCGACAAATTGGTTACAACGGAGCGGCGGCGCCCCGGCGGACCGTGGATCGCCATCGGTTTGCCTTATTGGCCGCCGGAGGCGCCGCCGCAGCCGTGGCCGGAGCGGGGCTGCGGGGAGCCCCCTTCGGGGCCTTATCCGGCCCTCGGGGCGAAGAAATTTAACAAAAAAACCTATTGACGGTTTTTGAGCACAGGCCAATAGGTTGTGGTCGCGAGAGCAAAGGACCACATCCTGTAGTGGTCAGTAACCCGTAAATAAGTTCCAATAACTTTTTGTCGCCCGCGGCCTTTGCCGGCCGCAAACACGGCCCCGCCTCGTCTTTCCCCATGCAAAAATCCTTTACCGTCGGCGCCAAAACCTTCCACCTCGACCAGGCCAAGGCCGAAGCGGCTTTTGCCGCCAAGCGGGTCATCAACGGCCGGGCCACGATGACCTTCAACCTGCTGCCCCTGAAGTACCAGTGGGCGTACGATCTGTACCGGAAGATGAAGGCCAACCATTGGGAGCCGGAGGATATTCCCATGGGCAAGGATATCGAGCAGTGGCGGGACGAAAAGGCCCTGTCGGAGGTGGAACGCTGGATCATCCGGATGGGGATCGGGTACTTTTCGGCGGCGGAAGGCATCGTGGGGGACAACATCCAGCACGTGGTCCGCGAGCTGGTCACGGCCCCGGAGCTCAAGCTGGTCCTCGGCCGCCACGCCCACGAGGAAAACATCCACGCGGATTCCCTCCTCTACATGATCGCCTCGCTCGGGATCAACCCCCACGAGTGCGAGGCCATGTTCGAGGACGTGCCCACCATCGTGCGCAAGAATGAGTTCGTGACCCGGATTTCGCACGATTTGCGCCGCGACCTGGATCTGACGGTGCCGGCCAACCAGCAGCTCCTGGCCAAGAACATCTTCGTCTTCGGCCAGTGCATGGAAGGGACCCAGTTCTACGGGCTGTTCGGGATGATCCTTTCCCTCTACCGGCAGAACAAGTTTCCCGGCATCGGCCAGATGTTCCGCTACACGCTGCGGGACGAGTCCAATCACATCGAGGTCTTCCGCAACCTGTTCATGGACCTGGTGGAGGAGAACCGCGAGATCTGGACCCCCGAATTCAAGGAGGAGCTGCGCAGCCTGATGCGCGAGGCGGTGGCCCTCGAAAAGGAATTCATCCGCGACTGCCTGCCCGTGAACGGGGTGGGGCTGCGGCTGGAGGATTTTCTCACTTACATCGACTTTATCGCGGACCGCCGTCTCGAAGGCTGTGGTCTGGCGCCGCTGGCCGGCGGCATCACGAATCCCCTCCCCTGGTTGGCCGAGATGATGGACATCAAGAAGGAGCAGAACTTCTTCGAGGGCCGCGTCACGGAATACCAAAAAGCCTCCTCCCTCACCGTAGCTTCGGACGACGAACTTTGATCCGGCGGCCCCTCGCTGGCTGATATCTCGCTTCGGTTTACCCCATCGGCGCAGTGCGACTCTGCGCTCCACCGTCTTTATTTTTCAATCTTTGCCATGAGCACTCCTTCCCTGGCGCACGATCTTGCGCTGAAACGCACCGTTCACACCCCCGTGGAGCAGAAGCCCCACTACGCCTGGCGCGATGTCGCCGCCGGGACGGACTTCGCCCTGCCCGCCATTGTCGTTCTCTGCCCCCACGGCGAGGAGCGCTTTGCCATGACCGAAGTGGCAGACACCCTGGGCAAGGCGCTGACCAACGTGTGCCTGGCGCGGGGCGATGCTGAGATCTTCACCGACGCGAACCGCGCCTGGGTGCTGCGCATCTGCCGCGAACTGGCGGCCAACCTGGCCGCGCTGGCGCGCCACCAGAACCCGCTGTCGCTGACCCTCAACGCGCTGTACGAGCTGATCGAGAAGACCCTGGTCGACAACAACGCCTATTTCGTGGCCAAGAGTCTCCTGCTCAACCGGGCGCGCAAGCTGACCTACGATCGCGACCCCGCGCAGACGAGCCTGCGCGTCATCCGGCGCAACAACCAGGTGGTGCCCTGGAACGAGCAGAAGGTCGAGATCGCCATCCGCAAGACCTTCCTGTCCCAGCAGCGCGACTCCGCCCCCGCCGTCGCCATCACCCGCGCCGTAGCCGAGCGCGTCGCGGCCTCGAAGCAGGCTTTCGTCCACATCGAGGAGATCCAGGACATGGTGCAGGAGGAGCTCATGAAGGCCGGCCATTACAAGGTGGCCGAGGCCTACATCCTTTTCCGCGCGGAGCGGACGGCGGCCCGTGAGGCGGGCCGGGGCGACATCGACGCGCCCCCGGTCGCGCCGGCGCCCGAGCAGGGGATGATGGTCGTCGTCAAGCGCGCCAACGGCGAAAACGCCTTCTGGGACGGCGCGGACCTGCGCAAGCGGATCGAGTTCGCCCGCATCGGACTGGATCTGTGCCTGAGCAACGAGCAGATCGAGCAGGAGCTGCGGCGCTCCGTGTACGACCAGATTTCCCAGCGGGACCTGGACGCGACGATCATCCTCAATTCCAAGACGCTGATCGAGAAGGACGCCGACTTCGCCAAGTTCGCCGGCCGCATCCAGCTCACCTACATCTACGAGGAGGTCCTGGGCTGGGACATCATGGCCGACGGCATCGGCAAGCTGAAGGAGTCCCACCAGCGGGCCTTCCGCAAGTACCTCGAGCATGGCGTGGCGATCAAGCGCCTCAACCCTCGGCTGCTGGAGTACGACCTCTCCCGCCTGGCGGCGGCGATCGATCCGTCCTCGGACCTGGAGTTCGATTTTCTCGGCATCCAGACCCTCTACGACCGCTATCTGATCGTCGACAAGGTCTCGAAGCCCTCGCGCCGCATCGAGACGCCCCAATTCTTCTGGATGCGGGTGGCGATGGGCCTGTTCCTCGACGAACCCGAGGCCCGCGAGGACAAGATCGCCGCCCTCTATTCGCTCTACAAGACCCGGCGCTTCTGCTCCTCGACCCCGACCCTGTTCAATTCCGGCACGCTGCATTCGCAGCTTTCGAGCTGCTACCTCTACCACGTCGCCGACTCGATCGAGGGCATCTTCCAGCGCGGCATCGCCGAAAACGCCTACCTCTCCAAGTGGGCGGGCGGCCTGGGCGGCTCCTGGACCTCCGTGCGCGGCACGGGCGCCTACATTGGCGGCACCAACGGCGAGTCGCAGGGAGTGATTCCTTTCTTAAAGCTTCATAATGATCAGCTTGTAGCTGTCAATCAAGGGGGGAAACGCAAGGGGTCGGGGTGCGCCTATCTGGAAAGCTGGCACAACGACATCTTCGAGTTCCTGGAGCTGCGCAAGAACACGGGCGACGATCGCCGCCGCACCCACGACATGAACACGGCGAACTGGATTCCCGACCTGCTGATGAAGCGGGTCGAGGCGCGCCAGCACTGGACGCTCTTCCGCTCGAACCAGACGCCGGACCTGCATGAGCTCTACGGCCGCCGCTTCGAGGAGCGCTACCTGCATTACGAGAAGCTGGCGGAGGAGGGGAAGCTCTTCGGCCAGAAGGTCGAGGCCCTCGACCTGTGGAAGAAGATGCTCTCGATGCTGTTCGAGACCGGCCATCCCTGGATCACCTTCAAGGACGCCTGCAACGTGCGCTCGCCCCAGGACCATGTCGGGGTGATCCACTCGTCGAATCTGTGCACGGAAATCACCTTGAACACCTCCGCGGACGAGACGGCGGTGTGCAATCTGGGCTCGGTGATCCTGGACACCCACCTCAACGCCGACGGCTCGATCGACCATTCGAAGCTGCGCGAAACCATTCGCACGGCGGTGCGCGCCCTGGACAATGTCATCGACATCAACTTCTACCCGACCGAGGCGGCCAAGCGCTCCAATCTGCGCCACCGTCCGATCGGCCTCGGGCTCATGGGCCTGGCGAACGCCTTGTACGTGAAGGGCGTCGCCTTCGCGTCGGACGCGGCGGTCGAGTTCAACGACGAGGCGATGGAAGCGGTCGCCTACTACGCCTACGAGGCCAGTTCGGACCTCGCGGCTGAGCGCGGGTCGTACTCGACCTATCATGGCTCGAAGTGGGACCGCGGCCTCCTGCCGCCGGACACCCTGGACCTCCTCGAGGAGGAGCGCGGCGTGAAGGTCGATGTGCCGCGGGGCGGCCGCATGGACTGGAGCAGCCTGCGCGCCAAGATCAAGGCGCAGGGCATGCGCAACAGCAACGTGCTCGCGATCGCGCCCACGGCGACGATCTCGAACATCACCAACACCTCGCCCTGCATCGAGCCGACGTACAAGAACCTGTTCGTCAAATCCAACCTCTCGGGCGAGTTCATCGTCCTCAATCCCTTCCTGGTGAAGGACCTGAAGGCCCGGGGCCTGTGGGATCAGGACATGCGCGACCACCTGAAGTACTTCGACGGCGAGCTCAAGGACATCGAGCGGGTGCCGGATGACCTCAAGGCCAAGTACCTGACGGCATTCGACATCGATCCGAAGTGGATCGTCGACGCCGCGGCGCGGCGGCAGAAGTGGATCGACCAGTCGCAGTCGGTGAACCTGTGGATCAAGACGCCGGACCTGAAGACGCTCTCCCACATGTACCGGCACGCGTGGCACGCCGGGCTCAAGACCACCTATTACCTGCGGAGCCTGGGCGCCTCGAACATCGAAAAGGCCACGGTCTCGGTGAAGAAGGAGATGCGCGGCGCCGTCGGCGCCGCCACCGCTCCCGGCGACACCGCAGTCGTGACGGAAGCGCCTCCCAAGCACGAATACACCGCCGAGGAAAAAATCGCCTGTTCGATCGAGGCGATGCGCAACGGCGGCACGTGCGAGGCCTGCCAGTAGATCTTACCCTTTCGTAACGGGCAGACTTTCTGCCCGGACAGAGGACCCCCGTGCCAGGCATCCGGTTGCGCCGGGGTCTCTCTGCGGGCCGCTCTTCGGAGGGTGATGGTTTGGTCGAGTGCCCCTCGCGATCGAGGGGTCCGAGGAGAGAGGGCCCAGCCCTCTCTCCTGTGTCTGAAGAGCAAAATGATAGGGGAGGGGTGCAGGGAAGGTGACGAGTTGACTGACCTTTGATTTCTTGGTCAGCCTAACGTCAGCTCCCTTATCACATGCGTCTATTGGTCCTCCTCCTGGCCCTGGCTTCATTCCGCCCGGCTACAGCCCTGGCCCAGCAATCGACCGGTGCGCCGATCAACTTTTCGTCGCTGGTTGCCTTGCCGCCCAGCGGCAGCATCACTCTCGGATTCGTGGCCGCTGCCGTCCCGTCCCATGCGTCCGCCCCGTTTTACCTCGTTCGGGCGGTAGGGCCTTCACTGGCCCAGTTCGGCATCGCCAATCCCTGCGCCAGCGTCTCTCTGCAAGCGTTCGATTCCAATGGGCAGAGCGTCTCCCCGCTGGTGGGGCAGTTTGACTGGCCGGCGATTTTCGCGTCCGTCGGAGCATTCCCAATCTTCGCGCCGACAAGCATCCCTGCGGGAACCACGGGTGATGCCTGCCACATTTTTAGCTTTCCCAATGGCGGCGGGTACACCCTCCAAGCCAAGGATCTTT
>DASRSH010000142.1:0-16715 GCA_035656575.1 Opitutaceae bacterium
GCGCTTTCTGGCTCCCACCCTGGAGAAGGACTTCGACCTGCCGGCCATGACCCGGATCGTCGTCGGGCCGCCGTGGCGGACGATGTCGCCCGCGGACCGGGCCGGATTGGTCGCGGCCTTCAGCGCCGTCAGCGTCGCGACCTATGCCTCCGAGTTCAAGAGCTACGGCGGGGAGCATTTCGAGGTCGACCCCGCGCCGGCCGAACTTGCCGGCGGCCGCTGCGTCGTCCACACCCGGCTTTACACCGGCAGCAGCACGGTGGAGCTCGACTACGTCGAGCAGCCTGAGGGCGGCGCGTGGAAGATCATCGACGTTTTGCTCAACGGCTCGATCAGCCAGCTTGCGGCGCGCCGCTCGGAATACTCCGCGACGCTTCGCGCCGGCGGGGCGCCGGCGCTGGCCGCGCTCCTGCGGCAAAAGGCGGACGAACTGGCGAAGTGACTTTTGGGCCGCGCGGGGTTATCACGGACGCAGGATGCTCCTGCCCCGACTGATTCTGCCGCTGCTCCTAGTTTCGCTCTGGGCCGGCTGCGCCGGGCCGCCGCCGGCCGGCAATGCGTCGGCCATGCCGGATTATCCCACGCGCTTTCTGCCCAACGAGACCTACCGGACGGCCGTGCCCCTGGTCGCGTGCGTTTACCACGAGCCTTTCGGCCGGATCTGGCTGGAATTGCAGGGGCCGGTGAGCGGACCTTTGCCGGCGTCGGAGGAGCCCGATTCGGGGGGCTTGGACGACACCTATCGCAGTTTCGAGATCGTTCCCGCCGGCACGCTGCTGCGCGTGCTGAAGATCCATCCCTTCTATTCCTATCTGGACGAGGGCTCGACCACGGAACTGACCGCCGTCATGGCCTCCGGCCCCTATGCCGGGAAGCCGGTCAAGTTCGCCCGGATCTGCACCCGGGTGGTCACGCCCAGGCTGCCGCTGGGATTCCTGGTGCGCGACCCGGCGTACCTGCGCCCCGCGGATTAGGGGTCAAAGCACGGCCAGATAGACCGAGGAGAGCTCCTTCATGCTCAGCTTGAGCTCCTGGCCGGTCTGGGGCTCGATGAAGACCAGTCCCCGTTCGGTCACCGCGACCACGATCGCGTGATTGCCGCGCCCATCGTCGCGGGCGTACCAGATCGAGCCGATGGCGAGGGTGTCGGACGGCACCGGCTGGACCCGGGAGGCAAGCAGGAAACGCGACTGGGCCAGCTCGGAATACAGGCCGGCGAAATGCTTGCAGTTGAAGCGCTCATTCCAGGCCCGTACACCGGCATGGGAAAGCTGGGTGCGGAAGAAGGGGTAGAAGTCCTCCAGCCAGCGGCTGTTCACCTCGGCGTATTGGGTGTCGCTCAGGTGCACGGCGGGAATGGCGACCCGCAGCTGCGCCGTGGTCACGATCCGCCCCGTGGCGGGGGAGGAGGGAGTGGCCGCCGGCGCGACCGCCACCGGGGGCAGGGTCGAGCAGCCGGACAGGGCCAGGAGCACGGTGAAAAAGGCGGCCGAGAGAGCGGGAAAGCGCATCGACCAGTAGCCTAGCACGGCGAAGGAAAATCTCTTGGTCGTCTCAAGCCGCGAAGTCGTGTGAGGCTATTTCGTAGGGGGCTCTCCCCAGGGTCAGGCCTTGTTCTTGCGCATCTGATTCATCCGGGAGGAATTCCCCCGCGGCGGCAGGGAAAACGCCCGAAAATCGCTTTTGCGCCCGGGCGCGCTTCGGCCCGTAAATTTCCGGGTTCGGCAATGGAAACGAACCCCGTACGCCGTTGTCCCGCCTGCAACTCCGCCTTGCCCGAGGGGCCGATGGAAGGCGTCTGCCCGTGCTGCTCCTTCCGCGGCGCCCTCAAGCTGGTGCCGGCGCCTCTGCCGCCGGAGGGCGCGGCGGCGGCAAGCAGCGAACTCAGCCTCCCTTTTCCGAACGCTTCACAAAGCACGCCTCGATCTTCGCCGCCAGAGTGATGTCCTTGGACGTGATCTTGCCCCCGGCATGGTGCGTCGACAAACGGATCGTCAGTTCGCGATAGCAGTTGTTCCAGTCGGGATGGTGGTCCATCGCATCGGCTTCGAAGGCGACCCGGGTCATGAAGGCGAAGGCCTCGCGGAAATTCGCGAACAAGTAGGTCTTTTCCAGTTGATCGCCTGACCGGCACCAGCCGGGCAGCTTTTCCACCGCCGCGGCGATGGCCTCATTGGACAGGATGTCTTCCATGGTCGAAGTCAGAAAAGTGTCGTCATCCGGCCGCGGGAAGCAATCCCGCAGACAAGTCCGGGGCGCGCTGGCAGCGCTAAGGCTTCGAGGCGGCGCAGTCCCAGGCGGTCAGAAGAACCAGGCTCGCCAAGACCAGGCACATGGGGATCATATGCCGGAACGTGGTCCGTTCCCTGCCCCCGATTTCACGCATGAACCGCTCTTTTCTCCTCCCCCTGGTCGCCGCGGGAGCGGCCGCCCTGGCCGCCCAGCCCCGCCCCGAAGCCACCGAGGTCTGGGCGCCCGAGCCGCCCGTCGTGGCGCCCGCCGGGCAATGCGGCGCGCCTCCCTCCGACGCCATCGTGCTGTTTGACGGGCGCGATTTGAGCGCCTGGGTCTCCGCCGCCGACCACCGCTCGCCTCCGGGCTGGGTCGTCCATGACGGCATCGTCACGGTGGCGAAGCATGCCGGGAACATCGAAACCCGGCGCGCCTTCCGGGACTACCAGCTCCACCTGGAATACCGCATTCCCTCCGGCATCACGGGCTCGGGGCAGGCGCGCGGCAACAGCGGGCTCTTCCTCGCCTCCACCGGGCCGGGCGACCGCGGGTACGAGTTGCAGATCCTGGATTCGTACCGGAACAAGACCTACGTGAACGGCATGGCCGGCAGCGTCTACAAGCAATATGCGCCGCTGGTGAACGCCTGCCGGCCGCCCGGCCAGTGGCAGAGCTATGATGTGGTGTGGACCGCGCCGCGCTTCAGCCCGGACGGCGCTCTGGCCGCGCCCGCGCGCCTCACCGCCTTCCAGAACGGCCTGCTCATCCAGGACGACGTCGCGCTGCGGGGGGAAACGCGCTACATCGGCGAGCCTTTCTACCGCGCGCACGGTCCCGAGCCGATCAAACTGCAGGCCCACGGCGACGCGAGCGCGCCGATCAGCTTCCGCAACATCTGGGTGCGGGAGCTGCCCTAACTCGAATTTTTCACGAAAAATGCTTCCATCTCGAGGGAAGACGCCGGGCGATCACCGGCCGAAGCCTTCCAGCGATGGGCTGATAGCCCACCGCCGGCGGTTTCGGTGGATTCTCGCGCGGCGCTTCGTCGATCCGGGAGCGTTTTCATGAAAAATGGGGCTCGCCGACGGTCATTGCCAATGCAGGTCCCGGCGGAGAAGCGGTTCCAGTTCGGAGGCGATGGCTTCGTGATCCTGGCGGGTAGGGTGGCCATTGTGGGGCACCCCGGCGTAGTGCCGGATGGGGGCCAGGTGCACGTGGGAGTCCGTTAGGTCCGCGATGGTCTCGAGCAAATAGGCGTGCAGCACCGCGCGCTTCGGCGATTTGCCCGGAGCGTCCTCCAGCATGGGCGAATCGGCCAGGAAGATCTGCGCCCGGGGGGCGTCGCGGCGCAGGCGGCGGACGAACGCGACGTAGGCGCCCACAAACTCCTGCTCGTCGGGCACGCCCTGGTTGAAATCATTCGTGCCCAGACAGACGACGATCGCGTCGGGCACGTAGGCGGCAGGATTCCAGGGAAGGTTCGGATCGTCCGGGAGAGCCCGTCCGTAAAAGACGGGGGCGTTGTTGATGGTGCGCAATCCCTGCCAATCCCGGATCAGACCCCGCCCCCCATAGCTTACGAGATGGCACTGGGCATGCAGACGGCGGGCCAGGACCTTGCCGAAGGAGTAGTCGGCGTCCGACGTTTGGTCCTCGTGCGCCGTATGACCGTGCAGCGGATCGTTGGGCCGAATGTCCGTAGCCGCCCCGCAGGTAATGGAATCGCCGATGAACATCAGCTTGCGGGACGGCAGGACGGGCGGTGGCAGAAGCCAGGCGCCGTCGCCCAGCACAAAGCCGCGCACCTCGCACGTTCCCTGCCAGCTCTCGGATCGACGGGTGAGCGTCAGTTCATGATCGCCCGCGGCGCCGGAATGCCAAAGCGGGTACGTTCCGTCGCCCGCATGGCAGCGCAGCCGCGCCGGCTCGGCTCCGTCCACGCTCACGTCAAAATAGACCTCGTCGCTCGAAGCGCGCACGAGCATCCCGAGGTCGGAGCCATGGAAGCGCAGGTGAAAGGTCGTCCCCGTGAATCCGAGCAGGATGCCGTGGTCGGCGGCCGGGGCGTACCGCCCCTCGATCACGATGGCCGGATCCTGCGCCGGCACAGCGTGGCCGGCCCTGAGCTCGGCGCCGCCGGCGAGCGGCGGAAGCACGAGGATGATACGAAGGATGAGACGGCGCCACGTGGTCATGAAGGGGTGGTGGCCGCGCACGGCCGGCCAAAAGGACGAACAGTGAGATGGCCAAGGTCGCTGGAGGCAAGGCGGCATCCCCGTTCGATCGCTGGGCGGCCCGCCAAATTCGCTCGCCCCGCCGCTTCCTGGCCGGCTTGCTCCTGAATCGCTTCCCTTGATGAATCGACGCACCGCGCTCAAGACCCTCGCCATGGCGCTTGGCGCCGCGCCGGCACGGGCGTGGGCGCAGAAAGGCGGCTGGGGCCCGGCCCCGGATTCCCTGCCGCGGCTGCGCGTGCACCCCGCGGGCCACTATCTGCAGCGGGAGGACGGCAAGCCGTTCTTCTGGCTCGGTGACACGGCGTGGGAGCTGATTCACCGTTCCACGGCGGAGGAATGCTCGTATTACCTGCGGACGCGCGCCCGCCAGGGTTTCACGGTCATCCAGACGGTGGTGCTGTCGGAGTTCGACGGTTTGCGCACCCCGACCGAGCAGGGCCTGCTGCCTTTTGCAGGCGCCGATCCCCGGCGGCCAAACCCGGACTATTTCCAACGCGTGGATGCGATCCTCGCGGAAGCGGCCGCGCTGGGATTGTATGTGGCGCTCGTGCCGGTTTGGGGCGACAAGCTGACCGCCCCGTGGGGAGTGGGGCCTCGCGTATTCACGGTGGATCACCCCGAGGTCGCGGCCGGGTACGGCCGATACCTTGGAGACCGTTTCAGATCGCGGACCAACGTGATCTGGCTGCTGGGCGGAGACCGGCCGCCCCGCCTGGCGGGATTGAATGATTCGTATCTGAGCGGGCTGGCGAAGGATGCGGGCTTTCCGCCGGACATGGACTGGACGCCGATTTGGCGCGCCTTGGCGGCGGGCCTGGCTGAGGGAGGAAAGCGGGAGCCGCTGATCGTCTACCATCCGCAGGGCGGAGCGAATTCATCTTCCGTCAGCCTGCCGGCCGAGGCCTGGCTCAGCGTCAACGGGATGCAGAGCGGTCATGGCGGAGGACATGACGTGCCGGTCTGGGAATGGATTGCGCGCGATGTGGCGATCCGGCCGGCCAAACCCACGCTGGATCTCGAACCCAACTACGAGGACCATCCGTACGACCCCTGGCCGCGCTGGGACCCGGCGACCGGTTACTTTCGGGACCATGACGTGCGCAAGCAGACCTACCGCTCGGTTTTCGCGGGCGGCTGTGGCGTGACCTACGGCCACCACGCCGTCTGGCAGTTCGCCAGTTCCCGCTATGAGGTGATCAATCACGCCGACCGGTCCTGGTTCCAGGCGCTTTGGCGCCCCGGGGGCACGCAGATGCAATTCCTCCGGGCGTTGATCGAGTCCCGTCCCTTCTTTGAACGGGAACCCGCGCCGCGTCTGATCACCGGAACGTTTGCGCCCTCGGCCCAGCTTGTCGCCACCTGCGACCGCAGCCGAAGCTATGCCTTGGTCTACTTTCCCGAAAACGACGAGGAGGCGGTGCTGGATCTCGCTGAATTTCCTGCCCGCGCATTGCGGGCCTGGTGGTACGATCCGCGAAGCGGTGTCGGCCTGTCCGGGCCGGATGTCGTGGGCGGCGGCCACGCGCGCTTCCGTTCGCCGCCGTATGGGCCGGATTGGGTGCTCGCCCTTGACGATCCCGCCGCCGGCTACCCGCCGCCCGGGCTGCCCAGGCAGGAACGGCCCCGGGACTCCCTCTGAGTTGCCCGCCGGCTCCCCCGCGGCTAGGGGCTTTTCTGGTGGACCGCGTCCAGGAACTCCTGGCCCGCGCGGTTGGGCGTTCCGTCCTTGAGCATGCGGTGGATCAGCCCGTGGGTCGACGACCACGCCCAGCCGACGTACCCGACGTGCAGGTCGTTGAGCGCGGCGAGGGTGTTCCGGTACCAGGCCAGCTCGTGCTCCTCCTCCTCGGGCGGCTTCTCGTCGACCGAGGCGCCGATTTCCGTCACGAGGATGGGGTGGTGGAGATCGAGCAGCACGTGCTCGAATCCGATCAGCTCCAGGGCGCGGTCGACGTCGGGCCGGTCCCACAGCCGGATCATCCCCGAATCGAAGCGGTTGACCATGCCGGGGGATTGCGGCGGCCCGCCCGTATGCCGGTAGAGATGGGTGCCATAGATGATGTTCGCCCCTTGCATGGGATGGTGGTCGATCCAGGCGAGGGTGGAGCCTTTCAATCGCCGCGGCCCGGCGTTAAGAAACACCCAGCTGCAGTAGTCCCATTGCACGATGATCGGATTGGACGTTTCCGCCCGCAGGGCGGTGATCGCCTGCTGGCTGAAGTCGAGCCATTCGGCCTGGGCCTTGGCGTCGCCGTGGGGCTCGTTGAAGAACTCGAACAGGACGTTCGGCAGGCCGCCCAGCTCCCGGGCGACGCTGAGCCAGAGGTCCAGGAACTGTTCGCGGCTGCCCACCACATCCGGGTAGCGGTTGTACGGGGGCCAGGGCAGGGACTCCTGGCCGGTGTTGATTCCGGCGACCGTCTTCATGCCGTAGAAATCGAAAATGACATAGAGATCCCTCTCGGCCGCCCACCGGATCGTGTCCTTGAGCATGGCGCGGTACGGCTCGGGGTATTTCACGGTGTGCCAGAGCATCCAGCGTGAATCCGGATTCTGCTTCCACCAATCCACCAGGGTGTGCAGGCGGACGACGTTGAAGCCGAGGTGGTGCAGCTCGTCCAGCTGGGCCTTGACCGCGTCGGGATTCCACTCGGAGCGGAGCATGGGCGCCCAGCGTTCGGGCCCCCAGTCCCCGTCCGGGGTGTAAAGGTAGCGCCACCAGTTGACGCCCCGAAGGATCACGGTGCGCCCGCTCGCGTCCTTGATGTCCGCGCCGTCCACATGCAGAGGCGAAGTCATGGCATGGACCTGCCCCGGGCCGCAGGCGGCCGCAAGGAAAAGCGCGGCGGCGGCGAAAGTCCGCCCCCACGGGAACTTCGTCGTTCGCATGAGCTCGTACAGTGTGCCATGCTTCCTTTGTGAGTGCACGCCCGAGTATTTTCCTTTTGCCGGTGATCCTGGCGGCGGCTCTGGCCGGCTGCGCTTCGGGGTTTGTCTCGGAACACCCGGTCAGCCAGGCGGCGCCGCCCCTCAAGCCGGGCGTGCACCGGCTGCAGGACGTCGATGTGCGTCCCGTGCCGATACACGAGGTCGAGCCGGAGGACCCGCCGGAACTGGGCTCGCTCCTGACCGGCAAGGCGACGGTCGTGTTCACGGTCGGAACCAACGGCAAGGTGACGGACGCCGCGGTCCTGCAGGCCGATGACGTCCTGTTTGGCGAAGCGGCGGTCAAGGCCGTGCTCAAGTGGCGGTTCCGTCCGGCGGAAATCAAGTCCGCGCCGGTCGCCTGCCGCATGACCCTCCCGTTCACCTTCGCTTCGCCCTACGATTATTATCCCGGAGGGATTCCCGGCGCGCCCAGCGTCCCCGACAATCCGCCCGACGATTCCCGGCCCACGGCCCTTTCGCCGCAATAGGCGGTCGCGCCGACTGCCCAAGCTGAATTGCCGCCGCGCTTCAGCGCATCTGGCCGGCGGCGTTCTCGAGGAGGACGTGCGAGAGCACCGCGGTGTCGAGCGTGACCGGGAGGTGGGAGCAGAAGCCGATGCCGGCGTAGTAGGGATCCTCCAGATGCAGGCGCAGCGGGGGGCCGAACGCGTGCATCGGCTCGCCCTCCAGGCTGACCCACAATTGGAAGGCGTCGCCCCGCTTTTCGATGCCGATCCGGCGGGCCATGATTCCGACCAGGCTGTCCGGCGTGGCGCCGCCGGGGCGGCCGCGGCCGCCGATGCGGTACTCGGTGTCGCGCACGCGCGCGCCTTTCACCGGACGCTGCGCGAGCTGGATCATGCCGAGGCCGTGGAGGGCTGCGAGCGCCTCCTTGGCGTCGTCGTCGAGATCCTGGCGGATGATGAGCACGGCCTTCCGGTCGCCATACCCGTGCGCATCGGGAAAGGAAATGTCGGCGGCGAGGGACAGGTCCCCCGACAGCCGCTTCCACAGGAAGCGGAACTCGTCGCGGGTGTACCAAACATTGTATCCCGCAGACACGATGGTGTACGCGCCCGTGGCCGGGTCGAAGCGGGCGGAACCCGGAACGAGAGCGGCGCCAATGTCCGACTGGCCGTCGAAGGCGCCGATCGGTAGGGCGAAGTTGCGGCTCGCCCGGTGGAAATCGGCCGGCGGAGCGACCTGGGTGCGGTGCGCCGATCCCGGCTGGGCCCACGCCGGCGCCGCCGGCGGCGAATCGGCCAGCGCGGCGGCCGCAATCAAGATGGCTGCCAGGGGAATGCGCGCGTCCATCTCTGGCGACTAGCGCTTCCCCGCGTCCGGATCAAGGGCATTGCCATCGGCCGGCGGCCGGCCAGTGTGGCGGCTTGAACTCGTCGGCGCCTTCCCCGGTCGCGGCCCCCGGTTCGGACCGAGCGTTCTTCGGCCATCCTCGCGGGCTGCTGTACATCGCGTTCACCGAGGCCTGGGAGCGTTTCTCGTACTACGGGATGCAGACGCTCCTGGTCCTCTACATGATTCACCAGGCGCTGCTGCCCGGGCATGTGGAGAAGATCGCGGCCTTCGTTCCGTTCCGGCACAGCCTGAACCGGCTCTATGGGCATCCGCTCGACACGGTGGCCCTCGCCTCGGCCATCTTCGGACTGTATACCGGGCTGGTCTATCTGACGCCGATCGGCGGCGGATGGCTGGCGGACCGATGGCTGGGGCGGACCCGAACGATCGTCCTGGGCGCGCTGCTCATGGCCGCAGGCCACTTCCTGATGGCGTTCGAGCAGTCCTTTCTCATCGCGCTGCTCTGCCTGCTCATCGGCGTGGGCTGCTTCAAGGGCAACCTGGCGAGCCAGGTGGGCGACCTCTACGCGGCCGAGGACCTGCGCCGGGCGGACGCGTATCAGATCTATTACCTCTTCATCAACGGCGCGGTCATCGTCTCGCCCCTGGTCACGGGCACCCTGGGCGAGGAGCTCGGCTGGCACTACGGCTTTGGCGCCGCCGGCGTCGGGATGGTGATTTCGCTGGTGATCTACCTGTCCGGACGCAAGAGCCTGCCCCCCGATGCCAAGGTGGTGCGCCGGCAGCGCGCCAAGCCGGCGCCGCTCTCGAAGCCGGAAAGGAAGGCGACGCTGCTCCTCATCCCGGTGCTCGCGATCGGGGCGGTGGGCAACCAGGAAATCTTCAATGCCTATCTGCTCTGGGTGCCCGACCACGTGAGCCTGACGTTCTTCCACCGGACAATGCCGACGACGTGGCTGGTCACGCTGGACGCGATCGTCAGCGTCAGCTTCCTGGCGATCACCATCTGGTTCTGGCGCCTGTGGTCGAGGCGTTTTCGCGAACCGCAGGAAATCACCAAGCTGGCGATCGGCGCCGCCGCCTGCACCGCGGCGCTGCTGGCCCTCGTCGCGGTCGCGGCGGTGTCGGCGCACGGGCGCAAGGCCGGCATCGGCTGGATTCTGGTGTTCGAAGTGCTGAACAGCTTCGGCTTTTCCAACGTCTTTCCCGTGGGCATGGCGCTGTTCGCCCGCGCCTCGCCGCCCCGCCTGGTCGGGCTGATGATGGGCGTCTATCTCCTGCACCTCTTCCTCGCCAACAACCTGGTCGGCTGGCTGGGCGGCCTGGTGGACCGCCTGCCGGGCACGCAGTTCTGGCTGCTCCACGCGGCTCTCGTCGGCGCATCCTGCGCCATTCTCTTCGTGTTGTCCCGCACTGCCGCCGGGCTGCTGGCGCGGTCCGCGCCCGCTTCGGCGGCGTAGTTCACGCCCGACGGGCGATGGGGGCCGCGGTCCGGCGCGAAGGTTCCGGTCTTGGCCCATCCCGCCAGCCATCCCGTCGCGCAACGCGCGAAAAGAGCGGCCCTCGGGGCGAGTCGCAAAGGCATGGCGCTTTCCCAACAATCAGCCAGGGCAATGTTGCCGAACTTGGATCCGGCTGGCAGCCCGGCTCGGGGGCGGCCCAAGACGTTCTCCTTGCTGCCGCTGAGAATCTCCCACCGCGCGGGCGGGAGGGGGCGCCGGAACGAGTGGTAATTTCTCCGATGCCCGGAACGACAACTGCCATCGACGGGTCGCGGATAGCCTGTACCATTCTTCTTCGCCACCATGTCAGCTGACTCCTCTTCGCATGCGCCGGAATCCGGCTATTTTCAACGCTTGGCTGACGGGGCGCCCGTGATGATCTGGATGTCGGGACTGGACATGGGATGCTTTTACTTCAACCGGGCCTGGCTCGAATTCGTCGGCCGGACACTGGAGCAGGAAGCCGGCAACGGCTGGGCCGAAGGCGTTCACCCGGACGACCTCCAGCGCTGCGTCAACCATTACGTTTCGTGCTTCGAGCGGCGCCAGGCCTTCGCCATGAGCTATCGCTTGCGCCATCACAGCGGGCAGTACCGATGGATCCTGGACCGCGGAGCGCCCCACGTGCTGCCCAGCGGAGAATTCCTCGGTTATTATGGCGGTTGCGCGGAGCTGGGGGAAGCGGACGTCCTCGCCCGCCACGCCGACTTGGGGGCAAGCCTGCAGAGAATCCGCGCCTTTGCCCGGTCCCTGGCGGACGAAGGCGCGGCCCCGCCCCGCCGCGGCGGCGATGAGCCGCTCGAACTCGCCGTGCGCCGCATGGCCGAAGATCATGAGGCGGACCGGCGGAAGATCGAAGTCGCGGGCGGCAACCTGAGAAAACTGGCGCAGGACATGATGGCGTTCGATCGAATTTCCCCGGGCGCCTGCCTCACCGACGAGCGCGCGAGCTAGCCCGGCTCAGTCCTGGTCGTTGCGCGGGGGCAGGGTATTCGGCACGGTGCCCGGCTTCCAGGTGCGGGCGATCTCAATGTCGGCCGCCGCATTTTCGGCCAGCCGGGGAATATCCACCACGCCGACCCGGCAGCGGAGCAGAGGCTGCCAGCGTTGCCGCATGTAAGCTGCGGCGAACGGCGCCGACGGGCCCCACGGAATATCGATTCCCGCTCTCCCGGCGGCAATGAGAGCAGGCGCCGCTGCGCGAGCGATGCTTTAACCGCGGTTGGGAAAATCAGGCTCGGGAACCTGGGGCATCGGGCAAACCCGGAAGCAATTTCCCTGATGTGACACCGAGGTCGAAGACTGTGGTCTATGGGCAGGTTTCCACCCCTTGCGTGGCGGAAGATATGTCCCAACCCGAATCCTCTCCAGCGGGCAGGCCAAGGCTGTTTGGCCCGGCGGCGACGAGTATCTTCAGGGCGCTGATCGCCCTGGTCCTCCTGCTTGTCGCCGGCGTGGGCTACGCCGTCTGGCAGTATTACCATTCTCCCTATTGGAACCGGGTGGGAGTCTATCGGCTGCAGCCGGTCCTCTTCAGCCATCGCCACCACGCCGGCGAACTGCACATCGACTGCCGCTACTGCCATGCGACGGTCGAGACCTCGGCCTTCGCCGGGATGCCTTCCACCGACACCTGCCTGACCTGCCATTCGCAGATCTTCACGCACGAGCCCATGCTCCGGCCGGTGATCGAGAGCGCCGTGCGCGACGAGCCCTTGCGGTGGGTGCGGGTCAATTCGCTGCCCGACCACGTGTACTTCAACCACAGCATTCATATCGCCAAGGGCATCGGTTGCACGACCTGCCACGGCCAAATCGGAACCATGCCGCTGACGGCCAAGGGCGAGCCGCTGTCGATGCGCTGGTGCATCGACTGCCATGAGAACCCGGCCCCGAACCTTCGGCCGCACGCCGAGGTCTTCGCCGCGGTCTGGACGCCGCCGCCGAACCAGGCGAGCCGCGGCCGGGCCATCTTCGCCTCGGAGAACATCGAGGTGCGGCACCTGTTGAATTGCTCGACCTGCCACCACTGAACGCATGAAACGACTTCCCGAATTCGCGCCGGGCGCGGACACCTGGCCCGAGGAACTGAGCCGGCGCCAGTTTTTGGAACTGGCCGGCGGAACCCTGGCGCTCGCGGGCCTGGCCGGCTGCAACCGGCAGCCGGAAAAATTCATCGTCCCGTATGTCGATCCGCCGCCGCGCGAACTCACCGGCGGCCCGGTTTTCTACGCGACCGCGATGCCGTGGGAAGGCTACGGGCGCGGCCTGCTCGCGCGCGCCAATTCCGGCCGGCCCACGAAGCTGGAGGGCAATCCGTCCCATCCGGACAGCCTGGGGGCGACCGACGCGGTGACGCAGGCGGGCGTCCTCTCGCTCTACGATCCGGACCGCTCGCAGGCGCCCCGGCGCGGGGGCGAGCCCTCCAATTGGGAAACCTTCCAGGACGAGTGGCTGGCCCGTCACCGCGAGCTCGACGCCCGGGGCGGGGAAGGATTCGCCCTGCTGACCGAGCCGACGACCTCGCCGGCCCTGCTGCGTGCAATCGGCCGGCTGCTCCAGCGCTTCCCCCGCGCGAAATGGTATCAGCACACCGCGCTCTTCCGGTACGACCAGGCGGGGCTGCAGGAGGATTACGACTTTGCGCGCGCCGACGTGATCCTGGGGATCGACGCGGACTTTCTCCTGCAGCACCCGGCGGCGCTGCGCTATGCCCGGGCCTTCGCGGGACGGCGGCGTTTGGAGAAGGGCCGGGCGGATTCCAACCGGCTGTACATGCTCGAGGCCACGCCGACCATTTCCGGCTCCATGGCGGATCACCGCCTGGCGGTTTCGCCGCGGCGCCAGCGGGAGCTCCTGGCGGCCCTCGCGGCGGCCCTGAACCACCAGCCCCTGCCCGGGGACCTGAGCGCGGAGGAAAGCCGGGTGCTGCGCGCCCTGGCGGCCGATTTGGACGCAAGCCGCGGCCGCGCGCTGTGCATCGCCGGCCCCCAGTGCGACGAGGATATCCGGCGCTGGGCGCAGGCCCTCAACGGGAGGCTGGGCGCCGGGGGAGCCACGGTCCATTTTCTGCCCGCCGTCCGATCCGACGGGGACGGCCGGGCGGCCGGCGGCTTGGCCGATCTGCGCGCGGCCCTGGAGCGCCACGAAGTCGATCTGCTGGTCGTCGCCGGAAGCAACCCGGTTTACACGGCTCCCGCCGATTTGGAATTTGCCGCCGCCATTCCGCTGGCCCGCCGGCAGATTCACGTCGGCCCTTACGTCGATGAGACGGCCGCGCTCTGCGAATGGCATCTGCCCGAGTCGCACTTTCTCGAAGCGTGGGGGGACCTGCGCGCTTTCGACGGCACCGTCTCGATCGTCCAGCCGCTGATCGCGCCCCTCTACCAGACCCGGTCCGCCCTGGAATACCTCGATTTCCTGGCTTACCCGCCCGGACAGAGCGGTTACGATCTGGTGCGCGCCACCTGGCAGGAGAAAGGCGGCAGCGCGGCCGGCTTCGAGGGGAAGTGGGAGCAGTGGCTGCAGGCCGGAGTGATGGCCGGGACGGCCAACCCCCCGCGGCCGGGGCCGGCGGCCCGCGGCCCGCTGCCCGATCTGGACGCAGCGGGTCCAGAGTCCGGGCTCAGCGTGGTGCTGCGGCCGGATCCGACGGTGTCCGATGGGCGCTGGTCCAACTGCCCCTGGCTCCAGGAATTGCCCAAGCCGCTGAGCCACCTGGTCTGGGACAACGCCGCCTTCGTGGCGCCCGCCCTGGCGGCGCGCGAAGGGTGGCTGGATGGCGACGTTCTCGCCCTCGATGCGGGCCATGGGGCGGTGGAAGCCTCGGTGCGGACGCTGCCCGGACAGGCGCCGGACTGCATCGCCGTGCATCTGGGCTACGGCCGCACGGCTGCGGGGTCGGTCGGCAACGGGCACGGTTTCGACGCCTACCGCCTCCGCCTCCGGGACCGGCCGTGGGAGAACGGCGCGGTCCGGATTCAGCGGCTGGGAAAGCAGTACGGCCTCGTCTCCACCCAGCGCCATTTCGAGATGGAAGGCCGCGAGATCGTGAAGGTGGAGGAGGTGGCACGGGTGAACCGCGGCGACCTGCCGCCTCCGGCCCCGCCCCACGATTCGCTCTACCCCCCGGTCGCCTACAACGCCCACAAGTGGGGCATGCTGATCGACCTCGCCTCGTGCATCGGCTGCCAGGCTTGCGTCGCGGCCTGCCAGGCGGAGAACAACATTCCCGTCGTGGGCCGCGACCAGTGCGCGCGCGAGCGGGAAATGCACTGGATCCGGGTCGACACCTACTACGAGGGGGACGCGGCGCATCCGCGGATTCTCCACCAGCCGGTGCCGTGCCAGCAGTGCGAGAACGCCCCGTGCGAGCTGGTGTGCCCGGTCGCCGCCACCGTCCACAGCAGCGAGGGGCTCAACGACATGGTTTACAACCGCTGCGTCGGCACGCGCTTCTGCTCCAACAACTGCCCCTACAAGGTCCGCCGGTTCAACTTCCTGAACTTCCAGTTTGCCGAGGGCTCGCCCTATTACCTGCAAAAGAACCCGGAGGTGACCGTCCGCTCCCGCGGCGTGATGGAGAAATGCACCTACTGCGTGCAGCGGATCGACGACGGGCGGATCGCGGCCGAGCGGGAGAACCGGCCCCTGCGGGACGGGGAGATCCGCACCGCCTGCCAGCAGGTCTGCCCGGCCGAGGCCATCGTCTTTGGCGACTTGAACGATCCGGCGGCGCGCGTGCGCGCGCGCAAGGCCGAGCCGACCCATTACGGCCTGCTGGACGACCTGAACACCCGCCCGCGCACGACCTACCTCGCGCGGCTGCTCAACCCCGCCCCCGAAGCATGAGCCCCCTGCCCAAGGAAGAACCCCTGATCGGACCGGGCGAGAGCCTGGAGCGGATCGACGCCACGATTTCGCGCGTGCCGTTCTTTCATCCCGCCCCCCGGTTCTGGTGGATCAACTTCGCGGTGGGCTTCGTCCTGGTGATGCTGCTCATGGTCGGCGTCTCGTGGCTGTTCATCAAGGGCGTCGGAATCTGGGGCATCAACATCCCCGTCGCCTGGAGCTGGGCGATCACGAATTTCGTCTGGTGGATCGGCATCGGGCACGCCGGGACGTTCATCTCGGCCATCCTGCTGCTGCTGCACCAGAACTGGCGGACCTCGATCAACCGGATGACCGAGGCGATGACGCTGTTCGCCGTCGCGTGCGCCGCGATGTTTCCCCTGCTGCACCTGGGCCGGCCGCAGTACTTTTACTGGCTGATCCCGTATCCCGACACGATGCGGCTGTGGCCGCAGTGGCGCAGCCCCCTGGTGTGGGACGTCTTCGCCGTGTCGACCTACGGCCTGGTCTCCCTCATCTTCTGGTATATCGGGCTGCTGCCCGATCTGGCGGCCCTGCGCGACCGGGCGGCCACGCTGCCCAAGCGGCGGACCTATGGGATCCTCGCCCTGGGCTGGCGCGGGGACCAGCGCCACTGGCGGCATTATGAAAAGGTCTATTTGATGCTGGCCGGGCTGGCCACCCCGCTCGTCGTCTCCGTGCACAGCGTCGTCAGCATGGACTTCGCGGTCGGGATCCTGCCCGGCTGGCATTCGACCATCTTCCCGCCGTACTTCGTCGCCGGGGCGATCTTTTCCGGCTTCGCGATGGTGCTCACCCTGGTCGTCCCGATCCGCGCCGTGTACGGACTCAAGCATTACATCACCGATCGGCACCTGGAGCTCATGTGCTACGTGCTCATGGCCACCGGGTGGGTCGTGACCTACGGCTACTTCAGCGAGTACTTCACCGCCTGGATGAGCGGGGACCGCTTCGAGCGCTACATGGCGATGAACCGGATCGCCGGGCCCTACGGCGTGTACTTCTGGCTCGTGCTTTTCTGCAACGTCGTCGTCCCGCAGACGCTGTGGTGGCGCAAGCTGCGCCGCGCCGGGTGGTACCTGTTCTTCGCCTCGCTGCTGGTCAACCTCGGCATGTGGCTGGAGCGCTTCGTGATCGTCGCCGTGAGCCTGCACCGCGACTTCGTCCCGTCCGCCTGGGGGATGTACTACCCGACGCGCTGGGACTGGGCGATCCTGGTCGGATCGCTCGGGCTGTTCCTCTCGCTTATGTTCCTCTTCCTGCGCTTCCTGCCGGCGATCTCGATGACCGAGATGAAGCGCATGTTCGCCACCGGAGAGCAGACCCGATGAAATCGCGCCGCCTGGTCGCCGAATTCGCAAACGTGGAGGCCTTCGTCTCCGGCCTGCGCCGGCTGCGCGAGGCGGGCTATGGGCGGCTGGAGGCCTACACCCCCTTTCCCACCGAAGAGGTCGACGAGCTGGTTCCCGGTCCGCCGACGCCCATCGGCTGGTACATGTTCATCGGCGGCCTGCTGGGCGGCTCGGGGGCCTTCTTCATGGAGTGGTACGCCGCCCACATCTTTCCCTATCACGTCGGGGGCCGGCCGCTCACGAGCTGGCCGGCGTTCATCCCCATCACCTTCGAG
>DASRSH010000143.1:0-47709 GCA_035656575.1 Opitutaceae bacterium
TTCCCCTTGGACAATCTGGACCGGCTGATGGCGGACGCGCGGACGAAACTGGCGGGCGGGAAGGCGGCGTGAAGGGCCCTGACTTCGCCGTCCGCGGCTTCGAATTCTGCGACCACAGCCGGTTCCAAACCGGCATGTGGCGCGGGAAGATGCTCGACCGCGCCCTGGCGCTCATGCGCCAGCTGGATTTCAACACCCTCATTTTCCACCAGAACGACCTGTCCGATTGGGTGTCGCGCCCGCGGGCCTATTTTCCCCCGGCGCTCAGCCGGGCGCGCTGGCCCGTCCGCTACGCCAACGTGGAAAACGGCAAGAGCCATCTGCGCGAAGTCATTCGCAAGGCCGGCGAGCAGGGCGCGCAATTCTTCCTCGAAGTGAAGGAAATGTCCTTTCCCGAGGAACTGCTGGAAGTGCACCCCGAGGTCATGGTCGTGAAGGGCACGCCCTGCCCCACGCACCCGTTCTGGTGGGATTTCATCCGCGCCAAATACCGTGAAATCGTCGAGGACCTGCCCGGCCTGGGCGGAGTCATCGTCAGCGCGGGCACGCGCGAGAGCAAGCTGTCGCTGGCGGTGCATGCCTGCCCGTGCGAGCGCTGCCGCAACTACGCGCCCTCCGACTGGTATGTCAATATCGTCCGGGCGATCCATGAGCCCCTGCAAGCCCGGGGCAAGACGCTGGTCGTGCGCGATTTTGCCTACGATCGTTCCGAGCAGAATCTGGTCGTGGACGCGTGTTCGCGCGTGTCCGAGCGCATCGTGGTCGCGCTGAAGAACACGCCCCATGACTTTTATCCCCCTTTCCCGGACAATCCGCGGATCGGCACCGTCGGCCGGCACCCGCAGTGGATCGAATTCGACGCGTGGTGCCAGTTCTCCGGCATGGGATTCATTCCCGTCAGCGTGGCGGGCGACATCCAACGGCGGCTGCGCCATGCCCGCGCGCTCGGCGCCATCGGCGCCATGTGGCGCGTCGACCTCGAGCTGATTTCGGACGCCAGCGTCTTCAATAGCCTCAATTTGGTCAATGTCTTCGCCGCGGGCATCCTGGCGCGCAACGTGGACGAACCCTTGGACAACATCTATGACGCCTGGCTCGCCTACGGCATCGCCGATCACCTGAAGCCGGAGTCCGAGCAGCCCCCGCCCTGCCCCATTGTTCCGGCGGAGCGCGGCCGCTTTCGGCGCTTCATGGAGGCCTCCTGGAACGCCGTGGTGAAAAGCCTGTACGTGCGCGGCTTCATCTTCACCGACGGAACCTGCCAGTTCCCCTTCTCGGTCGACCATGCCTTCTTCGTCATGCTGACCTTTCAAGGCCGGGACGACTGGGAACCCGGCGCCTCGCGCCGCATCGCGCCGACGGCGGAAAACGTGGAGGCCGTGCTGCGGGAAAAGCACGAGGCCGAAGCGGAGGTCGCCGCCCTCCCGGGCGTCCTCGGCCTGGAGACTTTGACTCTCCCGGAAAACCTGCGCGCGTCCTACCGGCAGCTGCTTTCGCTCTACCAGCTCTATGTCCGCGGATTGACCCGCTGCTGCGCGGCCTGCTTCCGCACCCGCCGGGCGCAAGTCACCCGCGCGCCGGCCGACGTCGATGCCGCCTTGCGTGCCGCCGCCGAGCTCGCGGCCTACGGCGACGAAGTCGAACGCCGGCTTCAGGGCACCTATTATCCCCACTACGTCTATTGGTACTTTGATCTGGGTTACCTGCGGAGGCTGGCGGCCGACGCCCAGGCCAAAGCCGCCGCGCTCACCTGACCCCTTTCGTTGCGCATGGACTTCGTCGTTCGCGGCCTGGAACTGCACAGCAATGCCCGTTTTCAAACCGGCATGTGGCGCTGGAAGGCGCTCGACCGCATCTGGTCGATGCTGCGGCGGTTCGACTTCAACACGCTGCTGTTCCACCAGATCGATCTGACGGATTGGGCGGTCTTTCCCCGGGCCTACTTCCCGCCTGAGGTGATGCGCAGCCGGTGGCCGGTCCGCGCGGCGCATGTGGAAAACGGCCGCAGCCATCTGCGGGAGGTCGCCCGGCGCGCGGCCGCCGCGGGGGTGCGGTTTTTTCCGGAGGTGAAGGAGATGTCCTATCCGGACGAACTGGTGGAGCTGCATCCGGAGTTGATGGCCATCAAGGGCATCGTTTGTCCCACCCACCCCTTGTGGTGGGAATATCAGCGCGCCAAATACGCCGAGCTGGTCGCGGCGGTGCCCGACATCGCGGGGGTGGTGGTCAGCCCCGGCACCCGGGAAAGCAAGCTGTCCCTTTCGGTGCACAACTGCACCTGCGAGCGCTGCCGCTCGACCCGGCCCTCCGACTGGTACGCCAATATAGTGCGGGCGATGTACGAACCGCTGGCGGCCCAGGGCAAGCTGCTGGTGGTGCGCGACTTTGCCTACAGCCGTGACGAGCAGAACGTGCTGCTCGACGCCTGCACGCGCGTTTCGCCCGACATCGTGCTGGCCCTGAAGAACACGCCGCACGACTTCTACCCCACCTTCCCGGACAACCCGCGCATCGGACACGTCCACGGGCACCGGCAGTGGATCGAATTCGACACCTGGGGCAATTATTTCGCCTTCGGTTTCTTTCCGGTGAGCGTGATCGAAGACATGCAGCGCCGCCTGCGCTACGCCAAGTCCCACCAGGCCGAGGGCGTCTGGTTCCGCACCGACCTGGAATTCATCTCGGAAGGCAGCGACTTCAACAGCTGGGATCTCGTCAATGTTTTCGCCGCGGGCCGGTTGTCGCAGCAAATCGAACAGGACCTCGACGGCATCTACGCCGAATGGCTGGCCTACGGGGTGGCCGATCACCTGAAGCCGGAATCGGAGCAGCCCCCGCCGGCGCCCGTTCCCGCCCGGTTCATGCCCCAGGTGCGCGACTTCTTGCGCGCCTCCTGGGCGGTGATGGAGAAGACGCTGTATGTCCGGGGGTTCGTCCTCGCCGAGGGCAGCTGCCAATTTCCCTTCAACATCGATCGCGCCTTTTTCAACATGCTCGTCTTCCAGGGGCGGGACGATTGGGAGCCCGGCGCCTCCCGCCGGCTGGAGCTGACGGATGAAAATGTGGCCATCATCCTGGACGAAAAGGACCGCGCCGTCCGCGAAGCCCGGGCCTTGCCCGCCATCCTCCGCCTGGAGGAAATCCCCCTTCCGGATGGATTGCGGCAATCGTTCCTGACCATGCTCGGCCTGTACGCCGACTACGCGGAAGGGTTTCGGCACTGCACCGCGGTGTGCTTCGGCACCAAAAAGGCGGAAAAGACCCGCGCGGCCGCGGACTGGGCCGCCGCGCGGGCCGCCGTGCGGGATCTGATCGGCTACCGCGAGCGCATGGAGCGCCGCCTGCAGGGCACCTACTATCCGCATTACGTCTATTGGTTCTTCCCCCGCGACAACCTCGACCGGCTGATCGCCGACGCCCATGGACGGCTCGGCTGACTTCGCGGTTCGCGGCTTCGAGTTTCACGGGAACGACCGTTTTCAGACGGGGATGTGGCGGTGGCGGTCGATCGACCGGGCCTTTGGCCTGATGCAGGAGCTGGGGCTGAACACGCTCATTTTTCACCAGAACGATCTGACTGACTGGGCCGAGCTGCCGCGGGCGTATTTTGCTCCCGCCGTCCGCCGCGCGCGCTGGCCCGTGCGGGCCGCGCAGGTGGAAAACGGCCGCAGCCACCTGAACGAAGCGGCCCGCCGCGCCGCCGCCCGGGGCCTGCGGCTATTCCTCGAGGTCAAGGAGATGTCCTATCCGGACGAGCTGATCGAACTGCATCCCGAACTGATGGTGGAGGGGACCGCCGTGTGTCCCACCCATCCCTTTTGGTGGGAGTTTCAGCGCCAGAAATACCGCGAGCTGGCGGCGGATATTCCCCAGCTGGCCGGGGTCATCGTCAGCGCGGGCACCCGGGAGAGCAAGCTCTCGCTGGCCGTGCAAAGCTGCACCTGCGAGCGTTGCCGCACGTATTCGCCGGCGGTGTGGTACGCCAATCTCCTCCACTCGCTCTTCGAGCCCTTGCAGGCGGCGGGAAAGACGCTGGTCGTGCGCGATTTCGCCTATAGCCGAGCAGAGCAAAATCTGGTGGTGAACGCCTGCGCCCAGGTGTCGCCGGAGGTGGTCGTCGCGCTGAAAATCACGCCCCACGACTTCTATCCGCCCTTCCCCGACAATCCCCGGATCGGCCATGTGCCGGTGCGCCGCCAGTGGGTCGAATTCGATGCCTGGTGCCAATTCTCGGGCATGGGCTTCTATCCGGCCAGTGTGGTCGAGGACATGCAGCGGCGCCTGCGCCACGCCCGCGCCAGCGGGGTGGACGGCGTCACGTTTCGGGTGGATCTCGAATTCATGTCCGACACCAGCGTGCTCAACAGCTGGAACCTGGTGAACGTGTTTGCCGGTGGGCGCCTGTCCCAGCGCGTCGAGCAGCCGCTCGATCCGATCTATGACGAATGGATGGCGTACGGGGTGGCCAATCCGCTGGCGGCCGAATCCGAGCAGCGCGCCCCCGCCCCCATTTCCCCCGCCCAGCGCGCGCGCGTGCGGGCGTTCATGCGGGCGTCATGGCAGGTGATCGCAAAAAGCCTGTATGTGCGCGGCTTCAACTTCACCGATGGCACGGGGCAGTATCCGTTCTCCATCGACCATGCCTTCTTCACCATGCTGGTGTTTCAGGGCCGCAACGACTGGGAGCCGGGAGCCAACCGGCGGGTTGAACCGACGGAGGAAAACGTGCGGGCCATTCTCGACGAAAAGGATGCGGCCGAACGCGAAGTCGCCGCGCTGCCGGGGATCCTGCAGGTGGAAACGCTCGGGGTGCCCCCTCCCCTTCGCGCCGCGCTCGCAGACCTGCTCGATCTCTACCAATGGTACGTGCGGGGGTTGGCCCGCTGCACCGCCGCCTGTTTTTTGGTAAAACTGGCGGAGCGCTCGCGCCGGCCGGCCGATGTCGCCCGCGCCGGCCGGGCGGCGGACGGGTTGGATGCGTTTCGCCGCCAGGCGGCGGCGCGCCTGCAGGGGACCTTCTACCCGCATTTCGTCTATTGGTATTTCGATGCGGACTATCTGCGGCGCTTGAGCGAGGATGTGCGCGCCCACCTGGCCCGCCTGGCGCCGCCCGGCCCTCTCGCATGAAAACATGGCTCTTTCTCGCCGCCAGCCTGTGGGCGGCGGCTTCGGCAATCGCGGCGCCCCTGCGCTGGCGCGTGATCGAACCCTGGCTGGATCCGGCGGGCAAGGAACTGTTCACCCATGGCGGAAACATGCTGACTTGGTCGGATCTCGCGCACATTTCGCCCGTCACTCCGCTGGGCCATTACATTCAATGGGTCGCCGATGAGGGTTTCAACGGCATGGCCTTGTACTGCGATCCCGACGACAATCCGGCGGCCTTCCGGACCTTTTTGCGGTACCTGGAGCCCCGCGGCATCCGGGTCTTCATCCGCCACGACTGGAATGAAATCGAAATCGGCCGCTCCTGGCCGATCGTGCCGTCGGATCCGGCCCCCCGCGCCTCGCGCAAATTGAATCCTTTCGATCCGTCCGTTCGCGCCTATTGGCGCCAGCGCATCGCGCGCGACTACGCGCAATTCCCCGAGATCGCCGGCTACCGGATGAGCGGAACGGAGTTTTACTTCGACAACGGGGCCCCTTGGATGGGTGAGGGCGTGGGCATGGCGGCCAAATCCGGGCGCGAATGCGTCATCGCCGCCCTGGACCTGATCGCCGGCGCTCTGGCGCCGCACGGAGGCACGGTGGTCTGGGAGACCTGCCAGGACGATGCCTGGGGACAGCGGCAGGAATTGTGGTATTTCCGCGATCTGACCGGGGCGGTGCCGGACAATGCCTTCATCCTCATCAAAGACCACTACTGGGATTACCATCCCGGGTGGCCGGCCCACCCGCTGGATTACGTCATCCGCAAGGATCGCCAGGGGCGGTCCCCGTATATCACCAGCGTCCAGCTGCCGGGCGAGTATATGGGCGTAAATGATTTTCCCTGGTGCCAGGTGGCGCACCTGTCCGAGGTGATGCGCACGGCGGAAGCGACCGGCCAGCAGGGATTTTGGGTCGTGGACAATCCCCTGGGCCACGAACCATGGGACCACCCCCTCAACCTCGTCAATTGGTACGGGGTCCGGGCCCTGATGCGCGACCCGGGCTCCGACCCGGAACGCATCATCCACGCCTGGGCGGCCTCGCGCTACGGTGAGGCCGCCGCGGGAACCGTGGCGGCGGTGGTCCGCGATGTCTCGGATGCGGCCCGCGGCGCCTTCGAATTCGACGCCCTGTTCACCGCGGCTCACAGCCGCTTTCCCACCCTCTCCTATCTGGATTCGCACCTCTGCGGCCCGCTGCGGCGCGCGGCGCGCATGAAGGGAATGATGGGATTGGTCCTGCCGCTCGACATGTATCCGCCCGAGGTCGAAGCCGCGCTGCGCGCCAACCCGGCGACGCGATTGGTGTTCAACCAGGTGCCGATCACGCCGGAACTGAAGCGCCAAGCCCTGGCCCAGAAAGATGGCGCGGTGGCCGCCATGCGCCGCGCGATCGCGGCCTGGGCGACTCTGCGCGGCAAGATTGCGGACAGCGATTACGCGCCGGTTGCCGGAGGTTTGGAGCTCAACCTCAACGACGCCCGGGCCTTCGCGGCCATGATGCGCTTATACATGGATTGGAAGCTGGGGCAGCTGACGGAAAGCGAGCTCGACACGACGTTGGCCGCCGAGGGCGCCCGGCATGGCGCGGCGGTGCCCTGGCTGGGCGACCCGCACCCTGCCAGCGTGACGGTGGTGGAGCCCGCCTCGCTGAAAACGTTTGCCGAGGAGCTGCGCCGCGAACTGCGGCATCCCGCGCTCGAGCAATACTGGCGCGACCACCCGAATCCTCACGTCACCTACCTGATATCGCCCTCGCACTGAGGCGTGGGGGAAGGGCCGGAGCCAGGCCGGCCCACATCGCTGGCGACCACGCCAAAGTGGTTCTTGAACGCGCGGCTGAAATCCGCCAGGTGGCGGTAGCCGAGAGCGAAGCCGACGGACTTGACCGACGTGCTCCGCTCCGCCAGCTGCTCGCGGGCCCATTGCATCCGTACGTCCTGCGCAAACGCGCGCGGGTTCTTTCCGGTGTGGCGGCGGAACAACCGCGTCAGGGCCGGACGCGACATCTGCAAATATTCGCAAAGCTGAGTCACGGCCGAGGCATCCGCGACGTGGTGGCGCAGGTACTCGATGGCCAGCGCGATGCGCGTGGCATCGTCCGGCTCGCCATGATGCTCACGCGCCTGCAGCAGGGTCAGATCGATCAGCAGTCGCGCGGCCCGCAGCTGCAGCAGGCCGCGCTCGTTCGGGTCGGCCACCGCCTCGCGGCATTGCCGATGCAGCTGCTGCAGGCGGCGGACCTGTGCGGCCCCGAGTTCGAGGCGAAGAGCGCCCCCTCGGGGCGGCCGCAACGCGGAATGGGAAGGGGGCGACCGCCAGATCCAGGTCAGCATCTGGCAGCTGCGGCCCGGGCGGTCGGAGTGGCCCAGCGCGCATTCCGGGTCCCCAATGCTGACCAGCCGAGGCGGGGTTTCGATCTCCTTGCCGTTCATGGTCAAGATGGGCGTGCCCTGAAGCACCACAAAATAGTGCCAGCCCTCATGCGTGCGCGGCGGCAAAGGCGGCTCGCCGTAATACCGGCGACCCCATGACAGGTAGCCCAATTCGGAGGGCGACGGGGGAAACATCCGCACGAGTGCGTTGCCATGCTTTCCGCTCTTGGGCAGCGGCGTGTACCAGTTGGCGGAGGACGGATGGAAATGAATCCGGGCCGTGAGGGCGCCCATGGGAAAAAAATGACGTGCCCGGCGCCGCCCTGCAAGCTGCCGCAGGGCCCGGCGACAGGTAAAACCGGGGCATCCTGGCGCTTCCCGATCGGCGCCGCGGGACCGGATGAGCGGTTCAGCGCGCGCGGGGCCCGGTTCCTGCTGGCGGGACTGGCATGCACAAGCTCATTCTGCCCTTTCTCTTCCTTCTGGTCGTCGCCCAGGGCGCGGTGCGCGTTCACGTGGTCGTGGTGGCGATGTTCGAGCCCGAAGAAAGGGAGTGGCTCGCGCACGAGCACTACGATCGGGTGTGGGCGTTTCCCCAGGGAGACCGCGCTTTGCGCTCCAACGCGGATGGCACGGTGCTCGCCGTCGTGACCGGAACGGGCACGATGCACAGCGCGGCGACGATCATGGCGCTGGGGCTCGATCCGCGGTTTGACCTCACCAAAGCCTATTGGGTGGTGGCCGGCATTGCCGGCGCCGATCCGAACGTGATGTCGCTCGGCTCCGCGGCGTGGGCGGAGTGGCTGGTCGACGGGGACTATGGCCATGAAATCGATGCCCGCGAGATTCCGGCGGGCTGGTCGACCGGCCATCTGCCGCTGCGGAGGTTCTCGCCCTTCGCCGAGCCCGCCCGGCCCGCGGCGGGACAGGTGTTCCACCTGAGCCCGGCGCTCGTCGACTGGGCTTATCGTCTGACCAAGGACACGCCGTTGCCGGACAGTGCTCCGCTGCGCCGGCATCGTGCGCTGTATGCGGGCTATTCCGCCGCCCAGCGGCCCCCCTTTGTTCTCAAGGGCGACAACGTGGCCGCGGAAAACTTCTGGCATGGCAAGCTTATGAACGCCTGGGCGGAGGCCTGGGTGAGGTATTACACCAACGGAGCGGGCCGGTTCGCCACCAGCGCGATGGAGGATACCGGCACGGCCGAGTCGCTGACGGCGCTCACGCGGGCGGGAAAAGCCGACGTGTCCCGATTGCTCGTCCTGCGGACCGCCTCGAACTTCGACATGCAGTGGCCCGGCGCGACGGCGATCGAGAGCCTGTCGGGAGAGTCGCTGGCCAAGGGCTACTCCGCCTTCCTCCCGTCGCTGGACGCCGCGTACCTGGTCGGCAGCCGCGTCGTGCATGCGCTGGATCGGGGCTGGGCGCAATACGAGGACGCGCCGCCGCGCTAGGCCCAATTGCTCACGAAAACGCTTCCAGGGCGACGAAGCTCCGCGCGAGCCTCGGCCGATGGCGGCGGCGAGCCGCGTATTGCTCTCGAGGAACACGCTCCGCGCGCCTTTCCTTCGCGGGGGTGAGCGAACGGTGCGTGGGAAGGAGTCGGGATTGCGGTACGACGGGCGCCCGAATCCCCCTCGACGCGGATCTACGGCGATTGAGCGCGCGCCACCCGGAGGAGCATGCCCATAAGAACCTGATCCGCCACCGGCTTTCTCAGCAGGGCGACCGCTCCCGCCTGCATCGCCTGTCTTTCCTCGCCTTCATCCGCGTGCGCCGTGAGAAAAATGATGGGGAGGCCGGGACGGATCCGCATGAGATGCCGCTGCAATTCGAGGCCGCTCATCTCCGGCATGCGCACATCGACGATCAAGCATGCGGCTTCGTTGATTCGCTCCCAGAGCAAGACATCCTTGGCGCGGGGGAAAACTTCCGTTCTGAAGCCGAACGAGCGCACGAGCATCCGCACGGAATCGCGGTGAGAATCGTCATCGTCCACGATGGCGACCAGCGGCGCCGGGTCAGGTGCGGGCAGGGGGCGCATCGCCGGGAGTGCCGCCATGATGGAACGCGGGGAGCTTGTCCGCCATCCGGACCAATTCCGCCAGGGACGCGGCCGCCATTTTCTTCATCACCCGGCCGCGGTGAGTCTTGATGGTCTTTTCCGAGGCGCCGAGTTCGGCGGCCACCTGTTTGTTGAGCAATCCGGTGACGACACGGGCCATCACTTGGCGCTCGCGAGGCGTCAGACGGTCGTAGCGCCGGCGGATTCTCGCCCGATCGAGCCGCTCCGGCTCTGCGGCCCGATCCCGCTCCAGCGCTTGCGTGATGGCGCGAAGCATTTCGTTCTCGGGATAAGGCTTGGTGAGGAACTCCACCGCTCCCGCCTTCATGGCCTGCACCGACATGGGTATGTCGCCGAACCCGGTCATGAATATGATTGGCATCTCAAACCCAGTTCGCCCCAACTCCTCCTGCAGCTCGAGGCCCGTGAGACCGGGCATGTGGACATCGAGCACCAGGCAACCCGGCTTCTCCGGCCGGGAGAAGGCGAGAAACTCCCTGGGCGATGCAAACGCCCGGACGCACAACCCCGAAGCCTTGAGCAACAATTCCAGCGACTGCCGGGAGGACCGGTCGTCATCGACTATGTAAACGATAGCGTCGGGTTCGTTCAAGCGCTCGCCCCCCCCGAAACCGGCAGGATGATTTGAAACGTCGCTCCGGCGCCGTCGCTCGGGATGAGCGAAAGCCTGCCTCCGTGCGCCTCGATGATGGACCGGCTGATCCTCAGCCCCATCCCCAGTCCCTGGGGCTTGGTCGAGTGGAAGGCGGTGAACAGCCGGGGCACCTCGTCGGGCCCGATGCCCGAGCCGTGGTCCCGCACCTGCACGACGATCGCGCCCACGCTTCCCGCGCTCCCCGCGGCGATCGTGAGTTCGATGCCTCGATCCGCCGCGGGCAGCGACTCCATCGCCTCAATGCCGTTCATGATCAGGTTGAGCAGCACCTGCTGGATCTGAATGCGATCGACCCTCAGTGAGGGCAAGTCCGGAACCGATCGCACTTCGATCCGGACCCCCCGGGCCCGCGCCTCGGAATTCACGATGACGACGACCTCGTCGACGATGCTCCGCATTTCCGCCACGCTCCTCTCGGGCGGAATTTTCCGCGACAGTCTCCGAATCCCGGCGATGATGTCGCTGGCCCGGCGCGCTTCCTCCACAATCCTCGCGAGCGCCAGATCGACATCCGCGGTGGCACCGGCAGCGGCCCCGAGCAATCGGCGGCAGGCATTCGCGTAATTCGTGATCGCTCCGAGCGGCTGATTCACCTCGTGCGCAATCGATGCGGCGAGTTCGCCCATCATCGTGACCCGGCTGACGTGGGCCAGTTCGGATCGCATCGCGAGCAGCGCCTCGTTGCTGCGCTGCAGCTCGGCGGTGCGCGCTTTCACCGTCTGGTCGAGGTTGTCCCGCGCCCGCTGCAGCTGAATTTCGGCCATCCTTTGCCGGCCGCTGACCCAACTGACAAGAAAGACGCCGAGGCCGATGACCACCGTCCGCGGCAGTTCCGAAGCCGAGGCGGGACCGGGAGCCGGAGGCGGAATGAATTGAAGGGCGATGCCGGCGGACGAGATCGCCGCCGCCAGGAGGCCGGGCCCGAGACCTCCAAACCAAGCGCTGAATATCGTCGCGCAGTAGATCAGGTCCGCCGGCACCCCCGGGTTGATGGCCCGAAGCGCGCGGGTGACGATGACGGCGCCGACGGCCGTCAGTGCGCCGACCAGGTAACGCGCGATCGGCGAATACCGCAGCTCGAGTGGGGCGCGAATTTTCATGCGGGCGCGGGAGGCGTTGGCGCGGCAGGAACGGCAGACGATGGGACGATATGGGACCAAGGTCCAATAGTATCCACAAATCCTCCATGCTACCGTGCCGCCATGAAGCCGGCCCTTCGCGCAGTTCCCCAGCGGGCACTCGTCGCCGCGACGGGTGTTCTGATGGCAATTGCCGGGGGCGTGTTTTATAGCCTCGGCCGGGGGCTTGCTGGCCACGCCGGGCACCACCTGCTCCCGCTGACGATCGATTGCGGCCTGTGGGGCGGCCTCGGCCTGGGGTTCGGCTACGTCCTTCCCAGTGGGGCGATGATCAAATGGTTTCCGGGCCGGAGGGGAACGGTCGCCGGGCTGGCGGCGGCGGGATTCGGAGCGGAACCGATACTCGCAAGCCGGGGCGTCCCGCCGGCTGCCGTCCTGTTCATCGCCATTTTGATATTGGCCTCCGCCGCGGCTGTTTTGCGTCTCCGCATCCCCGGGCTGGGAAGGGCCGGCGGCCCGAACTGGGCCATGGTCGGCCAAGCGTTGCGGTCCTGGCAGTGGTACGCCCTTTGGGGAATCCTCTTTTTGAATTCCCTCGCCGGCTTTGCGATCCTGTCGCAGATCGCGCCCCTCGCGCAGGCGATCGCGCACGTTTCCGCCGCGACGACGATGGGCATCGCAGGGACGCTGCCGATCGCCGACTGCGCCGGGCGCCTGCTGGGGCCGTGGCTTTCCGACGCTGTGGGACGGGCTCCCGTCTACGTCGCCATATTTGTGGCGCAAACCGGCGCGTTTTTGCTGCTCTCGCGCGCAGCCAGCAGCGGCGCGCTCATCGCTCTGACCTGCCTGATTGTGCTCTGCTATGGCGGCGCCCTCGGCACCCTTCCGGCGCTCGTGGCCGATTACTTCGGCAGCGGCAATGTGGCCCCCCTCTTCGGACTCATCCTGACGGCCTGGCTCGGAGGCGGATTTCTGGGGCCGAAGCTCATTTCACTCGTGCATCAGTGCACCGGACAGTACGAGCCGGCCCTTGAGCTCCTCGCCGGCAGCATGCTTATGAGCGCCGCCCTGGCCGTTCTGATCCGCCCTCCGACGGCGCAAGCCCAAAGCAGGAGCCGACCATGTGGATCGTAAAACTTGCGCTGCGGCGCCCCTCTTCAGCGGCGGATGGCGGCAGCCGCCGGATCCCTTCCTTTCGTCCGTTAACCAGCAAAGGCACAAGACATGAATAAAAAAAGATTAGGAAATTCCGACTTGTTGATCACACCCGTGGGTTTCGGGTCCTGGGCCATCGGCGGCGCCGGTTGGCAGTTCGGATGGGGAAAACAGAACGATGCCGATTCCGTCGAAGCCATCCACCGGGCGCTCGATTTGGGCGTGAACTGGATCGACACCGCCGCGGTGTACGGCCTCGGGCACTCCGAGGAGATCGTGCGCCAGGCGCTCAAGAGCCGGTCCGGCCAGCGGCCGTACGTCTTCACCAAATGCGGTCTGCGCTGGGACGGACAGGGCCAGACGAGGCGTGTCCTGAACGCCGCCTCGATTCGTGAGGAGTGCGAAGCCAGCTTGCGGCGCCTGGGCGTCGACGCCATCGACCTCTATCAGATACACTGGCCCGTCGAACAGGCAGGCGCCATCGAAGAGGCCTGGGCGACGATGGCGCGGCTGCAACGCGAAGGGAAAGCCCGCTGGATCGGAGTCTCGAATTTCGACGTTTCTCAACTCCAACGCGCGCAGGCCATTGCACCCGTCACATCGCTGCAGCCGCCTTATTCCCTCGTGCATCGGGAGGTTGAGACCGAGGTGCTTCCCTTCTGCTTTTCGCAGGGAATCGGCGTCATCGTCTATTCGCCAATGGGATCGGGGCTTCTGACGGGCGCCATGACCCCCGACCGTATCGCGCGGCTGCCCGACGACGATTGGCGCAAGCAAGATCCGGAATTCAATGAGCCGAAACTTGCCGCGAATCTCGACTTGGTGAACCGGCTGCGCATCGTGGCCGCCCACCATCGGTGCTCACCGGGCGCAGTGGCGGTCGCGTGGACGCTGCGTCATCCGGCGGTCACGGCGGCGATCGTCGGATCGCGCCAACCCGGTCAGATGGCCGAAATCATCGGGGCCGACGACCTCCACCTCACCTGGGCGGAAATCGACGAGCTCGAATCGCAGTTTGCGCTCCCCTCGCAGGCCCGGACACGGAATTCACAATGAAAATCGGATTTATCGGTCTCGGGATCATGGGCAGCCGAATGGCGGCGAACCTGCAGAGGGCCGGGCACTCCCTGACGGTTCACAACCGAACCCGCGAGAAGGCAGCGTCTCTTCTGGCCGCAGGGGCCGCCTGGGCGGATACCCCGGCCGCCCTCGGCGCGCGGTCGGACATTGTCTTCACGATGCTGGCTCCGCCGGAAGCCATCGCCAACGCGGCGCTCGGCGACCGAGGGTTTCTGTCCGCACTCCCGCCGGGTCGCCTCTGGGTGGACTGCAGCACCGTGGCGCCGATGTTCGCGAAAGAAATGGCGGCGCAGGCCAATCGGCGCGGAATCCGGTTTCTGGAAGCTCCCGTCACCGGTTCCAAGACCCCCGCGGAGCAGGCCGGCCTGGCATTTTGGACCGGTGGGGCCGCCGCCGATCTTGAAGCCTGCCGGCCGCTGCTGGAATGCATGGGAAACCGGATCGTTCACTGCGGCGGAGTTGGGACCGGGACGGCAATGAAACTGGTGATCAATCAGCTGCTCGGCACCGGCATGGCCGCTTTCGTGGAAGCGCTGATCCTGGGCGAGGCGCTCGGCCTCTCCCGCGCAGTACTGCTGGATGGCATGCTGGGGGGGCCAGCCGCGGCTCCGTTTCTCACGGGAAAGCGCGAGCGGTTCGAGAGGGCCGCCTTCGAGCCAGCCGACTTTCCGCTGCGCTGGCTGCAAAAGGACCTGCATCTGGCGACGCTGAGCGCCCACGAAACCGGCACCGCGGTCCCGATCGCCAGCGCCGCGAAGGAACTCTATCGCCTCGCGATCCGCGAAGGTCACGGCGCGAAGGATTTCTCGGCCGTCTATAACACCCTCGCGGGGCGAGACTGCCCCCCAGCTCCCCCGCCTTGATCCATGCCCTTGCCGCTGAAGGTCCTGATTGTCGATGACAGCGCGCAGGATGCTGAATTGCTCGCGGTCGCACTCAAGCGGGCCGGATTTGAGCCGGAATGGCAACGGGTGGAGGAGGAGGCCGAGTTCCTCCGCGAACTCGACGCCCATCCGGACCTGATCCTGTCCGATTATCGGATGCCGAAGTTTGGCGGGCCTCGCGCCTTGGCGCTTTTCAATCAAAGCGGTTTGGAAATCCCGTTCATCATCGTCTCCGGCACGATCGGCGAGGAGACGGCGGTTGAGGCGATAAAACAAGGCGCCGCGGACTACCTGCTCAAGGACCGGCTGGCACGGCTGGGCCCCGCCATTCATCAGGCGCTGGAACGCAGTCGTGGAAGACGCGAGCGAAAGGACGCGGAAAACGCCCTGCGGGAGACGGAAGGCCGGCTGCGCCTATTCAGCGAAAACAGCCCCGCGGTGATCTTCATGAAGGACGTGGAGGGGCGCTACCTGCTCGTGAACCGGCTGTTCGAGCGCCAATTTGGCCTGGCGCGCGGAAACGTGCTCGGGAAGAAGGACGCGGATATCTTTCCCGTCGCGCAGGCGCAGGCGTTTCAAGACAGCGACCGGCATGTCATCCAATCCGGAAGCCTCCTCCAATTCGAAGAGGATGCGCAAACCGCCAGCGGTCGGCAAACCAGCATCGTCTCGAAGTTCCCTCTTCGCGACGGGGAAGGCCGAATCACCGGCATCTGCGGCATCGCCACCGACATCACGGAGCGCAAGCGGGTTGAAGCAGAGCTCCTCGCCACCAGGACCACCCTTCAGACGCTCTTCGACTCGGCTCCGGTGGCGATCGTCGGGTTGGACCTGGAAGGAAGGATCATGAAATGGAACGCCTGCGCCTTCCGGATCTTCGGTTGGACCGAAGCGGAGGTGCTCGGCCAGGTCTGTCCCACCTTTCCCACCGCCCGCACGGACGAATTCCGCGCATTGATCGCCCGGGTCGTCCGCGAGGGCCCCCAAACGGGCATGCTGATCCGGCAGAGGACCCGCGGGGGAGCCACAATCCAAGTGGGCCTAAGCGCATCCCCGATTCGAGACTTGTCGGGGCACGTCTCCGGTGTCATGGCCATCTTCGAGGATCTCAGCGAGTACCGCCGGCTGGAGGGGCAGATCCGGCAAGCCCAGAAGCTTGAGGCCCTGGGCACGATGGCCGCCGGGCTCGCCCACGATTTTAACAACATCCTGGGTGCGATCCGCGGGTATACCGAGATCGCCCGGATGATCCTGGTCGAAAACCCGCCGGTGCACGAACACCTCGGCGCAGTGCTGAAGGCGACCGAACGGGCCGCGCACCTCGTCAAGCAGATGCTCACTTTCAGCCGCCAGCAGCCCCAGGAGCTCCGGCCGGTCCGGTTGGCGCCGGTGGTGACAGAAGCCCTTCAGCTCCTTCGGGCGACCGTCCCTGCGAGCATCGAGTTTGAGGCTTCACTCGCAGCGGACACGCCCACCGTGCTCGCCGACACAACCCAGATCCATCAGGTCCTGATGAATCTGGGCACTAACGCCTGGCATGCGATGAAGGATCGGCCCGGACGTCTGCGGGTCACCCTCGAGCGCTGCGCTGTCGATGCCGCGCTGGCCGCCACCCAGAGACGGCTCCGGCCGGGCCTCTATGCGCGCATTACGGTCAGCGACACCGGCTGCGGCATGGACGAGGCCACGCAGCGCCGGATGTTCGAGCCATTCTTCACGACCAAGGGCCCCGGCGAAGGCACTGGCCTCGGGCTGGCCGTCGTCCATGGCATCATGGAGAATCACGACGGGGCGATCACCGTTTACAGCCAGCCCGGGGAGGGCACGGTGTTTCACCTCTATTTTCCCGCCTACGGTGGCGACCTGGCCGAAACGGCGACCGAGCCGCCTGCTCCGCGGCCACGGTGAATGCCTCCACTTTTTCGATGACGAGGATCCTCTGGACCGGCGGTGCGAAGAGACGCTGACGGCCTGGTTACGAGGCTGAGGGCGAGAGGTATCCAGCCTCCGCACTCGCGCGGGTTGCTAGCCGATCTCAGACGAACCCGGTTGCGAATTGCACCCCCAACTCTTGCGCGCCGGGCCCCCTGCAGCGACGCTGCTGATGCGCTCTGGTCTTGTCCGTTGTAACCACCCAGCGCCGAGCGACAGAAGGGGTTAATCAGCGCCGAGGTATTTGAAGTTGGCGCCGACGAAAATGTGGTGCGGCCAGGCGACGCCGATGTGGTGGACTTCGTATGAGCCGTCGCTCAGCTTCACCACCCGGTTGATGAGGCCGTTCGGATAGGCGGCCAACGCCGCCAGGATCGCCTGATTCGCTTCCGTTCCGTTGACTATTGTCCCCCTCCCCGCGACGTAATGGGCCGGGATCCGGCCGACGCCCCTTTTCGGCGCGGGCTTACCGCGCTCGAAGGCGATCCCGGCCGCCGGCGCCACCCCTGTCGGAACGGGGTCCGCGATGACCCGGCTAGCCTTGATGGTGATCTTGCGTGCGCCTTGAAGGCCCGCGACAATGCCGAGAACCAGCACGGGTTCCCCTCGCGTAATGGCGCTCGCCGAGGTCGGGTATCTGTTCCTTTCGTAGGTCGTGAGGGACCCCGTTTCGACCGTCGCCCTCTGCCCCGATGGCATCAAGATTATAAAGCCCGCTGGGGACACGAGGTCGACGACGCCCATTGCCCCTCCTTGAGACGGCGGAGCGCGCGGCGGCGGTGCGTCCTGCGCCACGGCCCCGCCGCCCCCGCCGAGGGCAATCATGCCGCCAAATGAGATTGCAGCCAAAAATTTCATAACCGGCTGTTCTAATAGACGAGTGCGCTCGGCGAAGCGTCACAGGAAATTCGACGGGGCGGCGCGGCCGATGTCCTTCAAGACTACGGGCGAGCGTGCGCGATTAAGCGACGTTTCAGCCCGCGGACAACGGCCAACTGAGGCGCAGAGAGGACTTCAACCCGCGTACGCCGGCGGCCGTCACTCGCGCCACCCTGCCTTCCCGTTCCCGCACGATCCAGCCCCGCACGAGCAATGCGTCCGCGAGCGCCGCGCCCAAGGCGCCGGCCAGATGGTCGCGGCGCTCGCTCCAGTCCAGGCAGGGACAAGCGAAGCGCCGGCGCTGCTCGCGCACGCGCCTCACGTCGACCCCCACGCCGGCGAACCACTTTTCGCCCTGGGCCGTAAGGTCGTAGCGCGGTTCGGCGCCGGGGGCAGGATTCAGGCGCCCCCCGCTCAGCAGCCGCGCAGTGATCGCCACGCCCAGTTTTCCCGCCAGGTGGTCGTAGCAAAAGCGTGCTTCCCGAACCGGGTCCGGCGTCGCGGACGCATCACGGTTCCCTTGGGCGCCAGCCCGCGGCGCCAGGACCAGCATCGCTTCCATGCACGCCGCCACCTCGGGCGTCGCAATGCGGAAGTACTTGTAGCGGCCTTGCACGGTGGAGACGACGAGCTTATCCGCCGCCAGACGCTGCAGGTGGCCCGTCGCGGTCGCCGGCCCCACCCCGCTGCCATAGGCCAGCTCCTTCGCCGTCAGCGCCCGGCCGTCCATGAGGAGGCCCAGCATGCGGATCCGCGTTGCATCGCCCAGGGTCCCCGCGAGTCGGGTCAGATCGGGGGCGCCGGTGGTCATGCCCCCATCCTCGCGCCCGGACGGCCAATCCTCAAGCATCCACATTTCGGGCGGGACCGAATGATTGCCGCGTGACCCCGGGGACCGCGCGGCTCACCGTGCGGGCACCATGCACGACCTGCATATCCTCCTCGAGGACGCTCCTGGCGCCCTCGCCCGCCTCGGCGAGACCCTCGGTGCCGCCGGTGTCTCGATCGAAGGCGGCGGCGCCTGGCTCGCGGGCGGACAAGGCCACGCGCATTTCCTCGTCGCCGATCGCGACGTCCCCGCCGCGCGCGCCGCGCTCGCCACGGCCGGTCTCGCCGTCCCGGCAGACCGCGAGGCCGTCGTCCTCCGCCTGCGGCAGGACGAACCGGGCCAGTTGGGAAAGCTCTGCCGCCGAATGGCGGACGCGCACGTCAACATCGAGGTGCTGTACAGCGACCACGCCAACCAGCTCATCCTGGTCCCGAGCGATCTCGCCACGGCCCGTGGCGTCGCTCAAGAGTGGATGCGGGAACGCACGCCATGAAGACCCACGCCTACACCTGCACCCTCGAATGGACCGGCAACACCGGCGAGGGCACGCGCACCTACCGCGGCTATGCGCGCGACCACGTCCTCCGCTTTCCCGGCAAGCCGCCGCTCCCCGGCTCCAGCGATCCGGCATTCCGCGGCGATCCCGCGCGCTACAATCCGGAGGAGCTCCTTGTCGCCAGTCTCTCCGCCTGCCACATGCTCTGGTACCTGCACCTCTGCTCCGCCCACGGCATCGTGGTCGCCGCGTACACCGACGCGGCCGAAGGCACGTTGGCGGAGGAAGCGGACGGCAGCGGCCAGTTCACCTCGGTCACGCTGCGGCCGGCCGTCCGCATCTCCGACGGGGACCCCGCGCACGCGCGACAGCTGCACGCCGAAGCCCACCGGCTCTGCTTCATCGCCCGCTCGGTGCGCTTCCCCGTAACCGTCGTGCCGGCCCCCTAGGGGCCGCAAACATGCGCCTTGTCATGGGCCGCACCCACGGTGCGGCCGAACCATTCCCGCCCCCACGCCGCAAAAGAAGCGAAGAGCGATCCCGGGAAACCTCAAAGCCTGGGTTGACGAAGATAGGAACTGGCACGTAAGTGGCGCTTGTGACCGCCGAACAGGTGACGACTTTGAAGCGGAAGGCGACGGAGATTATTTCTGGCCTTCAGGGGGACCGTGATCCGATTTCGATCAGCCACTACGCGAAGCGGCGCCCGGCCTGAGGGCCTGTCCCAAAGCATTCTACCGACTCTATGGACCTCAAGATTGACGGCAAACTTGCGCTGGTTTCCGGATCGACCAAAGGGATCGGATTGGCGATCGCAACGCTCCTGGCCGGCGAAGGCGCACGGGTGATCGTTAACGGGCGCGCGGAAAAATCGGTGGCCGAGGCCATCGGCAAGATTCGACGCAAGCACGCTCAGGCAAAGTTGGAGCCTTTTCCCGGAGACCTTTCGGAGGCGGAGACAGCGGCCGCATTGGTCGCGGCCTTCCCTGAGGTCGACATCTTGGTCAATAGCCTCGGCATCTTTGAGGCGAAGCCTTTTGCAGAGATCCCTGACGCGGAATGGCGTCGAATCTTTGACGTGAACGTCCTGAGCGGGGTGCGCCTCAGCCGTGCCTACCTTGCCGGCATGTTGCGGAGAGACTGGGGACGAATTGTTTTCATCAGCAGCGAAAGTGCGCTCCAGATACCCGCCGAAATGATTCACTACGGGATGACCAAGACCGCGGTGGTGGCAATAGCCCGGGGGCTGGCCGAGCTTACCGCCGGCAGCCGGGTGACCGTGAACTCCGTGTTGCCTGGCCCCACTCATTCGGAAGGCGTCGATGAGTTCGTCCGGCAAGTGAGCGGCGGCAAGTCCTTCACCGAGTTCGAGCATGAATTTTTTGATAAGGTTCGGCCCACCTCCCTCCTGAAACGCTTCGCTACCCCTGAGGAGGTGGCCAACCTCGTTGCCTACGTCTGCAGTCCCCTCGCATCAGCGACGAACGGAGCGGCCCTTCGCGTCGACGGTGGAGTCGTGAAATCAGCGTTCTAAGCGGTCCGGCCCCCAATGAGGGGGCCGAAGGGGTCATAAGGCGGAAATTGCTCTCAGAATGGCGTAATCGGGGCTGAGTGCCCAAGTGTGACGTGCTTACGGGTGAACGAATTTGGCTTTGACCTGCGGAGGGCCCCGGCCAGCCTGCCTCTGATCCGCAGCCTGGATCTGCCGCCACCGTCGCCATCCGCCGCGTCCCCAATTGTCGGAGTAACCACGATTGCCTCATGAAGGCGGGAACATTCGGACGGCTGACGACGAATCTCCGATACCCGGCGAGGCTCACCTTTGCGGCGGTGTCCGCCTTGGTCGCAGCCCGGGTCCTCGGATTTCCGGAGGTTTATTGGGCGCCAATCTCGGCCGTGGTCGTCGTGCAATCCGACTTCGGCGCCTCGCTGACGATCTCCCTGCATCGCCTGGCCGGAACCGCTATCGGGGCGTTGGGGGGCGCTCTGCTGGCCGCCAAGCTCGGGCGGGGCGTGATCACCTTCGGGCTCGGCATCTTCGGCATCGGGCTCCTGTCGGCCGCTCTGCGCCTTGAACGGCCCGCCAATCGCTTTGCCGCCATCGCCTTTGCTATCGTTTTCCTCGTGGTGCGACCCGAGCCCGCATGGGTGATTGCGCTCCATCGATTCCTCGAAGTTTCGGTGGGCATTGTGGCCGGGCTGCTCCTGAGTGCGGTCTGGCCCGAGCCCGGGATCGGCGGGCGCCAGTCCGCCGATCAACAGCCGGCGATAAAAGCCCAATAAAAAGGCCTCCTGAAGGAGGCCTTAAAAAATGGAGCGGGCGAAGAGGCTCGAACTCTCGACATCCACCTTGGCAAGGTGGTGCTCTACCAACTGAGCTACGCCCGCGTAGCAAGGGAGTAGCTCAAGCGCAGGGGCGGGGTTCGTCAACTGCTTTTCTGGGGGCCCATGCAGCGGCAAGACGCCGCTTCCACGGGCTTGGCGCCCGGCTTCGGTTCGGTCACGCTGCCGGCCATGCCCCCGCCCCACCCCACCCGCCGCGAGGCGCTGCGCGCTGTCGCCGGCGCGGCCGCGATGGTCGCGTTTGGGCGCTCGGAGGCGCGGGCCGAAGCCGCGGCACCCAGCGGGCACATCCGGCATTCCGTATGCCGCTGGTGCTACAAGCAGATCCCGCTGCCGGACCTGGCGCGCGGGGCCAAGGAAATCGGGCTCGAGTCCATCGAGCTGCTCGACCCGGCCGACTGGCCGGTAGTGCAGAGCTTTGGGCTCACGTGCGCGATGGCCAATGGCGTGACGACCATCCCGGATGGGTTCAATCGGCTGGAAAACCACGCCCGCTACGTGCCCGGCATGATCGACCGGATCCGGGCGTGCGCGAAGTTTTCCCTGCCGCATGTCATCTGCTTCTCCGGCTACCGGCGGGGCATGCCGGACGAGCAGGGCCTGGAAAACTGCGCCGTCGGCCTGCGGCAGATCGTGGGCGAGGCGGAGCGGCAGGGGGTGACGGTGTGCATGGAGCTGCTGAACAGCCGCGTCGACCACAAGGACTACATGTGCGATCACACGCCGTGGGGCGTCGAGCTGGTGCGGCGGGTCGGCTCGGAACGCTTCAAATTGCTCTACGACATCTACCACATGCAGATCATGGAGGGGGACATCATCCGCACCATCCGCGATCATCATGAGGCCATCGCCCACTTCCACACCGGCGGCGTGCCGGGGCGGCACGAGATCGACGGCGCCCAGGAGCTGAACTACCGGGCGGTCATGCGCGCCATTGCCGACACCGGCTACCGGGGGTTTGTCGCCCAGGAGTTCATCCCCACCCGGGACCCCTTGGCCTCGCTGCGCGAGGCGGTGCAAATCTGCACCGTCTGACGGCGGCTATTTGTCGGTCACGTCGAGCTCCGGCCACTGCGCCAGCTTGCGGTGCAGGGTCCGGCGGCTGATCCCCAGCAGTTCCGCCGCTTTGGTGCGATTGCCGCGCACGCTCAGCAAAGCTTCGCGCAGGAGGCGCCGTTCGTTTTCCTCGACGGACATCGGCGCCGCCGAGGCCGCGCCGGGGGTGCCCCCGCTTCCGCCGGCGCCGCCGGGCGCCGCCAGGGCGCCCCGGTACTTCGGATCGAGATCGTATTCGGTCAGGCTGCCGCCCCGGCGGGTCACGACGACATTTTCGCAGAAATTGCGCAGCTCGCGGATGTTGCCGGGCCAGGAATACTGCTGGAGGGTCCGCATCGCCCCCGCCTCGATGGTCACCGGCGGCGTTCCGTTCTCGTCGGAGAACACCTTGAGGAAATGAGCCAGGAGCAGCGGAATATCCTCCGCGCGGTCGCGCAAGGGCGGCAGGACAAACCGCACGACGTTCAGCCGGAAAAAGAGGTCCTCGCGGAAGCGGCCCTCGCGCACCATCCGCTCCAGGTCCCGGTTCGTGGCGGCCACGAGCCGCACGTCCAGTTCGATCGGCTTCTGCCCCCCCACCCGCTCGATGGACCTGGTTTCGAGAAAGCGCAGAAGCTTCACCTGGGTCGCGGCCGAGATTTCGCTGATTTCGTCCAGGAACAGGGTTCCGCCATTGGCCGACTCGAAGCGGCCGATGCGGCGTTCGGTGGCCCCGGTGAAGGCGCCGCGCTCATGGCCGAAGATTTCGCTCTCCAGGAGGCTTTCGGACAGCGCGGCGCAGTGCACGGCGATGAACGGCTCGCGGGCGCGCGGGCTCGCCTGGTGCACCGCCTGCGCGATCAGCTCCTTGCCCGTGCCGGACTCACCTTCGATCAGGATGGTCGCCCGGGACGGCGCGACCAGCTTCAGCTGGTCGATCACGGCCTGGAGCTTGGGCGAGTTGCCGATGATGCCCGCCAGGTTGAACTTCTCATCGAGCCGCTCATGCAGCTGGGTGACCTCCGCCTCCAGAGTGCGGGTCTTCAACGCGCGCTGGATCAGCACCTCGAGCCGCTCGATATTGACCGGCTTGGTCAGAAAATCCACCGCGCCCCGCTTCATCGCCTCCACCGCCGTTTCGATCGTCCCGTAGGCGGTCATCATCAGCACGGCCGGGTGGTTGCTCAGCATCAGGGCCTTGTCGATGACCTTGAGGCCCGACTTGCCCGGCATCCGCAGGTCCGTGACGATGACGTCGAACGTCTGCGCGTCCATCAGGTTGAACGCCTCGTCCGAGCTGGCCGCCACGCTGACGTCGTAATTCTCGGCCAGCGCCTGCTGCAGCCCTTCGCGGGTGTGTTTCTCGTCGTCGACGATCAGCACGCTGGGCACCATCGCTTTATTCACGCGCCGCCCAGCGCCACCGTCAACCCTGCTTGTGTCAGTGGGCCGAGGCCGGGGCCGGCGGCGGGGGCTGCTTGAGGCGCTGCATCATCTGGGCCAGCCGGCTCAAGGCGACGGTCGGCGGCGGGGAGGCATCGACCAGCTCGAGGAACTCCCGGCGCCGCTCGAGCAGCAGCGCGCGCACCACTTCGCGCTGCGCGTCGTCCAAGCCGTACAGCTTGGTCAGCTGGTCCAGGCGGAACGGAATCACGACGTCCCACACCACCGTCCTTCCGGCCTGTTCGCGGAAGATCCACGAGATGTCGTTGTCGGACAGGGGGCGCGTGTCATTCGGATTGGGGCCGTGATGGCGCTTCATGTCCTCGGCGTGGCGGGCGCGCTGGGCCGGGTTCAGGATCGTGTCCAGGTTGCGGTCGAACTCCGCATTGATCTGCACCATCCGCTTCTGGAACTCCTCCAGCTGGGGGCGGAGGCTCTCGATCCGCTGGATCAGCTCCTGGCGGTCGAAGTGCGGACGAGGGCCGCCCTCGGGGCCGCCCCGCCCCCCCATCCGAAATTCGGACAGCGGCTGAAACGGCGGCGGCGGCAGGGGCATCGGCAGATGCCGCTCATACCAGATTCCGGCCGCGCCTCCGGCGACGAATCCAATCAGCGTGATCGCGGCAACAAGAAGGAAGGACCTCATGGACCGAGATCCGGATCGGCGCTCGTCGCCGACGCGATCTCCTGCCATCCCGACTGGACCGTCGGGGTCGCGGCGCTCGCCGTCTGATGCTGGGCCAGAAACGCGACCGCCCCGAAACAGGCCGCCGCCGTCATCGCGCCGACGACAAACTGGCTGAGCAGCGAGGGAAAGGCCTCCGCGCGCTGCCGGGTCGCGCGCAGCACGCGGTCCGCCAAGCCCGGCCGCAGGCACTGCGCCGCGCGTTCATGCAGCAAGGACCAGGCACTGGATTCAGTTTTCATGGTGCGGTTGGTAATGTTGACGCAATTGCTCTCGAGCCCGGTGCAGCCGAGCTTTGACCGCGGCCACACTTGATTTCAAGATCACAGCGATCTCGGCGTGGCTGCGCCCTTCCTGGACCAGCGCCAGCAACGCGCGGTCCTGGGGCCGAAGCTGCGCCAGGGCATGCCGCAGCGCGTCCAGTTCCTCGGTCCCCACCGCGCCCGCCGGCTCGGGCACGGATTCGTGCTCCGGAGCGAAGGGGGTGAAGATGCGCCGCAGCTTCTGCCGGCGCAGGTGATCGATGCAGGTGTTGCGAGCCAGCCGAAAGAGCCAGGACTCGAACTGTGCCGGCGCCTGCAGGCCCTCGATCGCCCTGACCATCTTGATGAAAACCTGCTGCGTCAGATCTTCGACCGAGTCGCTGCGGCCGGTGATCGCGTAAACAAAGCCGGCGACGCGATTTTGGTAGGCCACGATCAATTCGTGCAACGCGCGCTCCTCGCCGCGCTGCGCGCGGCTGACCAGGGCGACCAACTCGGTCGATTCGCTTGGATCCATGCAAGGACATTGCGGTTGCTATTCTCGAAACCGCTAGACGACACCGCGCACTGAAAGATGCGCTTTTTTCCATTGGCGCAAGCCCTCCGGCGTGCAACCTTTTGGCCGACTGGGCGTCTCCCCGAACTCCCAGCCCCTATGGTCCGAAACACACGCCTTTGCCCTTGGATTGGGCTCGCCGCCCTGGCCCTAGCCGGTTGCATGAGCAGCCACCGTGTTCCCGACGAACTGGCCACCGCCGTATCCCAGGGCGAGCACAAGGTCGCCATGCAGGGCGATGCCATGTTCTTCGACAACCAGCTCAAGGTGAGCATCACGATCGGCCGCGGAATCGGTAAAGGAACCATGGGACACGGCAGCGAAGGCCACCACCATGGCGGAGGCACTGCGGAGGTCATGGACGTCCAGCACATGGATGATGACGAACGCACCGCCTACATTTCGGCCAAGGTGGCGGTAGGCAGCCCAATGCCACCCGTTACCATACACTTGCGCATCGAAAACAAGAGCGCCCAGACCGTGAGCGTCGATGTGGCCGATTTCGATTCCTACCTGGGCAACTTCGCGGTTCAGCCCGAAGTGATCGCGGCCAGCCCGGGCCAGATTTCAGAGCCTGACCCCATGGTATCGCAAATGGGTGTCACCTCGGATATCATCCCCGTGACGGTGACCCTGAAGATGAATGGCCAGAAAGAGACCAAGATCGTTCAGGTGAAAAACATCATGACTCCGCCGTCGGAGGCGAATTGACCGCATCAGTCGGCCCCGCCGCCAGCATCCGCACCCGGCGATCCTTCCGCGGCAACTGGAGCGTCACGACCGTGCCGATGCCTTCTTTGCTCTCGATTCCCACCTGCCCTCCATGGGCGCGCATGATGCGCTGCACGATCATCAGCCCGAGTCCGTGTCCGCCCACCTTCGTGGTGTGGTAGGGCTGGAACAGCTTCACCAGGTCGTCGGGCCGGATGCCTGAGCCGGTGTCCGCAAACCGCAGGAAGACCGAATCATCGTCCGCCCGCGACCGCACGCGCAGCGTGCCGCCGGGCTGCATCGCCTCGAGGGCGTTCTTGGTCAGATTGAAAAACACCTGTTTGAGCTGGTCGCGGTCCGCCATCACCGTGGGCAACCCCCCATCCGCGTCGACTTCGACGCGGATCTGCCGGTCGGCAAACTCGCGGGCCTGCACCCGGAGCACCTCGCCGAGCACCTCCGGGAGGTGAACCTCGCTCAGATTGGGCGGCCGCGGCCGAATCGCCTCCAGAAAATTCCGGATGATCCCGTCCAGGCGCTGCACCTCGTCCCGGCACACCGCCAGGGACTCGGCCACCGAATCCAGCTCGGGCGAGCGCTTCTGCTTGCGCAGTTTCCTGCCGATGAGCTGCAGATGGATGGTCAGGGAGTTGAGGGGATTGCCCAGCTCATGGGCCACGCCCGCGGCCAGCAGGAGGATGGACGAGGCCCGCTCGTCCTCCAGGCGCTGGCCCACGGCCCGCTTTTCGGCCGTGATATCGGAAAGGATGACGGCGTATTGTCCGCGGCCGGCGAGCTCCTGGCGGAACGGCATCATGGCCAGCCGCATCGTCCGGGGCTCGGGATACGTCAGCTCGATTTCGCGCGAGACGATGGGGCGCGCCTCCTCCAGCGACGAACCCAGCGAGGCGTGCAGCCCCGGCACCAGCCGCCACAGCGTTCGGCCGGGCAGCGAGTCCTCCCCCACGCCCAGCAGCCGGTGGGCCGAATCGTTGGCATACTCGATGACCGCGTCGCTGCCCACGACGAGTACTCCCTCCTGGAGCGTGTTGAAAATGTCCTCGAGCAGCGAACGCTCGCGGGCCAGCCGCTGCACCAGATTGGCGAGATTGACCGAGTCGAGCCGGTCCAGCCGGCCCAGGACGCGCTCCAGCGAGGTATTCTTCTTATTCGCCATCGGCGTCGTCGGAATCCGAGGCGACCTCCACCTCAGCGTCGAAGATCGTCATCTGCCCCGGGTCGATCCGGGTGGCAAAGAGCTTGCGCAGGAAGCTCTCGCGGTGGTGGGACGAGCGGCCCAGCCGTAGCAGCGCCTCGCGGTGGTCGTCCGTGCCATATCCCTTGTGGCGGGCAAAGCCGTAGCCGGGAAGCAGGGCATCCAATTCGCACATCAGCCGGTCGCGGGCCACCTTGGCGACAATGGAAGCCATGGCCACGCAAAGCGAGCGCGCGTCGCCGTTGATGATCCCTTCGTGCGGATAGGGAAAGTGGCGCAGGCGCAGGCCATCGATCAGCACCCGGCAGGAGACGGTGGGCTGAAAGGTCTGGCGCTCCTGCAGCGACGAAAACAGGTCGGGTTCAGTCTTCTGTTCAAAGGCCGACGGCGGATAGATGGCTTCGAGGGCGCGGCGCATCGCGAGCTTCGTCGCCCCCAGGATGTTGAACTGTTCGATCTCGTCCACGCTGGCGACGCCGTACTCGGCGTGAAGCTGCCCGGCCGCCATCAGCTTTTCGAAATCGGCCCACAGCTCTTCGCGATCGTCGGCCGTCAGCTGCTTCGAGTCGTTGACCCGCCCCGAGCGGTTCAGGGCCCAGCGCCCCTCGAGAAACTCGCGGGTGACGAGCACGGCGCCCGCGACCACCGGGCCGGCCAGCGCTCCCCGGCCGGCCTCGTCCACCCCGATCAGGCTTGCGAAGCTGCCGATCTGCTTCAGGTCGAAGGCGCGGAGCTGGCGGCGCTTGGGCATGGGGAGACGGGCTAATCCCAGTCGATCTTGGCCTTGGGCTCGGGCAGGGGCAATTCGTCCAGCTTGCCGGCCGCCGCCACCACTTCGTAGGCGGTGCGAAAGTGAAGCTTGGCAAAGTCGCCGAGGGCCCGCGCCCCGAAGCGGGCGATGATTTCCGCCGCCTGCGTCTTGACCAGGGGGCCCGCGCCCTTCTGCAGCTTGGCCCCGAACCGCTCCGACAGCGCATGCATCTGGCGCACGTATTCGGCGCGGGCGACGACCGAAGCGGCCGCCACGACCGGGTCCTCTTCCGCCTTCGTGCGCATCTTCAGCTCGAAGCCGGTCACCCCCTTGCGGCCGAGCTCCCGCTGCGTCAGGGGTTGCTCCGAAAATTGGTCGAGCAGACCCCAGGCGACCGGCTTCTGCGCGAGCGCTTGCGTCAGCGCCGTGGCGTGCTGCCAGGCGAGCAGGCGGTTGAGATTCGCGTTGGGCTTGGCCATCAGCTCGTTATACCGGGCCATGCCGCACAGGCAGGTGCGGGCCACGGCCCCGGGGGTGTTGCGGATGAGCTTGTCCAGGGCGACGATCTGCGACTCGGCGATTTTTTTCGAGTCCTTCACGCCGGCCTTGATCCAGCCTTCGATCACGGGTCCGTCGGCGATGACGGTCGCGGCGACCACGGGCCCGAAAAAGTCGCCCTTGCCGCTTTCGTCCAGCCCGGCATGCGCCTCGAACCATTCCGGGTGCAGCACCGAGTCGTAGCCGAGCTTGGGCGCCTGGGTGATCTCCGCCTCCAGGGTGTGCAGGACAAAGTCCTCCGTCCCCTTTCCCGCGATCACGACCTTGCCGCTTTCGTAGGCGGTGACGTTGCAGTCCGGCCCGCGAAAGGCAAAGCGCGCATAGGCGACGTCGAATGATTTCCAGCCGCGTCCGTCCATGATGCCGCGCAATTTCTCCATCTGCCCGTCGTCGAGCTTGATGGTGTAGGACGATAGCTTTTTCGGCGCCTCGTCGTCGCCGTCCTTCTTCTTGGGCACGTCCCCCCACTTCGCCGGAATTCCGCCCCGGGGCAAAGGCTTTTTTGGGGGTCGGCGCGCTCCGCGCTACGCCGAGCCGCTGGCGCGCCGCGAAAGCCGGCCGATAATCTCGCCGACCCAGCGGCGGTGCGGCCCCGACAGCGTGCAGCCGGCCAGCTCCCCGAGGGGAACCCAGACCAGTTCGCCCCCCCCGACGGGAGGGAGGCTGCTTCCGCGGCCCTCATAGATCAGCTCCGTGATCCGGTAGCGCGTGATCGCCCGGCGCTTGCGCGCCAGCAGCCGCCCCCGAGCCACGCTGGCTGCGGCCAGCCCCAATTGGTCCGCCGACGGAATCTCATGCAAACCGGCCAGCCGTTCCGACTGATTGCGGTGGCGATGGAGCAGGAGGGCGTCGTCCTTCACGCACCAGACCCGGACCACTTCCTGGACCGTCACGGTCTTGGGCGCCAGCCGGGGAAGATCCGCGGCCGTGCCCGCCCGCCCCGCGGCGCACAGGCCGCGCACCGGGCAGATGAGGCATTGCGGATTGGCCCGGGTGCAAAGGGTGGCGCCCAGTTCCATCATCGCCTGGTTGTAGTCCCCGGGCTCGGCGCAGCCCTCGATCAACCGCCGGGCCAGGGGCGCGAACGCCTTGGCGGCCGACGCGCTGTCGCGAAAGAGGGTCCGGTCTCCGGTCAGCCGCGCCAGGATGCGGACCACATTGCCATCGACGCAGGCCTCGGGGTGGCCAAACGCGATGCTGCAGATTGCGGCCGCCGTATACGGCCCGATGCCGGGCAATTCCCGCCACTGCGCCGGCGTCCGCGGAACCCCGTCGCGAACGACCGCCTGCGCCAGCCGGTGCAGATTGCGGGCCCGGGAGTAATAGCCCAATCCTTCCCACGCGTGCATGACCGCGTCCGGCGCCGCCGCCGCGAGGCTTTCAAAATCGGGGAACCGCCCCATCCAGCGTCCGAAGTACGGCAGCACGGTCTTCACCTGCGTTTGCTGCAGCATGAACTCCGACACGACCGTCCGATAGACGGAGGTCTCCTCGCGCCATGGAAGCTTGCGCGCCGCCTGCCGGTACCAGGACAAGATCGCCCGCTGCAGTTGGGCCGCGTTCATGCCGCCCCACGAGCGCAAATCCCCCGCGGCGAGGCAACGAAAATGGGGTTAGCCGGCCGGTCCGAAGCGCCGCTGGATCAGCGCTTCCAGGCGCTCGCGGGACAGGAGGACGTTTTCCTTCGCGACCCGGGGGCTCAGCTCCAGGACCAGCGTGTGCTCGGGCTTCCAGAAGCTGCTGACCATGTCGAAGTCGATCTTGCCCGAGCCGATGGGCTGATGGTCGTCGCCCTCGTCGTTGACGTCGTGCAGGTGAAAGCCGATCAGCCGCGGGGCGTTCCGCTCCAGGTGCGCGCGGTGATCGATCAGCCCTTCGCCCTGCTTGATTTGGGCGTGGCCGGTGTCGTGCCAATAACCGGCGGTGGGCGGGAGTCCGGCGACAAACTCGGCGTAGTCCTCGTCGCGGGGCAGTTCCTCGAACTTTTCCCGATTCTCCAGCGCCAGCAGGATGCCGCGCTGCGCGGCGTAATCCATCACGCCCCGGATGCTCTTCTGGGTCTCCTCCCAATAGGCCGGCATGCGCTCGCGCAGCTTGGCTTTCGCCTTGGTCAGAAGGGCCTGGTACTTCCGATCCGCTGCCGGATCAAACCCGCGGTGCTGATCGACGTACCGGCGAATGCGTGCGCCCGGATTGAACCAGAAGAAGATCACGCTGCCCAGATGGCACACCAGCAGCCGCGCCGAGACCTGCGCGGCGAAATCGATCGACCGCTTCGTGTGCCGCACCCACTGGAAGTGCTCCCGCGGGTCGCGCGAGGAGGGCTGGAACAGATTGGGCGCCGCCTGCAGCACGCCCGCGGGCAACGGACAGAAATTATGGGTGGAGCTGATCCTGATCACCCCCTCCTTCACCGCCTGGAGGATGCCGGGCACCAGGGTGATCTTGATGCCGTGGCTCAGCTCGGCATGCTCAAAACCCAACTCCGCCATGTCCCGCAGCATCGCATACCCGTCGGTGTAGCGCTGCGAGCACCACGATGTGGACAGGGCCAGGATGGGCTTCATCCGGACCCCGCCAGAATCAGCTGTCGTAACGGCGACGCAGCATCGCCGTGAACGCCTGCACCTTCTCCTTGCGGCGGCGCTTTTCGGACGGCTTTTCGTAGTACCGCTTGGCGCGCACGCCCTTGATGATATTCTCGCGATCGAGCTTCTTCTTCATGCGCCGCAGCGCACGGTCGATAGGCTCGTTCTTGCGGATCTTGATTTCGATGGCCATGGATGTCGGGACGGGTCGGAAAACGGAAAAACGAAAATAAGACCTCGCCCCGCGCGGACCGTCAACCACATTCGACCCCGTGGCGTCAGCCGATTCCAACTTCGTTCACCTGCACGTCCATTCCGACTACAGCCTGCTCGATGGCGCCTGCCGGATCGACCGGCTCATGGACCGCGCCACCGCCCTGGGCATGTCGGCGCTGGCCTTGACCGACCACGGCAACCTCTTCGGCGCGATTGACTTCTACACCGCCGCGAAAGCGAAGGGCATCAAGCCGATCGTCGGTTGCGAGCTGTACCTGGCCGAGGGCTCGAGACTGGAGCGCCAGGGGCGCTCCGACGAGGGCAAGAGCATCTTCCACCTCGGCGTGGTCGCGCGCAACCTGACGGGCTATCAGAACCTGCTCAAGCTGGTCTCCGACGCCCATCTGCAGGGCTTCTATTACAAGCCCCGCACGGACCTGGAGACCCTGGCGCGCTTTGCCGACGGCCTCATCGGCTTCACCGGTTGCCTGGCCTCGGTCGTCCCCTATCACCTGATGAACGACCGATTTGCCGAGGCGCGGAAAGCCTGCGGCCGGTTTGTCGAGATCTTCGGGCGCGAGAACTACTTCGTGGAGATCCAGGACCATGGGCTGGCCGAGCAGCGGCGGGTCATCCCCGGGCTGCTCAAGCTGGCGGCGGAGTTCCAGCTGCGGGTCGTCTGCACCAACGACGTCCATTACGTCAATGCGGAGGACAGCGTGCCGCACGACGCGATGCTGTGCATCCAAACCGGCGCCAAGGTCGAGGACGAGAAGCGCATGCGCTTCGACAGCCAGCAGTTCTACCTCAAGTCCCGCGAGGAGATGCGCCAGGTATTCGGCGAGGTGCCGGAGTCGCTGACCAACACGGTGGCGGTGGCGGAAATGTGCGAGCTGGCGATTCCGTTCCCCAAGGGCAGCGAACGTTATCCCAAGTATCCCCTTCCCCCCGAGGTCACCACCGGGCGCAGCGGCTTCCTGCGCGAGCGGTGCCTCGAAGGCCTGAAGACTCGCTACGGCCTCGCCTACGCCGCGCCCGGCGCCCCGGAAACCCCCGAACTGGCGCGCACGCTGTCGGACCGCCTCGATTACGAGCTGGGGATCATCGCCAAGACCGGCTTCGAGGACTACTTTCTGGTGGTCTGGGACTTCATCGACTGGGCCAAGCGCCAGGGGATCCCCGTCGGACCCGGGCGGGGTTCGGGCGCGGGCTGCCTGGTCGCATACCTGCTGGGGATCACCAATCTGGATCCGCTGCGCTACAAGCTCCTGTTCGAGCGCTTCCTCAATCCGGAGCGCGTTTCTCCGCCGGACTTCGACATCGACTTCTGCATGCGGCGCCGCGGCGAGGTGATCGACTATGTCCGGCGCAAGTACGGCGAGCAGTGCGTCGCGAACATCATCACCTACGGCACGCTGGGCGCCAAGATGGTCATCCGCGACGTGGCCCGGGTCCACAACGTGCCCTTCGCCGACGCCGACCGTTTCGCCAAGATGGTGCCGGAGGAGCTCAACATCACCCTCGAGGCCGCCCTGCAGAAGTCGGCCGAGCTGCGCGAGGAGGTCGCCCGCAATCCGGTCGCGAAAAAGATCATGGACCAGGCGCGGGTGCTCGAGGGGCTGGTGCGCAACACGGGCAAGCACGCCGCCGGCATCATCATCACTGACCGCCCGCTGGCCGAATTCGTCCCCCTCACCCTGCAGGAAGGGGACGTCACGGTGCAGTTCGACATGAACGCGGTCGGCAAGCTGGGCCTGCTGAAGATGGACTTCCTCGGCCTGAAGACGCTGACCGTCATCGCCGACGCGGTGGACAACATCCGCCGCACCGCCGATCCGGCCTTCGACATCGACCGCATACCGCTGGAGGACGCCGCCACCTTCGCCCTGCTCAATTCGGGGCGGACGACGGGCGTTTTCCAGCTCGAGTCGGGGGGAATGCAGAACCTGTGCCGGCAGCTCCAGGTGTCGTCGATCGACGAGATCATCGCCCTGATCGCGCTGTACCGGCCGGGCCCGATGGAATGGATCCCCGACTACATCCGCGGCAAGAAGGATCCCGCGACCGTCCGCTTCCCCCACCCGCTGCTCGAGGAGGTCTGCCGCGAAACCTACGGCGTCATGGTCTATCAGGAGCAGGTGATGGAGGCCGCCAAGGTCATCGCCGGCTACACGCTGGGCGGGGCCGACATGCTGCGCCGCGCCATGGGCAAGAAGGACGCCGAGGCGATGGACAAGGAGCGGGCGAAGTTCGTCGCGGGCGCCGCCCGGCTCCACGGCATCGATGAGAAGACCTCGAACGCGATCTTCGACATCCTGAACAAGTTCGCCGGCTACGGCTTCAACAAGTCGCATTCCGCCGCCTACGCGATCCTCAGCTACCAGACCGGCTACCTCAAGGCGAACTTCCCGGTGCAGTTCATGGCGGCGATGCTCAGCTCCGAATTGGGCAACGCCGAAAAGGTGGCGCACTTCATCGCGGAGTGCGAGGCGATGGGCATCAAGGTCCTGGGGCCGGACGTGAACGAGTCCCGCGAGAACTTCACCCCGGTCGCGCGGGCGGGCGGCCGCATGTCCGAGATCCGCTTCGGCCTTGGCGGCATCAAGGGCGTCGGCGAAGCGGCGGCCCGGCGCATCATCGAGGAACGGGAAAAGAACGGGCCTTTCGAAAGTTTCGACGCCTTTACCGGCCGCGTCGACGGCCGCGCGATCAACAAGCGCGTCCTGGAGCATCTGGTCAAAACCGGCGCCTTCGACTTCACCGCCCAGCCGCGCAAGCGCCTCTTTGACGGAATTGACGCGGCGCTGTCCGCGGTCGCGGCCCACGCCCGGGACCGCGCCGCCGGCCAGCACAGCTTTCTCGCCATGCTGGGCGGCGATGGCGATCCGGCGAATGGCTCCGCTCCCCCCCCGGCCGGCGGCGGCGACAATGGCCACGATTTTGCCCTGGCCGAGCGGCTGACGTTCGAAAAGGAGCTGCTCGGATTTTACATTTCCGGCCATCCCCTGGACGCCTTCCGCGGGCTGGCGGAGGCGCTCGACACCTTTCCGGCCGAAGAGCTGGCCCAGCAGCCCGGCCGGACCGAATTCCGCCTGTGCGGCATCGCCGGAGCCATCACCAAGAAACTGGCCAAGAAGGACAACCGGCCCTGGGCGGCCTTCACCCTCGCCACGCGCTCGGCCTCGATCGCGCTGAACATGTTCGCCGACGCCTACGCCGAGTACAGCGGGGCCCTGGCGGAAAATGCGGCGGTGCTGGTCGCCGGCAACATCATCGTCGGCCCCGACGGCGCCCGCATCAACGTCAAGGAATGCTATCCGCTGGCGGCCGCAGCCAGCGCCCTGATCCGCCGCGTCACCTGGCTTCTGGATCCGGCCAGCCCCGACATCGGAGATTTTCTCCGCCGCCAGCGCGAGTCCATCGACCGGCAGCCCGGCGAAACCAAGGTGGAATTCGGCTTTTTCTTTCCCGACCGGCTGTCGCCCGTGGCGGAAGCGAGCGGCGCCCTGGCGTGGAAACTCGCGCCCGCCGTGTTTCAGGAGCTGCGGCGCCACCGGGCCGTCGCCGGCGTGCAGCTCGAAGCCAAGCGCCTCGAATTGAAGAACGACCGCCGCTGGGCGCGCCGCTAGCCTTTCGCCCGGCGGCAGCGGCCGCGGGCCGCTGCCCTTCTTTCATGATCACCATCGACTCCGCAGCCCTCAACCACGCCGCCCGCGTCCTGGGCGATGTGGCGCCCGATTTGCCGGCGGATCTGGCCCTGAAGCGTTTTTTTGCGCGCCACGACCGGCTGGGACCGCGCGAGCGGCGCGCCGTCAGCCATGCGGTCTTCGTCTATTTTCGGTGGCTGCAATGGCTGCCTCCCCGCGCCTCGCGGCAAATGCAGCTCTCCGCGGCGCTCGAACTCCAATCCCGCTTCGACGCCCAGCCCGGCTCGGTCAAGGTCGAGGCGCTCGCCGCGCGGGCCGTCCCTCCCTGGTCGGCCGCGGAATTTGACCAGCCGGCGGACTATCTCCGCTCCCTCCAGCGCGAGCCCTCCCTGTGGCTGCGGGCCCGCCCCGGGAAAGCCGCGGTTCTGGCCGGCCGCCTTCAGTCCGCCCTCCCCTTCCGGCTGGAATCGGCGCCCGGCGGCTTGCCCCTGGCCGGCGCGCCCTGCGACGCCGTCAAGTATGAGGGCGCCGCGGACCTCTTCCGCACCGAGGCCTTTCACGCCGGCGAATTCGAAATCCAGGACCTGGCCTCGCAGTGGATCGGCCTCGTCGCCGCGCCGTCCCCGGGCGAAACCTGGTGGGATCGCACGGCGGGCGAAGGCGGCAAGACCCTGCATCTGGCGGACCTCATGGCCAACCGCGGCGTGGTCTGGGCGACCGATCGCTCGCCGCGCCGTCTGGCCGTGCTGCAGCGCCGGGCCGCCCGGGCCCGGCTGTACAACATCCGCGTCGCGGACCAGGCTCCCCGCGGCGCGATCTTCGATGGGATCCTGCTCGACGCCCCCTGCTCCGGGGTCGGCACCTGGCAGCGCAATCCCCACGCCCGGTGGACCACCGGCCCCGGCGATGTGGCGGAGCTGGCCGCCGTGCAGGCCCAGCTTCTGGCCGAAGTCGCGCCGCAGGTGAAGCCCGGTGGGCGGCTGATCTACGCCGTGTGCACGCTGACGCGGTCGGAAACCGCGGCCGTCGCCGGCGGATTCGCCCATCCGGAGTTCGAGCCGATTGGCCAGCACCTGCTTTATCCGCAGATTCTGGGGACCAACGGCATGTTCGCGGCGGCATGGCGGCGAAAAAAATAGCCCCCGCCCAGGTGCGGCGGGATTTCAACGATCTGGCCGCCGTGACCCATTATGCGCGGGCGGCGCATTTTCTCGGGCTGTGGGATTCTGAGCGCATTCTGATTGAGCGCTTCTTCCCCGACCGCGAACTGCGCCTGCTGGAGGCCGGCTGCGGGGCCGGTCGCGCCACCCTCGGGCTGTGGCACCTGGGTTATCACCGGCTAACCGCGTTCGACTTTGCGGCGGAGCCGCTGGCCCAGGCGCGGGACCTCGCCCGGGACCATGGCGCGACCCTGATTCAATTCCACCTGGCCGACGCGACCCGCCTGCGAACCCTGGCCGGCTCGCCCTGGTCCGAGCTTCGGGCCGGCCGGATGCCCCTCTATGAGGGCGTCATCTTCGCGTTCAACGGGCTCATGCAGATTCCCGGCCGCCGGCGCCGCCGCCTCGCGCTGCGGAGCCTGCACGCCATCAGCCGGCGCGGGGCCCGCTTCCTCTTCACGACCCACGACCGCGACTCCTCCCCGGCCGAACAGGCGCTGTGGCGGGGCGAGGCGGAACGCTGGGCGCAGGGCCGGCAGGACCCGCGGCTGGTGGAGTTTGGGGACCGGTATTTCTCCGACGAGAACGGCAACACCTTCATGCACCTGCCCAACCGCGCGGAAATCCTGGCGGACCTGGCCGCCACGGGCTGGGCGCACCGCTTCGACGCGCTGCGGCGCGAAGTCGCCGCCGAGACCCGGGCGGTGCGCGACTTCTCCGACGAATGCCGCTTCTGGCTGGCCGAGAACGCCGGCTAGCCCGGGGACGAGCCGGCCGGGGCCGGCGCGCGCTGCTCCAGATCCCGCTCCACGGCATTCATCACTTCATCCCGCAGCGGATACAGGAGGACGAGGACGCCGGAGAGGATCGCCAGGGCGCCGGGGATGATCGTGAACAGCAGCAGGATCCCATGCGCCGCGGCGGGCGTCTGGGGCCGGTTGGCGACGAAGCCGAAGTAGGCCAGCAGCCAGCCGGCGATCGCCCCGCCGAAAGCTGCCCCCGCCTTCTGGGAGAACACCGCGGAGGAAAACACCAGCCCGGTCGAGCGGCGGCCGAACTTCCACTCGCCGAACGCCGCGCAGTCCGAATACATCGCCCACAGCAAGGCCGGCTGGGGTCCGGCGAAGAAGTTCGACGCGATATTGAGCGCCTGGATGGCGGCAAAATGGTGCGGGTCGACGAAATAAAAGGCGGTCTGCAATGCCCCCACCACGATGTACAGCCCCACCAGGACGTTGCGGCTCTCGCCCAGCCGGAGGAAATACTTCGTCAGCGCCGAGCCGAGGATGAACGCGCCGAAACCCCAGCCGGTGAACAGGGAAAACTTCGACTCCGCGCCGGCCACGTATTTGAAATAGTACACCATCGCCGCGTTGCGCGTCGCGATGCTCGAAAGCAGCACCAGTCCGAGGACGAACAGGACGATCCAGGAGGGATTGCGGGACAAGTCCCGCAGCTCCGTCAGCAGCTTCGTTCCGGCGCGCGGGCTGGCGACGCGTTCCCGCGTTCCCGCGAAGCAGAGCCAAAAGAGGATGACGGACGCGCCGGAGAAGAGCAGGATGGTCCAGCGGATGCCTTCGGCGTCATTGCCGTGGCCCAGCCAGTTCTTGAGGGGCACCAGGTAGGTGATGATGAAGAACGTGGCGATGAACGCGCAGGTGAAGCGCACGCTGGAGATCGATTTGCGCTCCGCCGAGGAGGGCGACATGACCCCCATCAGCGCCGAGTAGGGAATATTGATGGCGGAGTAGACGAACCACGTGAGCGAATACGTCACGTAGGCATAGAGCAGCTTTCCGCCGGCGGGAATCGCCGGGTTCATGAACGTGACGTACCCGATGATCCCGTAAGGCAGGGCGCCCCACAGCAGGTAGGGCCGGAATTTGCCCCAGCGCGTCTGCGTGCGGTCCGCCGTGATTCCGATCATGGGGTCCACGACCGCGTCGAGCATCCGCGCCATCAGGATCATCGTCCCGACCTCCGCCGGCCCCAGGCCGAAGATGTCGGTGTAGTAGTTCAGGCCGAAAAAGCTCAGGAACTGGTAGAGAAAGTTCGAGGCCGAGTCGCCCAGCCCGTAGGCGACCTTTTCCTTGAATGTCAGCGGGGGGTTAATGGGGTTGGGCATGACAGTGGGGCCGGGCACCCGGCCTGACAAGCCGGCAGGAAAAAAACGCCCGGCTCGCGCCGGGCGTTTCACCCCTTTAGTGTCAGTTAGGCACCAAATTCCGGATCAGAAGCCGATCCCATAGCTCACCTTGGCCATGAGCGGCGACTGGTAGATCAGGCCGTACTCCTTCGTGTCGTTGAGCGCGTTGTCCACGTTCAGCTGCACATACTGCGGATGCCCGTAGGATTTGAAGGTGTACTTGACCATCAAGTTGAGCAGGAACTGCGACGGGCTCCAAACCACGATGGGCAGCCCCGCGGTGTTCACCTCGATCTGGCCGCTGCCGTGGGTCACGCCGGAGAAGTATTCCTCCTGGGAGTGCCAGGTGCCGCCGATGCCGAAGTCGAGACCGTGCACATAGCGGTCGGCGTTCAGGTTGACGAAGGTCGAGAAGGCGTAGCGCGGCGAGTCGTCCCCCGGATACACGCCCGCGGTCGTGCGGGTGGCGGTGTTCTGCGGATTGGTGTAGGCGACATTGAGCGGCTCGCCGTCCAGGCCGAAGCTTCCGTTCTGGAAGTACCACACGGCCCAGCGGTCCTGCGGATAGGGGTATTGGGGCCACTCGCCCGGATCCAGGCGCCGCACCGTGGCGTCGATCGTGGCGTTGAAGACCACCTGCAGCCACTTCGTGGGCGTGACGATGATGTCGCCATCCCAGCCGCGCGACTGGTCGATCACCTGCCAGGCCGCATCCTGCGAAGTATTGTAGAATCCGGCCGCGTCCTCGGTGGCATTGTTGATGTTCGGGTCCTGCACGCTGTCGCCCTGGAACAGCCAGCCCGGCCATTCGCCGGTGGGCGAATACTCCTGGTTGGCCGCAAAAGCCGCGTCCATCATCGCCGCGCCGGTCGGCTTGCTCGCGTCGACGTAGACCTTGCCGGGCTCGTTGGCGATGGAGTAGATGGCACCCGCCTGAACCGCCGCGTTCCAGTCGGCCACGACGGTCGGATCGGTCCACACCGGACCGCCGGCGCTGGTCACGCCCGTCACGCCCGCTGGAGTGAGGGCCTTGACCCCGTTGGTTGCCGTTTCGCCGATGGCATTGAAACCGCCGCCGCCGCCGCTCAGCTCATAGACGATGTCCGCGTTGGGATTGAAGCGGGGATGGCCCAGCGGGGCCGGCGCGTACCAGGGCTCGGCCACCCAGGACGTCTTGGTGATGACATAGTGGCTGATGCGTCCCGAAAGCTTGCCGTCGAAAAAGTCGAACTTGATGCCCTCCTCGCGGCTCTTGGCGTAGTTGGCGCCGACGGGGCCGCCGCTGACGCCGTTGTGCAGGCCGCCGAAGTTGGGTTCGAAGCCCTCCGCCTTCAGGCCGTACACATAGAGGTGGTTTGGGACCAGCTGGAGCATGACGCCGTTCTGGTACGACTTGGAATCCTCCACGTTCGCCCAGCCTGAAGTCACGGTCGGCGTGCCGCCGAGGGCCGCGGCCGTGGGCGCCGAAATCGATGTGTCCGTCGACCAATTGTCCATCCGGTCCCGGCGGATGCCGTCCATCAGGACGACCCAGCCGTTGAACAGCTTGCCGTAGTTGTTGAGGTAGAAAGCCGAGTCCCAGCCCTTGTTGATGTTGTTGCGGTCGTTCTGATACATCGGCGCGCTGGGGGCGCCGTCGCCCTGGTAGGCAAAGCGGACCGGATTGGTCGTCAGCGGCGACGCATAGTCGAGATCGCCGGGAACCGTCTCCCAGTTGCCCGATTGGATCTGGTTGTAGAGCGAGGTGAACCCGCCCAGGACCTGGTCGTCGAAATGGTACCAGTGGTCGGTGAAGATCGACTCGTGGGCGGTGAGTTCGGCGCGCTCCTGATTGCGCATCGCCTCCTGGTCGTTCTGATTCCAGGTGTACTCGACCACGGAATTGGGAAAGGTGCCCGTCTGCAGGTTTAGGTTGCCGACCGGTTCTCCGCCCAGGTTGTTGGCGGTCGTGATGTCGACGGTTCCGGAAAGGTCGTAGCCCGGCTGCCCCGCGGCGATCGGCCCGAAAATCTGGCCATTGGGCACCTGCTGCTGGAAGGCCGTTTCCGAGTGGTTGTAACCCAGGAGGGCGCTGATTTCCGGCACGAAGTCGTGGCCCTTGACCAGGATCTGCTCAATTTTGGCCTCGAAGTTGGACTCCTGCTGATTGTCGTAGGTGTCGGGTCCGGCCAGGTTGATCGTGCGCGGATTGGCGCCCGGAGGATAATAGAACGCCGTTGCCTCGAGCTGGTCGTTGTTGATGCCGGTGCTGCCATTGCCCTCCGACGCGCGGAAGGCCTGGAAGGCGAAGCCGTTTTGCTTCGCATTCTCGTATTCCGTGTCGATCGTGACGGTCGTGGTGTCGGTGGGACGCCACGAGATCACGGGGGCGATGAAGAAGTGCGAGCTCTTCTGGAAGTCGATGTTGGTGTCCGCCGTTTCCCACGAGGCGCTGAGGCGGTAGTCCAGATGCTGCGAGGCGATGAGCGGCCCGGTGGTGTCGAGGGCCACCCGGCCAAAGTCGTAGGTGCCGTAGGACAGCACCACGCCGCCGGCCTGCTGGTCCTGGGGCTGCTTGGTCAGATAGTCGACCACGCCGCCGAAATTCCCCGTGCCATAAAGCAGGGCGTTCGGGCCGTAGACCACTTCCACGCGGTCCAGGTTGACCGTGTCGGTCTGCGCGGCGCGAAGGAACCCGTCCCGCAGCACGTTGGTGGTCACAAAGCCGCGAATCTTGATCTGGCTGGAGTCGATGTTCGAGGTCAGGCCCTGAGGGTTGTTGACCCCGCCGGGTCCATACGCGCTGCCATAGGTGGCGCCCGTGTTCTCGAGGTCATTCTGCGTCTGCAGCATGATCTCGGAGCTGTATTCCAGCGAGCTGCGCAGATCCGTCGCGCCGATGTCGCTGATGAACTCGCTCGTGATGACGTCGATTGGAACGGGAATGTCCTTCAGCGGCGTGTTGACGCGCGAGCCGGAGATTTCGTTCGTGGCGGCATAGCCCTGGTCCCGGTCCGTCGTGACGGTGAAAGGATTGAGAACCAGGGTCTGGTCCTCGCTGGGGGCCACGGGCCCGGTGGATTGCGGCGTCGGGGCGGGAGGGCTCGTTTGATCGGCAGAGGCCCCGGCATTGGCCGGAACCGCCGGGGGAGTCTGCGCCGCAAGGCGCGCCAAGGGGGAAGCGAGACAAAGCGCGGAACCCAGCAGGAGCCGGTGCACGCGATTATGCCGAATCAGGGATATCGTCATCGGGAGTTTTGGTGTTGAGGGAAGAAAACGGGGTAAAAGGGCCCGCGGTGGGCGCTTTTGCTGGGGACGGGCAACGATGTGAGGAATGGGGAAGAGCGTGTCAACATTCTTGTGCACGTTTTCATGCGCAACGCCTGTTGTTCGGCGGATTTAGTATATTTAACTTATTCTTTTACAGCGTTTTCCTACGATGCATGTAAATGTGCACTTATTAACTAATTCGCCGGTCCAACAGAATACACTTCAAGCAGCGCAACTCCCCCATCCCCCGAAGCGCCGGAGACGATCGCGGTATAGGCTCCGGGCATCAACGTGACCAGGAGGGCGGAATCCGGCGTTGCCGCATCCCCCCACGAAAAGGCCCCCACCGAAGCCGACGACGCGGCGATTGCAGCGTTCCCGCCCCAGCCCGCATCGCTCGCGATCACCGTGCTGCCGCTGTAAAGCTGCAGCTGCGGATCCGGCAGAAAGTCGCCGATGTTGAAAGCGGCCAAGGCCGGTCCCGACGCCCGGACTAGCACGGTCGCCGCGGCGGACCCGCCGATGACGAAGCCCGCGATCAACTCGTCGGTGCTCGCGCCCACCCGGGCCCGGGAGGAAAGGTTGACAAGCTGCGCCGGCCCGCCGGAGGCCAGCACGGCCGACTGCACGACGGCCGAAGGCGCGGACGCCCCGTTGGCGCTGAGCGCGGAAATGCGGTAGTAATAGGTCGAGCCCGGCGCCGCCGTCGTATCCGTGTAGGACGTACTGGAGCCGGTCGTCCAGGAGACCACGTTCTGGGTGAACGCCGCATCGGACGCGCGGTCGACGCGATATCCGGCCAGCGCGGCGCCATAAGTGTTGGCGGGCGCGGTCCAGCTCAGCGCCACCTGGCCCGCCGCCGGCGAGTAGGCGGTGGCGCCCGCCGGAGCGTCCGGCGGCCACACCAGGCTGGGGGGCGGCGTCGACGGCAGGGAAAACACTCGGACGTAATCCACCCGGAAGTCCTGGGGGAAGACCGTCTCCGCATTGGGGGGGCCGGGCCAGTTTCCGCCGACCGCGAGGTTGAGGAGCAGAAAGAACGGCTGGCTGTACGGCCAGGCCGAACCGGCGGGCAGGCTGCTCTGCTTCTGCACCTCGTAGACCGTGCCATCGACCGAGAACACGAATTCTCCGGGATACCAGTCGACCGCGAACACGTGATAGGCGTCGCTGAACGCGCCGCTCGCCAGCACATAGTCCGCAGTCAGCGCCGTCGCCCCGTTGTAGGCCGGCAGATTCAGCGATCCGGCAATCTGGTCGGGCAGCTGGCCGACCCACTCCATCACGTCGACTTCGCCGCAGGCCGGCCATCCCGCGGTGTCGATGTCGGAGCCCAGGGCCCAGAAGGCTGGCCAAAGACCGACGCCAGTTGGCACGCGGGCCCGGCACTCCAGGCGGCCGTATTCGACCGAGAAGGTCGATTGCGTCTGGATTCGCGCCGACGTGTAGCTGCCATTTGCCGCCTGCGCCCGAAGGGCGAGGGCCTTGCCATCGAGCGCGAGGGCGTCATCCACGATCACCGAGTTGCTCCGGCTGCTGGTGTAGGTCTCCAACTCGTTATTGCCCCAGCCCGGCGGGTCGCCCACGCCCAGGTCGAAACTCCATTTCGCGGGGTCGGGGCCGCTCCCGGCCGGCAAATTGAACTCGTCGCTCCAGATCAGGACGGGACCGGCCGCCCGCAGGGCGGAAACCGCCGCAAGCACCGCGGCCCAAGGGGCCGCACGGAGGAAAAATCGGGGAAGCATGAGCCGATGTGCATAACGCTTCGATTTGCGTCAACATATATGTGCACATTATTAGCATCAATTTATTATAGGGAGAATGTCCAGTCTTGTGTAAGACTATCAATGTATGTGCACAGTTTTGTTTTGTTGTTGTCACGCCGTTCCAGAAAGGCACATTTCGCCTAGTGCCTCCCCTGAATCAGCAAGCGCTGGCCGATCGGTTGAAGCTTTCGCGCACCACCGTGTCGCGCAGCCTGTCGAACCATCCGGCGATCAGTGCGGAGACCAGGGCCCGGGTCCTGGCCGCCGCCGCCGAGCAGGGTTACCAGGGCATTCCCACGCGCGCGGTGCGCCGCTCGCGCCAGAGCAAGCCGGTCACCATTGGCGTCGTGATCGGCGTGCCCAAGGCCAACGCGGAACTCACGACGTTCCCTTTCATCCTGCAGGGCGTGCGGCAGCGGGCCGAGATTGACCACGTCGCGGTCGACATCGTCTTCGAGAATCCGCCCAACCTGCTCGAGGACCGCCTGCGCCGGCCCATTCTGCGCAATATCCGCGCCCGCGACTGGCGCGGCATCCTGCTCATCTATCCCTTCCCCGAGGCGGTGGTCGACGCGCTGGCGCGCAAGATCTCTACCGTGGCGGTGCTGGAGAGCTACGCCAACCCCACGGTCGACACCATCGACACCGACGATGTCGCCGGCATCGTCACGCTGGTGGACCGGCTGGTGGCCGCCGGCCATCGCCGCATCGGCTTCGCCGCCTGGTCCTATCCGGTGGGCGGCCACTGGACGCTGCGCCGCTTCGGCGGCTACGTGCAGGGGCTGTGCGCCCATGGGCTGGAGATCCGGCCCGACTGGTCCTGCAATGTGGCCAAGAACGCGCCGCGGCTGGACGCGGCGGGCGTGGCCGACTTTGCCGCCCTGCGGGTGCGCTCGGACGGCGTCACGGCGTTCGTGTGCGCCGCGGACCACCAGGCCTACCAGCTCATCCACGACCTCAAGGCCCGCGGCCTGCGCGTGCCCGGCGACGTCTCCGTGACCGGCTTCGACGGGCTGGAGCCGCCCGCGGGGCTTCCCCGGGTCGCTTCGATGCGGGTGCCGCACCAGGAGATCGGCCATTCCGCCGTGGCGCGCCTGATCAGCCGGATTCTTCATCCCAAGGCGCCCCGGCGCAAGATCCTGGTCGAAGCCCTGTCGCAGGCGGGGGACACCATCGCGCCCCCCGCCGCATGAAGCTTTCCTATCGGTATCCCCGGGACTTTGTCTGGGGGGTGGCGGCATCGGCTTTGCAGATCGAGGGCGGCGCGGCGGGCGACGGGCGCGGTGAGTCCGTGTGGGACCGGTTCGCACGGCGCCGAGGCGCGATCGCCGGCGGCGACGCGCCCGCCTCGGCGTGCGACCATTACCGGCGCTACCCCGCCGACATCGAGCTGATGCGGCGGCTCGGCCTGCGCCACTACCGGCTTTCCGTTTCCTGGTCGCGCATTTTTCCGTCCGGCCGCGGCGCCCCCAATCCGCTTGGGCTGGATTTCTACGACCGGCTGATCGACCGCCTGCTGGAGCGGGGAATCACCCCCTGGGTGACACTGTACCATTGGGAATTGCCGCAGGCTCTCGAGGACGAGGGCGGCTGGCGGGTCCGCACGACCGTCGACGCGTTCGGCGCCTACGCGGACGCGGTGGTGCTCCGGCTGCGCGACCGCGTGAAGCGCTGGATTACCCTCAACGAGATCCCCTGTTTCATCGGCCTGGGCTACGAGACCGGAGTGCATGCCCCCGGCGCCAAGGAACCGCCCGCCGTCGTGGCGCAGGCCTACCACCACGCGCTGCTGGCCCATGGCCACGCCGTGCGCGCGGTGCGGGAGCACGGCGGCCGGGGCGCCCGCGTCGGGCTGACGCAGAACACCGACGTCCCCGTTCCCGTGATCGAGACGCCGGAGAACGCCGCCGCGGCGCAGCGGGCTTTCGCCCGGCGCAACCGGCATCTGCTGGCGCCGGTGTTTCACGGCGCCTATCCCGACGATTACCTGCGCGACCTCAAGTCCAGCCGTCCGCGGGTGCGACGGGGCGACCTGGACTTCATCTCGCAGCCGACCGATTTCCTGGGCCTGAACATTTACTCGGGTTTTTTCGCCCGCGCGGCCGGCCGCGGACTCGAACAGATTCCGGCGCCCCGGGATTACCCGTGCGGCGCCCTGCCCTGGCTGCGCGTCGTTCCGCAATCGATCTACTGGGCCGTCCGCCACAGCGCGAATCTCTACCGGCCGCCGGCGCTCTACATCACCGAGCACGGCGCCTGCTTCGAGGACGTGCCGGACCGCGCCGGTGCGGTGGCCGATCTCCACCGCCGCGAATTCCTGCGCGAATACCTGATCTCGCTCCACCGCGCGGTGGACGAGGGCTATCCGGCCAAGGGGTACTTCCTTTGGTCCCTGCTGGACAACTTCGAATGGGCGGAAGGCTACCGCAAACGCTTCGGCATCGTGCATGTGGACTTCGGAACGCAGAAGCGCACGCCCAAGCTGTCCGCCCATTGGTATGGCGCCGTCGCGCGCTTGAATCGCGTCGTCTGACCGTCTACGTTGGCGAGTTTGATGCTCGCCGCGCTGACCGCTCGCCAGTGGATGTGGGCCGCCGGAGCCTGCTACCTGGCCGGCTTCGCGGCCGGTGCCTGGGCGCTGCGCCGGCGCGGGCGCCCGTCCGGACTGATCGTCTATCTTCTGGTCGCCGTCGGCTATCTTCTGCAGGTGTTCGGCCTGGCTGAACGGGGCCGCGCGGTGGGAGGCTGTCCGCTCGGCAACGCCTTCGAGCTCTGCCAGTTCACGGCCTGGTCGGCCATCACCCTTTATCTGGTCGTCGGCGTGACTTTCCGGTCCAGCGTGCTCGGTTATTTCACCGCCGGGCTGGGAGCGGTCCTGACCCTCGTTTCGCTGGCTATGCCTTCGTGGGATGCCGTGCGCCGGGCGCACGCGTTCGGCGGGAACCCCTGGATCGAGTTCCACGCGGCCCTGGCTCTGTTCAGCTATGGCGTGTTCGCCCTCCTCGCGCTCACGTCCCTGCTGCTCCTGTTCCGGCTGCACTCCCTGCGGGCCCGGCACCTGGGCGGCTGGTTTTCGCTTCTGCCGTCCGTCCTGGACCTGGATCACATCAGCGTGCGCCTGCTCGGCGCCGCCGTCGGGCTGCTGGCGGCCTCGCTGGTGGTTGGCGCCGCCTACTGGCTGCGCGACACGTCCTCGGTTGCGGCGCCCAAGCTGCTCCTCACCGCCACGGTGTGGCTGGCGGCCGCGATCGCCCTGGGATTGCGGCTGCGCGGCCGCCTGGTGGCGCGAACGTTCGCCTGGACCTGCGTCGCCCTGTTCGCGGTCGCCATGGCCTCCCTGGGGGCGGTCAACGCGAGCCGCCGGCCCGTGCCGCCGCCCGCCGCGGAGCTGCGCCCATGAACGCGGATCTTTTTTTCGTGCTGGGGGCCACGCACCACGACGCCCCGATCGCCGTGCGCGAGAAGCTCGCGCTGGCCGAGGAGGCCGAAAGGGCGCTGCACGCGGAGCTGGCGGCCAGCGGCGCCGTGAGTGAACTGGCCGTATTGAACACGTGCAACCGCATCGAGTTCTATGGAGTGGCCGCCGGCTCCGACGCCATCGCGCGGGTGGAGGACGGGTTCCGCCGGCGCGTGGGCTGCGCTCCGGAGGAGCTCGCGGCCATCCGCCTGCGCCGCTCCGGGCTGGAGGCGATCCGCCACCTGTTCGAGGTGGCGGCGGGCGTCGATTCCCAGATGGTCGGGGAGAACGAAATCTTCGGGCAGGTGAAGGATGCGTATGCCGCCGCGGTCTCCCGCGGCACGGCGGGCCCGGTCCTCAACCGCGTCTTTCAGAAGGCATTCCAGGCGGCCAAGCATGTCCGCACGCACACGGCGATTTCCGCCGGGCAAGTCAGCGTCGCCAACGTGGCGGTCGACCTGGCGCAGAACATTTTCGGCGACCTGGCGCCCGTGAACGTCCTGCTGGTGGGAGCCGGAGAAATCGGCGAAAAGACCGCCCGGGCGCTGCAGAGCCGGGGCGCCTGCCGGCTCACTTTGTGCAGCCGCAGCCTGGAGCGGACGGTCACGCTCGCCGAGACGCTGGGGGCGGGCACGCTGCCGTTCGAGCATCGCGAGTCGCGGCTGGTGGACTTCGATGTGGTGGTCGGCGCGACCGCCGCGCCGTCCCATATCCTGGCGGCCGCCGCGGTCGCGGCGGCGCTGCGGCGGCGCAGCGGCCGGCCCCTGCTGCTGCTGGACCTGGCGCTGCCGCGCGACATCGAGCCGGCCGCGGCCGGGCTCGCCAATGTCTTCCTCTATAATCTCGACGATCTGGCGGCGATCGCCGCCGAAAATCGGACGGCCCGCGCGGCCGAAGTCGAGCACTGCCGGCAATTGCTCGCGGAACGCGCGGACTTTCTCTGGCGCGATCTCGGCCGGCGGGCTATGCCCCGGCCGGAATTGCGCCCTCCCCTGTTGCCCGGGCGCGGTCCAGCACCGCAAGCAGATCATCCATCATGATCGGCTTGGCGAGGTAGTCGTTCATGCCCGCCGCCAGGCACCGCTCCCGATAGCCTTCCATGGCATTGGCCGTCACTGCGACGATCCAGGGGCGTGAGGGCGACGCGCGGCTCCCGGCGCGGATGCGCCGGGCGGCCTCGAATCCATCCATCTGCGGCATCTGCAGGTCCATGAGCACCACATCGTATTCTCCGGCGGCGCACGCCGTCACCGCCTCCAGCCCGTTGCCGACGATTTCGGCCCGGTAGCCGTGCTGGGAAAGCATGAGGCGCACCACCT
>DASRSH010000144.1:0-3066 GCA_035656575.1 Opitutaceae bacterium
CGCTGCAGCTCGATGTTGAGCCGGTGCCGCAGGATTTCATCCAGCGCCCCGAAAGGCTCGTCCAGGAGCAGCAGCTTCGGGTCGACGATGAGGGCCCGCGCCATGGACACGCGCTGCTGCATGCCCCCGCTCAATTGCGCCGGCCGGCTGCGTTCGAAACCCTTGAGCCCGAAGAGGGCGATGAGGCTGGCCAAGGCCCTCCGATCCACGGAGCGGCCGGCGAGCTTGAGCGGCAGGCTGATATTGTCCTCCAGCGAACGCCAGGGCAGCAGGGTCGCCTGCTGAAAGGCGACGCCGATCCGGTGCTCCCGCCGCAGGGCCGCGGGAGGCCGCCCGTCGAGGCGCAGGCTCCCTGCGGTGGGCCGGTCCAGGTCGGCCAGCAGCCGCAGCAAGGTCGATTTGCCGCATCCGGACGGGCCGATAAGCGCGACGAATTCTCCCGCCGGAATCGACAGCGACACGTCGTCCAGCGCCGTAAAGTCGGCCCGTCCGCGGCGGAAGCGCTTGGTCACGCGTTCCACGGCAACCTCGGCGCCATGGCGCTGAGGGGAAGCCTCGGGGTGAGCGCTCGACGGAAGGGAGCTCAAAGGGCGGCCAGCTGGTTGCGGGCCTCGTCGAGAATCTCGTTGGTGAAATAGTCCGCCCGCGCGTGCACGCCCGCCGCGTCGAGCGCCGCCAGCGTCTGGTCCACGCGCTGGGGACTCATCCAGAACAGCCCGTGCCGGGCGGTCTCGGGACTGACGATGAATTCGTTCTGAACGATGCAGGACGCCTCCTGCCGCCGATAATCGAGGCCATTTTGCCGTCCGTAACGTTCGACGGTCAGCCGGGCGGCGCCGGCGGGATCGCGCAGGACGTCGCGCCAGCCGAGCAGATCGCCTTTCATGAAGGCGACCAGCTGGGAGCGCCGCTCGGGATCGGCCAGGCTGGCGGCCGTCACCTCGTAAGTGGCCGTCAGCATGTGGTAGCCAAAATCGGCGAACGGCATGATGTGGATCGCGACCCCGGATTCGCGCAACTCGACGGCGTCGTCGATCACTTCCCCGAAAAAGCCGTCGACTTCGCCCGTCGCCAGCGGCGTCAGGTCGAACTGCACGGGCACGGTGGTGACGGCCGCCTGGGCGATGCCGTTGAGGCGCAGGAACGCGCGCCAGATCACGAGGTTGGTGATTTGGACGCCGATCCGCTTACCGATCATGTCCCGCGGCTCGACCAGGGGCGTCCGCGCGAGCGAGATGATGGCGCTCACATTGCGCTGGTAGCAGGCGGCGATGATGCGCAGGGAAGCGCCCTTCGCATTGGCGGTGGCCAGGAGGTCGGGCATGCTCTGGCCGACCAGGGCCTTGCCGGACATGACGGCCGGCTCGATGTTCACGGTGGGACCTCCGCTGAGCAGATCCACTTCGACGCCAAAGCGGCGGTAATAGCCGCGGGCGTCCGCGAAGTACTCCCCGGCGAACTGGAAATTCTTCACCCATCCGAGCTGATAGGCGATGCGGCCCAGCGGCGGCGCGGCGGCCGCGGCGCGCAGGGCCCCGCGGCCGGCGCCGAGCACCAGGCCCGCGCCGAGCGCGCCCGCCCGCCGGAGAAAAATTCTGCGGTCCATCCGCCTCCGGGAGCGAGCAGCTTTCATACCAGCGGGCGCGGCGGGACCGCGGCTTTATTTCCGGCCATGGCACGTTAGATGCTCGCGAGGCCCCCGGCGCGTGGGACCCCGCCGCGCCTTAACCATATGTCCCAATCACAGTCCGTCCGGTTCTCCGCCGCTGCTCTGGCGGCCTTCGTCCTCCTCACCGCCGCGCTCCCGGCCCAAACCACAGGCACCGCAAGCACCGCAAGCACTGCGAGCGCCTCCGCCAGCCCAGCGCCCTCGTCGAGCGGCGATTCGTCCGCCGCGGCCGCCACGACGACAACCACCACCACGACCACAACCTCGACGCCGGCGACCGCCGGCTCGTCCTCGGCGGGCGCCGCTTCCGGCGGGGCGGACGACGACAACATCACGCGCATGGACCAGTTCACGGTCAGCGACGTGCCGCTGCAGCAGCAGATCCTGCCGACGGTGCGCCCGGTGGACAGCGTGCTGGGGGACGCGGCCGACATCCTGGATATCCCCCGCTCGGTGTCCACGATCAACAAGGCGTGGATGGACGACCGCCAGATCAAGAACGCGATGGACTTCGGGCAGTTCTCGCCCGGTGTGTATTCTCCGGCACGATACGGAGTTCCGACCACGCCGCTGATCCGCGGGGACAACGCGCAGATGTACTATGACGGCCAGCAGGGCATGTACACCGGCAGCAGCATCTTTCCCAGCTTCAACGGCGTGGAGGGGATGGACATCGTCAAGGGGCCCGGCTCGGCCGTGTTCGGCCCCCAGAGCCAGGCCCCCGGCGGCTATGTCAATTACGACATGAAGGAGCCCAGTTTTGACGGGCCGCACGCGCAGCTCTCCCTGACCCTCGGGTACTGGGCCAGCGGCCACTCCTATTCCAATCCCGAGGCCACCATCGACCTGAGCCAGCCGCTGAGCAAGAAGTTGGCCGTCCGCGTGAGCTATCTCAGCCGCTACGGCCAGGGCTACTATCGCGACGACCCGAACCAGACGCAGGACATTTACGCCGCCCTGGTCTATCGGGCGGCCGAAAACCTGACCATCAAGTGGTGGACGCAATTCTACGAGAGCTACTTCAACGACGTCACCGGCACCAACCGCGTGACGCAGCAGTACATCTGGAACGGCACCTACATCGGGGGACAGGTCACCGCCTATCCCGATCTGCCGCCGTACGGGGGCGGGGTGGTGGACGGCTCCTACGCCGTGCTCAATCCGGCCACGGCCTACACGGTCAAGCTGCCGGCCTACGACTCCGGGATGCTGGCCCCGGGCGACAGCTGCCGCACCGGCCGGTTCCAGTCGCAGATGACGACGACGGCGCAGATTTCCGAGACGCAAAAGATAGTGAACAAGTTCTACTTCGAGGACGCCGACGACCGGGAGTTCAACTTTTTCGGCTACGACGAGTACATGCCGGTGCAGCAGTCGGTGCAGGACCGCGCCGAGTA
>DASRSH010000145.1:0-34820 GCA_035656575.1 Opitutaceae bacterium
TCAAGATCGACGAAGCGCCGCGCGAGAATCGACCGAAACCGCCCGAGGTGGGCTCTCAGCCCATCGCTGGAAGGTTTCGGCCGGTTATCGCCCGGCGTCTTCCCTCGAGATTGAAGTGATTTTCAGGAAAAATTGGGGCTAGTCCTGCTCCTTGTAGATCGGTCCGCTGATGAGGCGGACCGACAGGTAGCTCATGCCCTCGATGTGCATCTTGAAGCCGCCGAGGTGCGGTTCGATGGTCACCTTGGGGTTCTCGAGGGCGCGGCCGCTGAAGTAGTCCGAATAGTCGGCGACCTTCCAGCGCTGGCCATTGTCGAGCACGAAGACGGTGTTGCGATCCCAGCCACGGATGCGTCCGACGATGTGGGCCTCGATCGCGGCATACTCGATCTTGGTGCCGGGCATGATGATGGCCTTGGCGTGGGCGAAGAATCCGCCGGATGAGGCCTTGGCTTTCGCCGCGTCGGTCTTCGCGGTCGCCGCTTCGGTCTTGGCCCGGGCGGCCTCGGCCTGCGCCGCCGCCTGCGCCCGCTCCGCCGCCTGGGCGCGCGCCTCGGCCGCGGCCAGGGCCCCGCTGCGGTATTGCTCGACCAGCTCATCGAGCTTCGCCCGCTGCTGCGGGGTCAGCTGGTCGAGGCCGGCGGACGCGGCGTCGGCCGGGGAAAGCGACTGCGAAAAGGAGCCCTCTGACTGCGCCCATCCGACGGACGCGAACGGCAGGATCAGGGCGGCCAAGAGGAGAGATCGCACGGGCTGACTCTGAGCGGCCGGCGCCGCATTGCCAAGTGGAAGCGGCGACCCCGCCGCTTCGATTCCGGCGGCTTGCGCCCGACTTCCCATCTCCCACTGTCCGTCAGGTGCTCCGCGCCCTCATCTTCGACTTCGACGGCCTGATGATCGACACCGAATCGGCCCTGATCGACGCCTACGCGGCCGTCCACGCCCGCCACGGCGTGGAGTTCGACCGCGGCCTGTTCCTGCGCAGCGTCGGCCACGCGGATTACGCCTTCGATCCCTGGCACGCGTTCGAGAAGCGGGCCGACCGCGCCGAACTGGAGCTGGAGCGCAAGACGCTGAACCGCGAGTTCGACCAGCAGCTGGAGCTGCTGCCCGGGGTGCTCGCGCTGCTCGACGCCGCCCGCGGCGCCGGCCTGCCGCTCGGCGTCGCCTCCAATTCCCGGCACCCTCACGTCGAAGGGCACCTGTCGCGCCTGGGCCTGCTTGAGCGGTTCCAGGCGATCAGCTGCCGGGACGACGTGGCCTCCCCCAAGCCGGAGCCGGACGTCTATCGCCATGCCATGAATCGGCTGGGCGTGCCACCCAGCTTCGGCGCGGCGTTCGAGGACTCGCACACCGGCGTCGTGGCCGCGCGACGCGCCGGCCTTTACGCCGTCGCCGTGCCCAACCGGTCGACGGCGCACCACGATTTCAGCATGGCCGACTGGCGGCTGGCCTCGCTGGCGGACTGCTCCCTTACGGCCCTGCAGGCGCGGTGGAAGGCGCGAGCGGGCGCCGCCGCTGATAGACCGGGGCCGTGAGCGTGCGGCCGTCCGGCAGGGTCACCTGGACCGGGCGGCCTTTCTGGAACTTGATGGTGCGGTAGTCCTCCCCCTCCACCGCGGGCAGGTCGGTCGAGATGGGCTTCCCTGGGCCGATCAGGTCGTCATACGTCGCGGTCGTTTTCCCCGTCCGGCGATAGTAGATGCGGGCCAGCGCGGAGAGGATGCGCAGATTGCGCTCCACCCGCTGGTCGGGAGTGAGCGCGGACGCGCCGGGCATTTGCCCCATCGGAGGAGGAGGGTTCAGGCTGGGCGCCGGGTGCGCCGCGGCCTGTCGCGCGGCCATCATGCCGCCCATGAGCGCGGGATATAAGGCCATCGTGGCGAGAATCGGCTTCAGCGAGCGGAACTCGCGCGATTCGTACAGGATGCCATCGTCGGTGTTGCGGATGACCTGCATGAACGGATGGGTGACCGGCGGCAGCGCCGCGATCGCGGCGTTGAAGCCGCGCAGCACGTTCGCGTCCAGGTCGGGATTCAGCGCGGCGATGCGCTTGATCTGATCGAAGAGGCGCGGAGTCCCGTAGGCCACGGTGTTCTCGTCCGCTCCCAGCTCCCGCTGCAGCCGGACAAAATCCGGGTTCTGGGCGAGGCCTTCGGCCGCCGGGCGATCCAGCCCTTGGCGGAGGAAGTATTCGTTCGAGCTGAAAAAGAACGTGGTGCCCACGATGGCGAAGGCGGGGTTGAAGCCCGGGATCATCATTCCCATTTTTGGACGGTAGAAGCGCCGCCCGTTGTCGTCGCGGTGGTCGAGAACCGGCGAGCGATCGAGCACGGGCTGCAGATCCGGTCCGATGCCCTCGACACCGATCAGGACCTGGAAGTACGGAAGCACGATCGGATGGATCCCGGGCAAGGTGATGGTCTTGCTGGGATCGACCGTCACGACGATCACCATCTCTCCGCGCAGATGGCGGATCATGTCCGGGACCGAGATCCCCGCCCCTTTGCCGCCCTGAATCAACCCCCGCTCGAATTTTCCTTCTGCCTCCGGGCCCGCCGCCTGGATCCAGGCCTGCTTGATGGCCGACGCCAGCGCCGGGACGTCGAAGTCGAGCTCTTCAAAGACGTCGGCGTCGGCCGGCGCAAGGGCGAGGTAGCGCGGCGCATGCGGACGGCCGCCCAGGGCGGCAAAGACGCCCCGGCGTCCGGACGGCAGGTAGAGGAACCCGCGGTTGACGTATTCGCCCGGGCCCACGGCCACGGAGCTGAAACCCATGGCCTTGAGGTCCTCAAAGCCCAGCAGCTTGAGATACGGCTTCAGGTTCCACTTCGACGCGGCGGCCAGCTGCGGCAGGGACGCGCTGAACTGCTTCAAAAGCGACTGGCCCTTGTCCGCCAGGCTGTCCAAGTCCCCGTCGACGTCGGCGTAGCCGTAAAGCTCGCCGCCGAGCTGGAGGTGCCGGTTGACCGCGTCGAAATGCGCGCTCTTTTCGGGCGCCGGCACCAGGACGACCGACGGCGGGGGTGGCGGAGGAGGAGGGGGCGGCGGCGGCGCCTTGGAGCAGCCCGCAATCCACGCGCACGCAACGCCCGCCCACAGCCTCCAATGCTTCATGGACGCAGGCTAAGTATCAGAGGACTGCGATGAAAGGGAAAAAATGTCCGCCTCACCACAGCTCCGGCTGGGTCATCGCCTCGCGTTTGCCGGGGTCGCGCGTGCTCAGCACGAGCAGCTGCGCCGTGCTCAAGCCGGCGCAGCGCGGCTCGTTGGCCAGCGCGCACAGGAGCAGCGCTCCGGCCACCGCGTCGTACAGCGCCGCATGGTAACGGCGGCGGCCTTCCGGGCAGTATTGGGCGGCGCACCGGTCCAGGAGCGGCTGCAGGCCCGCCCCGCGAACCAGGTTTTCCAGGCGCTGCGAGCCCAGATGCGGATAGAACTCGGCGTAGAGCCGCGCCGTGTCGATCCACGGCCCCCACTCCACCGAGCGCCGGTCCGGCGCGATGAAATCGGCCGAGGGCCGCGGCGCCGGCCACGCGGCCTTGATCAGGCTGTTTTCCATCCCGGCAAAGTGCGCCGCGAAGGGGGCTTCCTGCCGCCACGCGGCGAAGCGCTCCCAGTCGTCGGCGAACGGGCGAAAGCCCGCCAGGGCGGCCGGGGTGAGGCCGTGCACGGCGATATCCTCGGCGGCAATGCGCCCGGCGGGCGCGCAGAGCCGGCCTTCGGCGGCCTCGATGCGGCCGCCGCGCAGCGTCACGACGCCGTACTCCAGCACCCCGCAGGCCAAGCCGCCTTCGAAGTCGATGAAATGCATCACCTGGCTGGTCCAGCTCACCGCTCCAGTAAGCAAAATTCCGCCGCGCCGGCAATGGGCCGCCGCCCCCTTGCCAACCCGCGCGGGAATCGAATGATCGCTGGCGTTGAGCACCGAGAATCCCGAATCCCTCAGGGCCTTCCTCCTCGACCTGGCGCGGGCGAGCGGCGATCTGATCCGGCCGTACTTCAAGGCGCCCGATCTGGCGGTGGAGACAAAATCGGACCAGAGTCCGGTGACGGAAGCCGACCGCGGGGCCGAAAAGCTCATGCGCGAGATGATCGCGCGGCGCTATCCCCGCCACGGGATCATGGGGGAGGAATTCGGCATCCAGGACCCGGACGCCGAATGGGTCTGGGTGCTCGACCCGGTCGACGGCACCAAAGCCTTCGCCGCCGGCTGCCCGCTTTTCGGCACCCTGATCGCCGTCCTGCACTGCGGCGAGCCGATCCTGGGGGCGATTCACCAGCCTGTGCTCGGCGAACTGATGGTCGGCGATGGGCGGGTCACCACGCTGAACGGCCGCCCCACCCGCGTGCGGGAGTGCGCGCGGGTCGAGGACGCGGTCCTGCTGACCAGCGACCCGTTCAATCCCGCCAAGTACCGCAATGGCGCGGCCTACGAGGCGCTCGCCCGCCGGGCCCGCGTCGCCCGCACCTGGGGCGACTGCTACGGCTACCTGCTCGTGGCCGCCGGCTGGGCCGACATCATGCTCGATCCGATCATGAACCCCTGGGACATACCCGCCCTGGTGCCGATCGTGCGCGGCGCGGGCGGCGTCATCACCGACTGGTACGGCGGCAATCCGGTCAAATCCGACTCCACCGTGGCCGCGGGCCCCGCGCTCCACGGCGCGGTGATCGCCGCGCTCAGCGCGCCTTCCACTCCGCCGTGACGACGGAGGTGATCCCTCCCCGGCCCTTCCAGCTGGAGATCACCGTGAGCGAGCGGGGGGAAAGCGCCCGGCCGAGGTCGTCGCAGATCTTGTTCGTCACCGCCTCGAAGAAGATGCCCTCGTTGCGGTAGGCGTGGAAATAGAGCTTCAGCGACTTGAGCTCCACGCAGAGCTGGTCGGCGACGTAGCGGACGGTGATGGCGCCAAAGTCGGGATGGCCCGTCATCGGGCACACCGAGGTGAACTCGTGATGGGTGTGCTCGATCACGAAGTCGCGGTGCGGAGCGGGATTGGCAAAGGTTTCGAGCAGCTTCGGGTCGGCCATGGCTAAGTCGCGGTTTCGGTGAACCGGTTCTCCCGGATCACCGTGATCTTGATCGTGCTCGGATACTGCAGCTCCGCCTCGATGCGGCGGCGCAGCTCCTTCGCCAGTTCGCGGGCGCCGTCGTCGGTCACCTGCTGCGGGGAGACGACCACGCGGATCTCGCGCCCGGCCTGGATCGCGAAGGCCTGCTGCACGCCCTCCAGGGACAGGGCCAGCTTTTCCAGCCGGCCCAGCCGCTGGATGTAGCTGGTCATCGATTCGGCGCGCGCGCCGGGCCGCGTCGCGGAAATGGTGTCGGCCAGAATGACCAGGCCGGCGTAAACCGTCTCCGGCTTCACCTCCTCGTGGTGGGCCGCGACCGCGTTGACCACGATGGGAGTCTCCCCATAGCGCTTGATGAATTCCGAGCCGACGACGGCGTGGCTGCCTTCGAGCTCGGCCGGCACCGCCTTGCCGATGTCGTGCAGCAGGCCGGCGCGCTTGGCGATGTTCGGATCCAGCCCGACCTCGTTGGCGATGATCGAGGCCAGGAACGCGGTCTCCACGGAATGGTCGAGGACGTTCTGGTTGTAGGAGAAGCGGTACTTCAGCTTGCCCAGCAGCTTGATGATCTCCGGATGCAGGCCGTTGATGTTCAGCCGCTCCACCGCCTCCTCGCCGGCGGCCGCCGTCGCCAGCTCGATCTCATCCTGCGCCCGCTTGACGAATTCCTCGATGCTCGCCGGATGGATCCGTCCGTCCTTGATCAGCGCTTCGAGCGCGGAGCGGGCCACCTCGCGCCGCACCGGATCGAAGGAGGAGAGCAGCACCAACTGGGGCGACTCGTCGACCACCAGCGTGACTCCGGTCGCCGCCTCGAACGATTTGATGTTCCGGCCCTCGCGCCCGATGATGCGCCCCTTCATCTCCTCGTTCGGCAGGTGCACGAGGGTCGCGGTAAGATCGTTGTTCGGCCGGCTCGCCAGCCGCTGCATCGCCGCCACCAGGATGCGCCGGGAGGTGGTCTGCAGCTCCTGGTCGCCCTTCTCCAGGGTTTCCCGGCGCAGCAGCCGCAGCTCGTCCTGGCACTCCAGCAGGACCTCCTCGCGCAGCTCGCGCTTGATGTCCTCGGCGTCCATCTGCGACATCCCCTCGAGGCGCTTGCGCACGCTCTTGGACATGGCGCGGATCGCGTCGCGGGCCTGCTTGATCGCCGCGCCCTCCCGGTTCAGCCGCTCCTGGCGCTGCTCCAATTGGTAGTCGAGCAGGGCAAGGGACTCCTCGTGCGCGCGAATCTCCCGCAGCCGGACGTCGGACTCGATCTCGCGCCGGTCGAACTCGCGGTTGAGCTCCGCGCGCTTCTCCTGGATCTCGGCCTCGGCCTTTTGCTTGATTTCCTCGGCCGCCACAGCCGCTTCGCGCCGAGCCACTTCCGTCAGTTCCGCAGCCTGCTCATGCGCCAGCCGGCGGATGTGCCGCGAGCCCGCCCAGACCAGGAAACCTCCGATGAGGATCCCGGCGAGCAGGCCCAAAAGCAGCGAGACCGAAAGCGACCAACTGCTGGCATCACCTTCGGCCAGCATCACAAACGCGATGTCGGCTACGCGAACGGATGGCAAGGCGCACAAGTAAGGGAGCCGCCCGGGGGTGGGACAAGCCTTTTGCGCAAGGGGTCACGTACCAAATCCCAACAAACCGGCCTCCACCCTCCCCCCTGGCAGAGCAGTTTAGCCGGTTTGTTGGGATTTGGTACGTGACCCCTTGCTCCGGGCCCGGCTTGCGCTTTGTATCCGGAAATGAAGGCGGATACCCTCAGCGACTTGATGGGCGTGTTCCGCACGACCACGCGGGAGCGGTGGGACTGGATCTCGCCGCTGGCGATCGTCGGGCTGAGCGCCATCGGCGTCTGCTTCATCTACAGCGCGCAATTCTCGTCGCTGCCGGTCAATACGCCGCACGAGTCGATCTTCGCCTTGGTCGCGCGCAGCTACTGGATGAAGCAGCTTTTGTTTCTCCTTGTCGGGACCGGCATTTACTGGGGCGTCTCGCTGGTCGACTACCGCCATTGGCTGAGCCTGGCCCATCCGCTTTACGCGGTGTGCGTGATCCCCCTGGGCTTGGTCCTGGTCCCCCTCTTCGGCCACTCCACCTACGGGTCCTCGCGCTGGCTGAGCCTGGGCCCGCTGCGTTTCCAGCCATCCGAACCGGCCAAGATCGCGGTGCTGCTGATCACGGCCAGCATCCTGATCCGCAGCAAGGTGGGGACGATCCGCCAGTCGATGGGGGTCCTGGGCAAATTGACCCTTGCGGTGGGTGTCCCCATCCTATTGATAGTGTTACAACCCGACTTGAAGTCGGCGATTGTTCTTCCCCCGATGGTGTTCTCGATGCTGTACGTCTCCAAGCTCTCCGGCCGCTTCTTTGCGACCGCGCTGGGGGTGTTCCTGATCGTGGTGGGGCTCGTGTCCTGGGACACCTATCGCTACTACAACTTCATGGCCTCGCTGCCCCGGCCGGCCGACGGCCGGATCGACTTCCAGGGGCACCGCGGCGAATTCCAACGCCATTCCTTCCTGCCCTTCCTGCACGACTATCAGCGGGAGCGCATCCTGGCGTTTGTCGATCCGGCCAAGATCGACGCCCAGGGCATCGGCTACAACCAGCACCAGTCGCTCATCTCCGTCGGCTCCGGCGGGCTGTTCGGCAAGGGGTGGACCGCCGGCACCCAGGCCCGCCTGGGCTACCTGCCCCACACGGTCGCCCATAACGATTTCATTTTCTCGGTCATCGCCGAGGAGAAAGGTTTCTTGGGGAGCCTCTCGGTTCTCGTCCTGTTCGGCATCGTCCTGTTCAACGGCATCCGCATTGCCGGTCTCGCCCGAGACCGCCTCGGCACCCTGCTCGCCATCGGCGTCACGGTGCTGCTGACCGTGCATGTGTTCGTGAACATCGCGATGACCATCGGCCTCGTGCCCGTGACGGGCATCCCGCTCCCCTTCATCAGCTACGGTGGCTCCTTTGTGCTCAGTTGCTGCTTCCTGCAAGGACTGGTTCAAAGCGTCTATCGCTTCCGGAAGGACTTGTTATGACGGAAAGTCCGACCCGCGATATCGACCGCTCTGCCGGGATTTCCTGCGCGGCAATCCACGCTCTAGGGCGCCCCATGGCTACAACCCGCAGCACCCACCATGAGCGATCAGTCACCCTCCCACCCCGCGGCGTCCTCACCGGACGACGCTTCCGCCTATGATGCGGACCTGGCCAATCCGCCGCCGGTCCGCGAAATCGACGCGATCAGCCCCGGCGAGCTGAAAGCCGGCGCGCAGCACCGGGCGCAACAGCGCCCCCTGCTGCAAAAGATCCTCTCCGTATTCCGGAAGGAAAAAGGCTCCTACCGCGAGCTCATCATCAACTCCGAGCCGCTGGAAAAGCGGGTCGCCCTGCTGGTCGACGGCCGGCTGGAAAAGTTCGAGATCGAGCGCGAGTCCGACAATCGGATGGTCGGCGGCATCTTCAAGGGCCGGATCAAGAACCTGGATCCGGGCCTCAAGGCCGCCTTCGTCGACATCGGCTATTCCAAGAACGCCTTCCTGCATTACTGGGACATGCTTCCCGCCGCGGCCGATTCCTCCGTCGAGGTCGTCCGGGTCAACCGCAAGCGCGACGCGCAGCCCAAGGGCGAAGTCACGGTCAAGGACATCCCCGGCCTGTACCCGCCCGGGACGGACATCGTCATCCAGGTCACGAAGGGGCCCATCGGCTCCAAGGGCCCGCGCACGACGACCAACCTGTCCCTGCCCGGCCGCTACCTGATCCTGACCCCGTACAGCGACGGCTGCGGCATCTCCCGCAAGATCGAGGACGCGAACGAGCGCCGGCGCCTGAAGCAGTTGATCAACGAACTGACCATTCCCGAGGGGATGGGCGTCATCGTCCGCACCGCCGGCGAGGGCAAGAAGGCCCGCTATTTCGTGCGCGACCTGCACCTGCTGCTCAAGAAATGGGACGAGATCAACCGCAAGATGCAGGCGGAGCGGGCGCCGACCTGCCTGTACATGGAGCCGGACCTGGTCGAGCGCACGGTGCGCGACTTCCTGACCGAGGAGATCGACCGCGTGCTGATCGACAACAAGGCCGACTTCGAGCGCACCCAGGATCTGGTCGGGCTCATCTCCAAGCGCTCCAAGGGCAAGATCGCCCCCTACAACGACAGCATCCCGATCTTCGAGCGCTTCAACATCGAGCGGCAGATCGAGCAGACGGGCCAGCGCAAGGTCCCCCTGCCCTCCGGCGGCGAAATCGTCATCGACGAGACCGAGGCCCTGATCGCGGTCGACGTGAACACCGGCTCGCACCGCAACCGCTCAGGCGACGAAAAGAACACGATCTACGCCGTCAACCTCGAGGCCGCGCGCGAGATCTCGCGCCAGATCCGGCTGCGCAATCTCGGCGGCCTGATCATCATCGACTTCATCGACATGAAGGAGCGCCGCCACCGCAACGCCGTCTACGAAAAGATGGTGGAGCTGATGGCGACGGACAAGGCCCGCAACCACATCCTGCCCATCTCGCAGCTCGGCATCATGCAGATGACCCGCCAGCGCCAGCAGGAGTCGCTGTGGTCGAACCTCTACACCGACTGCCCCTATTGCCGCGGCCGCGGCATCGTGAAGTCGGCGACGACCATGTCGGTCGAACTGCAGCGCCGCCTCTCCTCGGTGGCCCGCCGCCTGCAGCTGCGCAAGGACGGCAAGGAGTACTCCCTGCGCGTCCTGGTCCATCCCAGCATCCTCGAGCGCCTGCGCAGCGAGGACGCGGACCTGCTGGTGCGGATGGAAAGCCTGTACGGGGTGAAGCTGGCCTTCCGCGCCGACCCGGCCTACCACGTCGAGCACTTCAAGATCATCAACGCGACGACGGGCGAGGAATATCGGTAGCCCGGGAACGAATCCCGGCCCTGCCTTCCGCCGGCCACCCTATGACCGAGGGGCGCAGGCCGCTCATTGAGCGGCCTGCAAAGCTTCCAACATCGCCGGATGGTCGATGAGGAATTGGGCCTGGACGACGCGCCCGTCTTGGATTCTCCACAGGTGGGCGATGGCGACGCGGAACCGCGCTCCGCTGGCCACCACCTGACCCTGCGTCCAGCCGGTGGCCACGACCGAGTCCCCGGCGCTGACAAACCGTTCGAGAGTCAGCGTGGAGCTGAGCTGCGCGCCGAGGTGGGCAAAGAACTGCTTGGCTTGGTCGTGTCCCCGATACCGGCCCCCCCAGGGCAGCTCGAGGGACTGGATGATCTCCACATCAGGGGAAAGCAGGGAGAAAATCTTGGGAAAGTCGCGCTCGGCGAAGGCCGCGTACAGTTCCTGCACGATCTGGACGCCGGCGGGCGCCGGCCGATCGGGCGGCAGGGACTCGAATGCGGCCGAACTCTCCAGGATTTGCCGGAGCCGGCTCATCTCGACGTCCATCTCTTTCATTGCCTGGTCGAACTGCCGGTCGGTCATGACCGGCGGCTGAAAGAACGTCATCATGACGGTCACGCCATCGCCGTTCGCCACGATGCGGAGGGGCACCGTCCAACTGGCCTGGGGATCCCGCCACTGGTGGTCGCAGATCCCCAGCTCTTTGACCGGGTTCAGCTTGATTTCACCCTCGCCGTACCGGCTGACGATCTTGAACCAGCCGTCCTTCCCCGGGCGCACCGAGCGAAGATTGACCACCGCGTAGAGCGGCCAATTCATCGGATTGGCGAGAAAACCAAATGCCCGTTCGAACGGCGTCTGGATGTCAATGGATTTGATGGCGGAGCGCGCGATGGCTTTCATGACTCGGGATCGTCTGGTGCTTGGGTTAGTTGATGGGATGAATGCCGGAATCGCCCTCATTCGCGGAAATGAGGGTCTGGATCGTTGCACGCAGTTCCGCGCGCTGCCGCGCAGACAGAGGCGCGAAATGGGCCCGGTCATTCTCGTCCGCTTCCCGCGCAAGCTTGGGGACCAGTTTTCGGCCCTCCTCCGTCAGCGAAATGGCCACTTCCCGCCGGCTGTTCGGACTTTCCCGCCGGGTCAATAAGCCGCGTGCGATCAGCCGGTCCACCATCCGGGAGAGAGCGCCCTGGTCGACTCCCACCCGCGCGACGATGTCTTTGAGCGGCAGCGACTCGTGATCGAACAGGACCCGCAGCACCACCCAGCCCGCTACCGAGACGTCGTGTTTCTCCACCCGCGCGGCAAAGGCGCCGCTCACCTGGTTGGACAATTTGCGCAGCCAGTATCCGACGTGGTCTTCGAGAGCGCTGGGGAGGGCCATGCCGCCATGACGTATGCCGCGGCATGTCTTGTCAAGGCATTGTTTTTATCGGCAACGCTGGCTGCTCGGGATAACCTCCAGCCGCCGCCAGCAATCGGTCGATGACCTCGGCGTTGCGCAGCGATTCCGCGAGGCCCAGCGCCGGCGCGCGGCGCTCGCGAATCGCCGCCGAGAAGTCCTCGACCTCGGCGCGGTAGCGGTCGGACAGGGGCACCGGGATTTCCTCTCGATTCTCCCCGCGCGTCACCGTCAGCACCCCGGGATTGTCGAAGAACGTATCCGGAACTTCCAGCACCCCCTCCGTGCCGATGACCTCGGACCGCACGTGCTTGTGCGCGGTGAAGCCGCAGCTGACGCTGGCGATCAGGCCGCCGGGGTAGCGCAGCAGCCCCGAGAACATCTGGTCGACGCCGCCCGCGAGCGCGGCGCAGGCCGCCACCGCATCCGGCCGCCGGCTCCCCGGCTCGGCGCCGGCGCAGCGGTCGGCGATCAGGCCGGCGAAATTGACCGGATAGCAGCCGATGTCGTAGAGAGCCCCGCCCCCCAGTTCCGGCCGCAGCTTGATCGAGTCCGGCCGGTCCAGCAGAAACCCGAAAGCCGAATGGATCGCCCGGATCTCGCCCAGCCGGCCGCTGTCGATCACTTCCAAGACCAGCCGGGTGCGCGCGGTGTAGCGATACATGAATGCCTCCATGAGCGTCACGCCCCTGCGGCGGCAGGCATCGGCCATTTCCCGCGCCTGCCTCAAGGTCAGCGCCAGCGGCTTCTCGCACAGCACATGCTTGCCCGCCTCGGCGGCCCGGAGCGTCCATTCATGATGAAGGGAATTCGGAAGCGGGTTGTAGATGGCGTCGATTTCGGGATCGGACAGCAGTTCCTCGTAGGAGGCATAGAGGCGGGTGAGGCCAAACTGCGTCCGGGCGGCCTCCCGCTTGGCCGGGTCCCGCGAAGCCAGCCCCGTCAGTTCGGCGCCCGCGGCGCGGACGATCGCCGGCATGACCGACAAACGGGCGATGCGCGCATACCCCAAAACTCCCCAACGGATGGCGCGCATGGGACGATCCGACATGGGCCCAAGGCTGATCCGAGCCGATGGGCAGTCGAGTCCAGACAAGAGCGGGGCGAGGTCCGCCATGTTTGGCAATATTGCTTGATAAAACGGCAATCCCGCCCAAACTGCACTTATGGCCGTTACTGCGTTTCAGGTGGCCGAAATGCCCGCCGTCGAGGCAGTCCGGGTGATCCGCATTGGATTGCCGCTCGGGACGTTTGATTCGGTCGCCCGGGTCCTGTCGCTATCAAGCGATCAACTGGCCGAAAAGCTGGGAATCTCCCCGCGAACGCTACGCGATCAGCGCAAAAAATCCGGCCGCCTTTCGAAGGAAAACACCGAGAAGCTCGTCCGGATCGCGCGGGTTCAGGCGCTAGCCAAAAGAATCCTGGCTTCGGACGAGGCCGTCGCCCGCTGGCTAACAACCCCGGCGCCGGCGTTGAATGGCGCTGCCCCACTAGACTTGCTTGATACCGAAACCGGCGCGCGCGATGTGGAAGCAGTGTTGAACGGCATCGCCTACGGCAACGTGATGTAAGCGCATGCTCTTGCATCGGCTGGCGCTGGCGCGTTTCGCACAAACGGCCGGGGAGGCTTTCAGCGGTCAGGGCGGAATCCTCGGCCATGGGCGCTGGCATACGCGCGGACAACGCGTCGTCTATACGGCGGAGACGATCTCGCTCGCAATGGCCGAAGCGCTGGTTCATTTGCAGCGCTCGGAGAATGTGGCCCCTTTTTGCCGCTGGTCGATCGATGTGCCGGAAGCGGCCATTGACACGGCCCGCCCGCTCCCGGCGAGTTGGGCGAGAGATCAGCGGCTCACCCGCGCCCTGGGGGATAGCTGGCTCGCGAGCAAGCGCTCGGTCGCGCTGCGGGTGCCCAGCGCGCTGGTGCCCGAAGAAAGCAACGTGCTACTGAACCCGGCCCATCCCAGCTTCTCTTTCCAGTGGATCCGGGGCGGACCCATTGAGTTTCGCTTCGATGCGCGCCTCACGGCGCCGTGACGCATCAATGCGTCGCGGGGAATTCCTTCACGATGGGCTGGCCGATTTCGATGTGGCCATCGGGTAGCAGCTGGTCCACTCCAGCCATGCTTTGGCGGCCGAACCAGGGCACGCCGGCCAGGATCATCGGTTTCACCACGTCGCGGAAATAGCCGTGATTGCCGGGCGCGGACATCTTGGCCTGCCAGAGGAGGCGTTTGACGCCGGTGGCGCGGTAGGTGTTGAAGTCAAAGGCCGACACCATGAAGAAGTAGTAGGAACGGCCCAGGTCGACATCCAGCAGCGCCGGCCAGGTGTTCAAGTCCCCCAGCGGGCCGAAATGCGCGCCGCCCACCATCGCCAGCATCGTGTAGTCCCCGACCACGGACGCCCCGAGGCCGTGCCGCCCACCCTCCGAATTGTACTCCGGGTTGATGGAGCCGTAATCGATCACCAGGAACATGTCCGGCTTCGCGCGCGCCGGATTCGCAGGATCGATGACGAAATAGCCTTCCTTGGCCAGCGCGGTGGCGAGGGTGTGCGCGATCTCCGCCGGGGCCGGCGGCGCCTTCTCGCCCGCATATACCCCGCCCATCTCCTGATAGGGCTGGATCACCGGAAAATAGTAAAGCGGGTGCCCGGCGGCCGGCACCCCGGTCCGGTGGCCGGCCGGCGAAACGTCCACCACCACGTTGATCGGAGTTCGATCCATCAGGCCGAAGGCGGGGGAAACGGCCAGGGCAATTCCAACGAGGCCGAGGGCAAGCTGGTTTTTCATCGAAGATCCTTTCGTGGGGTAAACTCGTATCGTCACGCAGCGTAGATCACTTCAGGGCGAGTGCAAATCAAAGTGCATTGTCAGATCCCTCGCCAGACCCCGCGCCGCATGCCCCGCGATCACCGGGCCGGCGATCCTAGGCCGCCGCACCTCCGGCCAGCAGCCAAAAAAGGCCTGTGAAAGCCGGAGGACGACCGCCAAACGGCCGATCGGCCACCGACCGGCCGACTCGACTGCGAAGGCTAGCGGGATCGTCCTCCCAACGTTAAAAAATTTACGATTGCATAGTCTTTGTCAGACGACATTCGGCCGGCCGCAGCGTCTGCCCCTACTTCGCCGCCTGGACCGACTCGAGTTCCTCCCAACGCGCGAAGGCTTCGGCATGGGCCCGCTCGACCTCCTCCAACCGCGCTTTCACCTTCTGAAACGCCTGTGGATCCTGTTTGTACAGGACCGGATCGCCGAGCTGCGCGGCCAGCTCGCCCTGCTCCTTTTCGAGCGCCTCGATTCGGGCCGGCAGGTCGGCCAGATCCTTCGCTTCCCGGGGCGTGAGCGTTCGGGGTTTCCGAACGGCAGGTGCCGGCTTGGGAACGGCCTCGCGCGCCGCGGCCGCGCGCTGCTTCACCCAGTCGGAGTAGCCGCCGACGTATTCCCCCACCCGGCCCTCTCCCTCGAGCGCCAAGGTGCTGGTCACGACCTCATCCAGGAAGGCGCGGTCGTGGCTGACGAGCAGCAGGGTTCCGGAGAACTCCACCAGCAAATCCTCGAGCAGGTCCACGGTTTCCGCATCGAGATCGTTGGTCGGCTCGTCCATCACCAGCACGTTGGCCGACTTGGTGAAGAGCTTCGCCAGCAGCAGCCGGTTGCGCTCCCCGCCCGAGAGCACCCGAGCGGGCGTCCGGGCCCGGTCGGACGTGAACAGGAAATCCTGCAGGTAGCTGATCACGTGGCGGCTCCGGCCATCGATCGTTACGGTGTCGTTGCCCCCGGCCACGTTGTCGGCCACCGTCTTGTCGCCGTCAATCAGCTCGCGGTGCTGGTCGAAATAAACGACTTCCAGGTTCGTGCCGTGCTCGACTACGCCGGAAGTGGGGGCGATTTGCCCCAGCAGCAATTTGATCAGGGTGGTCTTACCCGATCCGTTGGGCCCGATCAGCCCGATCTTGTCGCCGCGGATGATCGTGGTCGTCAGCTCCCGGACGAGCGGCGGCTGGCCCGGCCAGGCGAAAGACAGGTTTTGGGCGTCGATCACCTTCACCCCCGAACGCTCCGCTTCGGCCAGCTTCATGGTCACGTCTCCCGCCCGCTTGCGGCGCGCGCTCCGTTCGGCCCGCATGCGAAGCAGGGCCTGCACCCGGTTTTGCGCCCGGGAACGCTGGGCGCGAACTCCGCGGCGGATCCAGGCCTCCTCCTGCGCCAGCTTCTTGTCGAAGAGCGCCTGCTGGCGCTCCTCGGCCTCCAGCACCTCCTGCTTGCGCACGAGGTAGGTGTCGTAGTCGCAGGCCCAGCCGGCGAGCCGGCCGCGGTCCAGTTCGACGATCCGGGTCGCGAGCCGCCGGAGAAAGGCCCGGTCGTGGGTGACGAAAAGCAGCGTCAGCTTGGATTCGAGGAGGAACTCCTCCAGCCAGAGGATGGATTCGATATCGAGATGATTGGTCGGCTCGTCGAGCAGCAGGAGGTCCGGCTTGGCCGCCAACGCCCGGCCCAGCAGGGCGCGCCGCTTGAGTCCGCCCGACAGCGTGGAGAACTCCGCGTCAGCTTTCAGTTGCAGCCGCTCGATCAGGTTGTCGACCAGCACGTCCCGCTCCCACTCCTCCTCGTGCTCCCCCTGCGGCCGCAGGCCCGAAGCGATGATGTCGCGGACCGCGCCCACGACATCGGTGGGCACCTCCTGCGTGAGCCGGGCGTACACCCCTCCGGCGGGCCGAAAGATGTCGCCCGAGTCGGGTTTGATTTCCCCCATGACGACGCGCATCAGGGTGGACTTGCCCGAGCCGTTGCGGCCGACGAGACAGACCCGCTCCCCCGCGTCGATCTGAAGATTGACCTTCTCCAGAACGGAGGGGCCGCCAAAGGCGAGGTGGATGTCAAGCAGGCCGAGCAGGGACATAAGCTCCGCCAACCTACCAGAAGATCGGGCCAAGCCAAGAGCGTCCGCGCACGAGAGGGTCGCGGGTTGCAGGCGGGGAAGCGGCGTCCCGCCGCTGTAACGGAGGCAAACCGGGCCGGTACCAGCCCAAGGGGTGGTACGGATGCTGCTGAGACAGCCATCCAATGCTCGGCCGCCCGCGCGAGTATATCCTCGCCATCTCCGTCCTCGCGGTGCTCACGCTGGGAGGCTGGTTCGCGCCCCTGAACTATCGGGCATTGGGCAACTTATATCTGCTCGTGGTCATCGCCGTCAGCCTGCGGATTTCGCCCGTGCCCGCGTTCGTCATGGCGGTGGTGAGCGGACTGGCGTGGAACTATGTGTTCATGCCGCCCAAGCGGCTCGCCTTTTCCACCGTTCATCTCGAGGACAGCCTCCTGCTGATCACCTATCTGGTGGCGGCCTTGGTCGCGAGCCAGCTCGCCTCCCTGCGCTCGCTCAGTTACCGCGCCGAACTCCTCGCCGCCTCCGACCGGCTGCACCGGACGCTGCTGGCCAGCGTGTCGCACGAACTGAAGACCCCGCTCGCGATCCTGCGGGCGGCGGGCGAGCAAGTCGACACGCCGGATGCGGAAAAACGCCGGCGCGTCGCCCATGAAATGGGATCCGCGGTCCACCGCCTGGACGGGCTGGTCAACAACATCCTCAACCAGATGCGGCTGGAAGCCGGCACGCTGCGCGTCCGGAAAGACTGGTGCGATGTGCGCGATCTGGTCGACGCCGCCTGCCGTTCCGTCGGGGAGCGCCTGCAGGAGCATCCGCTCAACGTGGGCATCCCGGGCGAGGTGCCGCTGCTCCACGCCGATGCCTTCCTGATGGAGCAGGTCCTCGCCAATCTCCTGCTCAACGCCGCGGTGCACACGCCGGCCGCCAGCCCGATTCACGTGAGCGCCGGCACGACCGGCGCATCCCGCCATGGGCCGGGCCGGATCTTCATCTGCGTGGCCGATGAAGGGCCGGGCATTGCCCCCGACGTCCGGGGGCGGCTCTTCGAGCGTTTTGAGCGCGGACCGCACGCGCCCGCCGACGGCCTTGGCCTCGGGCTCATGATCGTCCGGGGCTTCATGCTGGCTCAAGGCGGCGAGGTCGAGGTGCAGTCGGCGCCGGGGATTGGCTGCCGCTTCACCGTTTCGCTTCCCGCGGTGAAATGCGAGGAGCTTCCGCAGGCATGAGCATGGTCGAATCCAAACCCGACGTCCTGCTGATCGACGACGAGCCGCAGCTGCGGCGCCTGGTCCACAGCGCGCTTTCCGAAGCGGGATTCGCCGTACGCGTCGCCGAGACCGGCAAGCTCGCGCTCGGCGAAGTGGTCCTGCGCGCGCCAGACGTCGTGATCCTGGACTTGGGCCTGCCCGACATTCCCGGCGCGGAGGTGCTCCGGGCCCTGGGATCGCTCTGCTCGGCGCCCGTGCTCATCCTTTCCGTTTTTGGAGAGGAAAAGGACAAGGTCTCCGCCCTCGAAGCCGGAGCCGACGACTACGTCACCAAGCCCTTCGGCGCGGCCGAGCTGGTCGCGCGGCTGCGCGCCCTGCTGCGCCGGAGCCTGGCGAGCGCCCCCGAACCCGTGTACTGCTTCGGCCCGATCGAGGTCCATCTCGCGAGCCGCAGGGTCCTGCGCGACGGACAGCGCGTCCGGCTGACATCGCTGGAATTTGCGCTGCTCAATATGTTCATCTCCAACCGCGATCGGGTGCTGACCCATAAGCGGATCCTGCGCGAACTGTGGGGGCCGGCGGCCGAGGATCGCACCCACTACATCCGGATCTATATGGCGCGATTGCGCTCGAAGCTGGGCGACCCGGGGGGCGCCGCCAGCTATTTCCAGACCGAATCGGGCGTCGGCTATCGCTTTGTCGGACGGCCGCCCCTGGCGGAAAAGGCCGCCGGCCCGAAGTCCGGCGGCCTGGCAACCTGACAATCCAAAGCCTACGAGGAGGTCACGCTGGAGACGCCCAGCGGACTGGCCGGACTCCCGGCCGCGGCCACGATCGCGCCCGCATCGGCGGGCATGGCCTGCTCGGGATAGGCGATGCCGCCGTGCTCGTGCAGGTCCAGGCCTTCGAGTTCGCCGGCCTGGGAAATCCGCAGCGTGCCGGTCGCCTTGACCAGGTACATGAGCGCCATGGCGGCCAAGAAGACTCCGACTCCAATGGCGGCATTGCCGATGATCTGCCCCACGAGCTGGTCGGTTCCGCCGCCGTAGAAAAGCCCCTTCACCACCGAGCCCGCGGAATTGTCGGCGCCCGTAGGCGTCGGGGCGCCGAATTGGCCGGTGGCGAAAAGCCCCAGGCTCCAAGTGCCCCAGATGCCGCAGGCGCCATGCACGGGCCATGCGCCGCAGGGATCGTCGATCCGCAGCCACTCCATCAGGTCGGTGGCGAGAATGACGACGATGCCCGCTCCGATGCCGATCGCGAGAGCGCCGGCGGGCGAAACCCAATAACAGGGGCAGGTGATGGCCACCAAGCCCGCCAGCAGGCCGTTGACCGCCGCGCCGCAATCCCATTTGGAAGTCCGCGGATAAACGTAGAAGAGCGCCGCCAGACCGCCGGTGCAGGCGGCGAGCGTCGTGTTCGTCGCCACCCGGGCGATCCCCTGAAAGTCCATCGCGGATAGCGTGCTGCCCGGATTGAATCCGTACCATCCGAACCAGAGGATGACCGCGCCGACGGAAGCGATGGTCATGTTGTGGTACGGCATGGGCCCCCCGCCGTCGCGCTTGAATTTGCGCCCCAGCCTCGGCCCGAGGACGATCGCGCCCGCGAGCGCGATCATTCCGCCGATCGTGTGGACCACGGTGGAGCCCGCAAAGTCATGGAAGGCTGCGGGATGGATGTTGTTGAGCCAGCCGTCGGGGCCCCAGGCCCAATGGCCGAAGATGGGATAGAGAAAGCCGCTGACGCCGATGCTGTACCAAAGGTCGCCCCAAAATCCGGTCCGGCCGAGCATCGCGCCCGAGGTGATGGTCGAGCAGGTGTCCGCGAAGGCGAACTGGAAGAGAAAAAAAGCCAACGTCGCGACGCCCGTGCCTTCGTAGGTGTCGGGCAAGTGCTGGAGGAAATACCAAGAGTGCCCCGCGGCGTCGCCATGCCCGATGAACCCGTTGCCGTGGCCGAACATCCAGGCGAAGCCCCACGCCCAGAAGAGCACGCCGCACAGGCAGGTGTCGACGATGCCTTCAAGCAGCACGTTGATCGTCTCCCTCGTTCGAGCGAAACCGGCTTCCAGGAACATGAAGCCCGCCTGCATGAAGAACACGAGGAAGGCGGTGACCAGCACCCACATCGTATTGATGGGGTTGACGTACGCGGGCGTCGCCTCCGCCGCCGGCGCGGCGGGAGCGGCGGCGGCCGCTTGCGCCGCCGCGGCCGGCGCCGCTGTCTGCGCATGCGCCGCGGGGACGCCCAAGTACCAGGATGTGGCGAGGAACAGGGCGAGAACCAGCCCCACTCCGATCAGTTTGCTGCCAAAGAGGGCGTAAAAGAACTTACGCTCGCGAGGATCATGCAATCGTTCGATAAGCTTTTTCATGGTGACGTCTCCCATCGAGCAACGCCGGTGCCATCGCGGATGTAATTGCCGTATAATTCCGTTTACGGATCGTTTACTTTTGCCCGCCGGTCGGCGGGCTCCCGCGGGACCACCGTCACCGCGCAGGCCTTGTAGGCCGGCTGGCGCGAGAACGGGTCCACGCACCAGAGGGTAAGCCGGTTGGTTTCCGGGTAGTGCATCGGCATGAAGACCTGGCCCGGAGACAGCGCGGCGGTGAGCTTGGCCCGCGCCGTCGCCGCCCCGCGCCGGGAGCGCACCTCCACCCGGGCCCCATCGCGAATCCCCAGCCGGGCGGCGTCGGCGGGGTGCAGCTCTACGTAGGCGTGCTTCGGATACAGCTTGGCCAGCACGGGGGACTTGGCCGTGCGCGTCTGGGTGTGCCATTGCGCCGAACTGCCGCGGCCGGTGAGCAGGAGCAGCGGATATGGCCCCGCGGGAGTTTCGGGCATGGGCCGCGGCGGATCGAAGCGGAAGCGCGCCCGCCCGCCGGCGGCGGGGAAGACGCCGTCCGCGAACAGCCGCCGCTCGGCCGCCGGCTCGCCGCGGGCGGACTCGTCCGCGCGCCAGGGCCACTGGATGCCGCCCCGGGCCTCCAGATGCGCGTAATCGCGGACCCCGCTGAAATCGCAGGGCTGGCCCCGGCTCAGCTCCTTGAGGATCTGAAACGCCGCCTCGGGCGAGGACCAGCGCGAGAAAAGGTCGCCCACACCCCAATAGTGGGCGATGAGCTTGAAGATCGCGAAGTCGCTCAGGGCCGCGCCCGGCGCCCGGGCCACTTTCCGCACGCACCCGATCCGCCGCTCTGAATTGATGAACGTCCCTTCCTTTTCACCCCACCCGGCCGCGGGCAGCACCAAATCCGCCGCCTGCGCCGTTTCGGTCGAGACGTACATGTCCTGCACCACCAGGAAGTCGAGCTGCGCCAGGATCCGGCGCGCGCGCTCCTGCTGAATCCAGGAATGGGCGGGGTTGGTGGCGATGACCCACAGGCCCTTGATCCGGCCTTGTTCGACGCCCTCCAGGATCTGGTCATAGGCCCAGCCGGACGTCGCCGGGATGCGCGCCTCGTCCAAGCCCAGGACGCGCGCTACCTGGCCGCGGTGCTCCGGGGACTCAAACTGGCGGCCGCCCAGCAGGCCGGTGGTGTTCGAGAACAGCCGCGAGCCCATCGCGTTGCATTGCCCCGTGATCGAATTGGCCCCGGTGCCGGGCCGGCCGATATTGCCCGTCATCAGGGACAAGTTGATCAGCGCCTGCGCCAGCCGCGTGCCCTCGTGGCTTTGATTGACGCCCATGGTCCACCAATAGGAGACGCGGCGGCCGCGTCCGAGGGCGCGAACCAGCCGCTGGAGCAGCTCTTCGTCGAGGCCGGTTTCCGCCCGCACGCGCTCCGGGGTGAAGGCGCCAACAAAGCGGGCAAAGTCGTCAAAGCCCGCCGTATGCGCGGCCACGAAGTCGCGGGCCACGCCGTCGCGCTCGATCAGGGCACGCGCCAGCCCATAGGCCAGGACCAGGTCCGACTTGGGGCGCAGCGGCACATGCACGCTCGCGACCTGCGCGGTTTCGGTCACGCGCGGATCGACCACGATGACCTCCGCGCCGCGCCGGTTGCGCGCGATCCGCTGCCATAGGATCGGATGCGCGATGCAAAGGTTCGATCCCCACAGGACGATCGTGTCGCTTTCCTCGAAGTCCGCGTAGGTGTATGGCGGGGCGTCGAAGCCGAAGGACTCCTTGTAGGCCGTGACCGCCGTCGCCATGCACTGGCGGGTGTTGCCGTCGCCGTGCACGATACCGAGGCCGAACTTGGCCAGGGCTCCGAGCAGGGCCATCTCCTCGGTCACGATCTGGCCGGTGCTCAGGAAGGCGACGGACTGCGGGCCGTGGCGGGCCTGGATCTGCTTCAGCTTGGCGCAGAACACCAGGAGCGCCCGCTCCCAATCCACCGGCTCGTGCCGGCCATCCGCGCCGCGCAGCAGAGGGGTCGTCGCACGGTCCGCGGCCGCCAGAGGAGCCAGCGCCTCCCAGCCCTTGGGACAGGCCATGCCTGCGTTGACCGGATAGTCGGGATTGGCGCTCAGATTGAGCGCCTGCCCGCCGCCGTCGACATGGATCTTGAGCGAGCATCCGGTGCTGCAGTACCCACAGACCGAATCGACCACGCCGGCCGGCGCCAGCCGCGCGGGGAGCCGGCCAAGGCCAAAGCGGGCGGGCGCCAGCACCATCTCGTCGGTCATCGGGCCGGAGCGGGCCCGCAGTGCGCGCTCCAGCGCCCGCTTCATGCCGGCGCGACCCCGGGCATGCGCGGCGCCGCGGCGCAGCGAAAGAACAGGATCCGTTCCAGGCCTTCGCCCAGAGCGACCAGAGCCAACCCGGCGATCCGCAGGCCCTGCGGCGCGGCGGCGAGCAGGACCGCTCCGGCCAGGGCGCCTGCGATGCGAGCCGCAAGCAGGCGCCGCAGCGGCCCCAACAGCAGCCGGGCGGACCGGCGCAGCCAAGGATTGTCCACGCCGGCGCGCGGCCGCAGTAGCGCCAGCTCCGCGGCGAGTTTCGCGGCCAAGGCCGCCCCGCAGTGGATCGCGGCCGTCCGCGCGGCCGCGGGCGCGGCCGCGGCGACGACGGCTGCGGCCAAGACCCACGCCCCGCCAAAAAAACGCGGCGCCGTATGCCGCCAGGCCCACGCCGGCCGCGGCGTGTCGATGTAGATCATCGCCGACGAATACAGCCCGGCTATTCCGATGGCGGCCGCCGCCCACTGCCACGACCGCGCAACGTCATGCACCCGCAGCGTTCCGGAGATCGCCAGGGCCGCCGCCGCCCACAGCGCCAGGAGCAGGGCCTCGCGGCTCATCCAGCTGCGCCGCAACCCAAGGAAGATCCGCCAAGCCCGCAGCGGCCGGCCCAGATGGGCGACGCTGGCCAGCAGCCCAATACCGCCGGCCGCGGCGCCGGCGAGCCAAAGCTCAGCCCGCGGCAGCGCCGGCGGTCCGAAGCCGGCCGCCGCGGTGCAGCCGGTGCCCATCCCGACCAGAGTTGTCATGACCGCCAGCGGCCAGTGGGCCGACTCGGGTGCCGGAGCGTCGCCGGCGGCGCTGTCCTGCCAGGTCAGGCCGACTCGCGCCGTCACATAACGGGTCGAAGGCCGGGTGTGCGCAGGATCGGGCGCGCCGGCGATAAAGTCCGCGCAATCCGAGTCCGCTCCGGCCGCGACGGTCGTGATGCGGATGGCATGCGTGGGGCAGGCCTGGACGCAAGCGGGGGCCTCGCCGTGCGCCAACCGCCCCGAGCAGAGATCGCACTTGCGCACGATGCCCCGGCGCGGATTGAACTTGGGCACATCGTACGGGCATTTCAGGATGCAGTAGCTGCATCCGATGCACTGGTCGTCGAGATGCAGGACGATCCCCGTGACGGCGTCCTTTTCATAGGCCAGCACCGGACAGCCGTTCAGGCAGCCCGGATCCGCGCAGTGATGGCACGCCGTCGTGACGGTCTGCACGAAGGCCTCATCGCCGCAGGCGCCGGAGATGACACCAATATCGCGCCAGGTCTCGTGCTCATCCAGCCCGTTGAGCGCATGACAGGCGGCCACGCAGGCTTTGCAGCCGGTGCAGGCGTCCAGGTCGACTTCGAAGGCGTATTGGCGTCCGGGAAGCGGGACGGAGAGCGGTATCATCTGCGCAAATCCCTCCTGAACGTCCGGCGCGGCGGCGGCAAATCGCGCCACCGGCGTCTGCAGGCGGCCTTGCTCCGTCAGGAAGTGGTCCACCGGGCTGTTCATGACGCGATCAGATTCGGGCGCCGCCCCCCAGAGGGCTCCAGGCGCTGCGCCAGCGGGCCGCGTTCCAGGCAATTGCGGTGAGGGCGACGCCGCACAGGCCCGCGAACCCGACCAATCCCCAGGCATAGGAACCGCTCAGGCTTTTCGAAACGCCCAGGACGCTCGCCAAAGCGAAGCCGCCAAGGCCACCGCCGCAGCCGACGAGGCCGGTCATAAGGCCAAGTTCGGGACGGAAGCGCTGCGGAAGCAGCTGAAATACGGCGCCGTTGGCCATGCCGAGAGCGCCCGACGCAATCATGAAGGCGCCAGCGCAGGCCGCCAGCGGCTGCACCATCGCCGCGGCGGCAATGGCCGCCGCCGCCAAGCCAAAGCAGCCGCGCAGGGCCACGGTGCCCCCCAGGCGATCAGCCAGCGCGCCCCCCAGCGGCCGCAGCATCGCCCCGACCAGCGTGCAAACCGCGGCCCACTGTCCGGCGTGGACCGGCGTCAGCCCATACTCCGCCGTGAAATAGAGGACGAACGAACTGGCGAGACCGACGAAGCCGCCGAAGCTCACGGTATAGAGAAAACAGAACCAGTGCGCGTCGCCGCTGCGCAGCAGCGCGGCGTAGTCGGCCACGCGGCGCCGCGCGGTCGAGGCCGGCGCGTCTTTGGCCATCAGCGCATAAAGACCCAGCACCAGCGCCGTGGGAATCAGCGCCCAGCCGAAAACGGCGCTCCACCCTTGGCGGGCCGCGACCGCCGGGGCGATGAGGGCGTCGAGGACCACGCCAATATTGCCGGCGCCCGCCAGGCCGAGCACCAACCCCTGCATGCCGGCCGGGTACCAGCGTCCCGCCTGGGGCAGCGCCACCGCGAAACTCGCCCCGGCGATCCCCAGGGCCAGCCCTAGCGCCAACGCCGTAGCGAAGGACGGCAGCCCGCATCGCCACGCGACGGCCAGGGCGAAGATCACGGCCGCCTGGGCGGCCATGCCGGTGCGCTTGGCGCCGCAGCGGTCCGCGATGACACCCAGGATGATGCGCAGGACCGCGCCGCCGAGAATCGGCACCGCCACCATCAGGCCCTTTTGGGCCGGATTCAGACGCAGGGTGGCGCCAATCTGGGCGCCGAGCGCCCCGAGCATCGTCCAGACCATGAAGCTCACGTCGAAGTAGAGGAAGGACGCGACCAAGGTCGGCCAGTGGCCGTGCGTGAGCAAAGAGCGGTATCCGGTTCGCATGGGCGGTTTCAATAGACGTCGCGCAGATAGCGCTTGCCCGCGCGCAGGGATTGCACCCAGGCCCGCGCCGCTTCGGGCGATTTGCCGCCGGCGCGCTCCGCGACCGCGTGCAGGGCCGCGTCCACGTCCTTGGCCATCCGTGCCGCGTCGCCGCAGACGTAGAGGTGCGCGCCGTCCTGAAGCCAGCCGAAGATCTCGGCCGCCTGCTCCTCCAGCCGGTGCTGCACGTAGATCTTCGCGTCCTGGTCGCGGGAAAAGGCGGTGTCCAGCCGGGTCAGCACCCCGTCCCGCTGGAATTGCGCGAGTTCGTCGGCGTACAGGAAATCGGTCGCCGCCCGGCGGTCCCCGAAAAACAGCCACGCGCGGCCCTTCGCGCCCACAGCCCGCCGCTCCTGCAGGAAGGCGCGGAATGGGGCGATGCCGGTGCCCGGGCCGATCATGATGATCGGGACCGAGGGGTCGGCCGGCAGGCGAAACGCCGTGTTGGGGTGCACGAACACCGGCACGGTGGCCGCGCCGGCGACGACGCGCTCCGCCAGGAACGTCGAACATGCGCCCTTGCGCTCGCGGCCATGGGCCTGGTAGCGAACGACGCCGACGGTGAGATGCACCTGCCCGGGGTGGGCCTTGGGGCTAGATGAGATCGAGTAAAGCCGGGGCGCCAGCGGGCGCAGCAGCCGCACCAGGTCGCCCGCGGACAGGTGCGCTTCGGGCCGGCGCCGAAGCAGATCCAGGACATGCAGCGGCGCCGAAGCGTGGCCTTCCTCCGCGCCGGCCGGGCCGGCCAGGCGGGCGACCAATTCCGCCGAGGGCCGGCCCAGATCGCAGCGCTCGGTGAGCGCGCGGCGAAAGGGCATCCGGCCGCCGTCCGCCAGCTGCACCTCCTCCTCGCCGTCGCACCGGCTGAGGCCCAGCAGGCCGGCAACCAGATCCGGGCAGTTCTGGGGCTGCACCCCAAGGGCATCGCCGGCCTCGTAAACCAGGCCCGATTCCTCCAGGGCAAACTCCACGTGCCGCACTTCCTTGTCCGAGCCGTCGCCGTTGAGCCGGCGGGACCGGAGCAGCGGCGCGGCGAAGGGATGCGCGCGCCCGTGCAGGGCCGCCGGGGCGGGCTCAGGGGACTGCGCCGCAGTTGCGACCAGTTCCCCGCCCAGGGCGGCCAGCGCCGTTTCCAGCCACGATTGGAACGGCTTTTCATAATCGACGTCGCAATCGGCCCGCAGGGCGGCGCGGATCGCCCCGCGCTTTTCCAGAAAGCCGTCGAGATCCCGGCCAGCGCGGCAAAACTGCGCGTAATTCGAGTCCCCCAGCGCGCACACGCTGTAGCGGACTTTCGAAAAGTCAACGGCCGCCGCGGACAGTTCGGCGAACAGGGCCTTGGCGTTGTCCGGCGGTTCGCCGTCGCCATAGGTGCTCGTGACCACGAGCAGGTTTTCCGCGCCGGTCAGACGGGCGGCGTCGGTCGCGCCCATGTCGACGGCGGCGGCGGCAAACCCCCGCTGGCCGGCGGCCCTGGCCGCCTGCTTGGCGAGGCGCTCGGCGGTGCCAGTTTGAGAGCCGTAGAGCACGGTCAGCGGCCGGGCCGCCTTCGCCGCAGGCGCCGCGCCGGCAAAATGGTCGCGGGCGAGGACGCCCGCGAGAAAGCCATTCAGCCAGGCCCGCTGCTCGGGCGTGAATGGAGCGGTGTCGGGGACGATCGCAAACGGCGGGGTGGGCGCATCCATATCAGTCGGAAAAAATTGTCTGCAGTTCGCCGACGGAATGGCGCCGGCTCCATTGGGCGAACGTTTCGCCGACGGCATGCCGCCGGCGATAGCGTTCCAGTATCCGCACGATCAATTCGTTCACCTCGTCGGCCCGCACGCCGCGGAAGATCTCGCGGGCGATGCCCTGCTCCGCGCCCAGGCCCCCGCCCACCACGACGTGGTAGCCTTCCGCACCATCGGCCAGCTTGGCTCCAACCAGGCCGATGTCGCCGCAATAGTGCTGCGCGCATGAATGCGGGCAGCCCGTGAAGTGAATGTTGACCGGATGGTCCGGTTCGGGCGTTTTCAGCAGCGCCTTGCCGAGCGCGGCGGCATGCGCCTTGGTGTCCGCCGCGGCGTACTTGCAGCCCATCCGCCCCGTGCAGGCGATGATTCCGCCGGTGTCATTGCGGGCCTCGGTCGCAAGCCCCAGCTTGTGGACCGCGCGCAAAGCTTCGTCCAGGTGCGCGTCGGCCACGTGGGGCAGAAGGAGGTTCTGCCAGACGGTCAGGCGCACCTCGCCTTTCCCGAAGCGGCCGGCGGCGTCGGCGAGTCCGTGCGCCTGCCGTCCGCTCAGCCGCCCGGCCGGCAACCGGACGCCAATGGCATTGAGGCCGGGCTGCGACTGCCTGGTGATGCCGATCCATCCGTGCTTCGCCGCGGCGCGCGGCCGCTCGCACTGCGCCAGCGGCCAGCGGCGCAGCGGGGACGCCAGCCGCCTCTCCGCCTCGGCGACAAACCTCTCAAGCCCCCAGCGTTCGAGCAGGTACTTGAGCCGCGCCTTCTTGCGATCGGTCCGGTCGCCATGTTCGCTGAACACGCGGATCATGGCCGCGGCGACCGCAACGGCTTCGTCCGGCCGAATCAGAAGCCCCGTGTCCCGCGCAAAATCCTTGTGGCCGGTGATGCCGCCGACCTGCACGCGGAAGTAAACCCCCGGCGGCGGCGCATCCCTGGCGCCGGCCGCCGCGATCCGGCATGCGACGAAGCCGATGTCGTTGGTGTCGGCCGCCGCCTCGATCGCCCCTCCGCTCTCGAAGGCCACGTTGAATTTGCGGGGCAGGCCGTAGAGATCGCGCTGATTGAGAATGTAGTGATGCAGGCCCTTCGCGAAAGGCCGCACGTCGATGAATTCGGCCGGATCAAAGCCGCTCGTCGGCGTGGCCGTAATGTTGCGCACGTTGTCCGCCCCGGCGCCCCGGGAAGTGAGGCCCAGCTCCTGCAGGCTGGTCAGCACTTGCACGATGCTCTTCGGCCGGAACTCCCGGACCTGAAGATTGGCGCGGGTGGTGACGTGGAGGCAGCCGTCGCCCAGGTCCTCGGCCAGATCGGTCAGCCCGTGAAGCTGGTCCGAGCTGATCTCGCCGGCCGGGATGCGCAGCCGGAGCATGAAACTGTCCTGTGCCGGGGCGACGTAGAACAGTCCATGGTACTTGAAGCGAAACGCATCCGCCTCGTCCGGAAAGCGGTCGCTTTCGGCGTGGGCCACCAGCTTGTCCCAGATGTCGAGCGGGTTCTCGTCGAGCTTCCAGCGTTCGGGCTTCGACAGATCCGAACGGGGGGTGCCGAAGACGCCGGGCTCGGCCAGATTCGCGGGAGCGGCGGCGGGATCGGAGGTAAGGCGGCCATCCGGCGCCACCCCGACAAAGGGCCGGTGCGCGAGCGGCGAGAACGCGGCCTCTAGCCAAGCGATTTGCTCGGCGGAGAATCCCGACTCACGCCCGATAGCGGATCCTGGTGGCATCCCCGGTCAAAGAGCCGGGTTCGTGCCACCTGGGGTGCGAGGAGCGCCATTCTGCGCGCATAATATTCATCCTAGTCATCGGCGGGGCTCATGACCGGAATGGCCGAGTCGTAAATGTCGCTCCGGAACAGAGACTTGGACAAAGCGGTGTGCTTGGGGATTAGGCCCTCCCGGATCAATTGGGTTTGAAGTTCCATGGCCCGAGCCGGTTCCGGCCGGTTCGCCTGGGGCCCGTGGAAGATATGAAAACGGGGGACAGACTCCACGCCGCGGCCCGTGTCGAAGCGGCCGAGCAGCGATGGGGCGACCGCCGCGGGCGGGACGTTGAGGAACGCGCGTTCGGCCAGCAGGCCGGCCAGCGTCGCGCGGTTCGGCGGCTCCTCGCACCAGGCGCACGCCTCGACCAACGCGGCGATCAGCTCACGGTGCTCGCTCGCGCGGGTTTCGGCGAAGCCGCGGGTGACGAGCAGCACCTTTTCAATTTGTTCGCCCGCCGCGGTGACCGTCCAGGTCGGGCAGCAGCCGAGACCGCGCTGCACCGCCACCGTGTTCCACGGTTCACCCGCGGAAAAACCGTCGATCGTGCCCGCTTCCAGGTTGCGCACCATCTGGGCCGGCGGCACGACTACGATGCGGGCGTCGCGCGCCGGATCGAGTCCCTGCTGGCGGAGCCACTCGCACAGCAGCAGGGTGTGAGCGGAATGACGCGAAACCACGCCCAGGGTAAGCATCCGTTTGGCCGGCGCCAGCGCGAGCCGCTCATCGAGCAGAGCGCGCGCGATCGTGACCGCGTTGCCATTGAGGCTCAGGACCAATCCGGTCACGACGGGGAAGGCCGGACTGTGAATGCCGAGCTGGATGGCCCACAGCATGGGTGCGGGCGCCTGGGCCGCGTCCAATTCCCCGAGGATGATCTTTTCCCGGATTGTAGCCCATCCCACCTCGCGGCTCAGCCGCACCGCCAGCCCCCGCCGGCGGAAAATTCCCATCCGCTCCGCCACCACCACGGGCGCGGCATCGGTCAGGGCGAGAAACCCGAGGCGCAGCGGCCCCGTCGGATTCCGATCCGTCTTCATCAAGCGGCCACGCAGCGATTGCCATGCCACAATGCTGGCCCGATTCGTGCTGATTTGAGGGGGAACTGTTTTCAGACATGATTCGCACGCTTGATACCCGGCAGTTGCTGGCTTTCTGCACCGTCGCTCGGCGGCGCAGCTTCACTCGGGCAGCCAAGGACCTAAGCCTGACCCAATCGGCGGTCAGCCACGCGATGCGCGCCCTGGAGCAGGAGTTGGGCTGCCGGCTGCTCGAGCGGCAGTCGCGGGACGTGCTCCTCACCGCCGCCGGGGACAAGCTCCTGCCCCACGCCGAAGCGATCCTGCGGGAGATGGAGGCGGCGCGGGACAGCGTGCGCTTTCCCTCGGACTGGGAGCACGGCGCGCTGCGGATCGGCGCCAGCATGGCGGCCTGTCAGCACCTCCTGCCCATTGTCCTGCGCGAATTCCGCGAAAGCTTTCCCACCTGCACGATCAAGGTCGAATCCGGGGACCAGTCCCAGCAGTTCGACCTGCTGCGGGCCGGACGGATCGACGTCGCGCTCATCCTGGAACCAGCCGGCGGCGCGCCGGCGGAAATCGGAGTGCTGCCCCTGTTCGAGGATGAACTGTGCTACTTCGTTTCGCCGCACCATCCTTGGGCGCGGCTGAACGCCGTCCCGCTCGAGAACATCGGCGGCCAGCTGCTGGTGCTGTACTCCAGCGGAACCTACACGTTCGAACTCGTCTCGCGCCATTTCGCCGCCGCGGGCATCGCTCCCGCCAATGTGATCGAACTGGGCAGCATGGATGCGATCAAGGAGATGGCCAAACTCGGCCTCGGCGCGGGCATCTTCGCCCCCTGGATCGCCGCCGCGGAAATCGAGAGCGGGACGCTGGTGCCTCTGCCGCTCGGCCCCGCGCCCCTGCCCCGCCGCTGGTGCGCGGCGTTCCGCAGCTCCCGGCCGCTGGCCCTGGCAGAGCAGACCTTCATCGGCCTGTGCCAGGCCGTCGCGGACAACCTCAGCTTCCGCGCCGTGCAGGTCCTCGCCGACAAGCGGGCCGCCTGAGGGCGACGGCTCTCTTGCCTCATTGCGCCGGCTGCGGGTTCTTGGGCGTCGGCGTGCCGACCTCCACGTGGCCCTCGGGCACCGTGGGAATTTCAATGTGCTGCGGCCGCGCGTCCCGGCCGAAGAAGGGCACGCCCTTGTCGATCAGCGTCTTCACCACGTCGCCAAAATACACGTGGATAGCGGGAATGCTGATGCGCGCCCGCCATAGGATCACCGGATCCTTGCCCGGCCCGAACGTATTGAAGTCCAGCGCCGTAACCATGAAGAAATACCGATTGTAGTGCAGCTGATCGAGGATCTGCTTGCGGATCCAGGCCACGTCCAAACCGTGCACATCGTTCCCCTGGACCATGGCGACCATGTCGGTCTGGTTGAGCATGACCTGGGCGGACTTGTGCCGGGCTGGACCCGGCACGCTGACATAAACCGGATTGATGGATCCGTAGATGATCGCCAAAACGATGTCGGGACGATGCTTGCCCACGGCCACCAGATAGCCCTGCCGGGCCAAGGCCACCGCCAGTTCGTGGGCGATGGCATTAGGCGGCGGCGGGGGCTGATCGTTGGCGAAGACGGCCCCCTCCTCCGTGTAGGGCGCCATCTTGGGATAATAGAAGACCGGGTGCCCCGGCGTCGGCGGCGCGACCTTTTTCCCGGCCTTGGTCAGATCCACGACGATATTCACGTCCGGCATGGCATCCTCGTAGGCGAACGCCGCGAGCGAGGTGAGCAGAAGCAAAAGTGAGGCGGCCCATTTCATGCGCTGACGTCTCCCTGTGTTTCATCTTGGTGCCAGCGCGCAGCATCAGATTCAAGCGCGTTCGTTCATGGCTGCGGGCTCTTGAGAGTGGGCGTGCCGACTTCCACACGCCCCTCCGGGACGGAGGGAATCTCGAATTGTCGCGGCCGAGTGTCGCGGCCAAAGAAAGGAGCTCCTTTCTCAATCAAGGCCCCCACCGCATCACCGAAATACTCGTGAATCGCGGGAATGCTGATCCGTTCCCGCCACAAGGTCACCGGCCTCTTGCCCGGCACGAACGACGTGAAGTCGAGCGCGGCGACCATCAAAAAGTACCGGTTATAGTGGAGCTGATCGAGGATCGGCTTGCTGATCCAGGTTGAATCCATCCCGCTGACATCGTCGCCCTGGATCATAGCCACCATGTCGTTTTGGTTGAGCATAACCTGGATGCTCTTGAGCTTCCCTGATCCCAACGACGATCCGCCTTTCTTGGAATGCTTGGAGCCGCCGCCGCTGGTGCTCTTCCTGGCCCCGGACGTTGCGGGCATCGAGACGTATTCCGGATTGATCGACCCGTAGAGAATCGCGAGCACAACGTCGGGCCGCCGACGGGGGCCGGCGTACAAATAGCCCTGCCGGGCGAGCGCCACCGCCAATTGGTGCGCAATCACATTGGGCGGGGGCGGCGGCTGATCGTTTGCGAGGACCGCTCCCTCATCCGTATAAGGCGCCATCTTGGGCAGATAGAAAACCGGGTGGCCCGGCGTCGGCGGGCGGACCTTCCTTCCCGCCGCAGTCACATCCACCACCACATTGACGTCCGGCAGGGCATCCGGGGCCGCGAAGACCGGGACCGGCGCGAGCAAAACCAAGACGGGGGCAAGATGCATCTTCATCGATTGAAGCCTTTCTGTTTCGAGAAGCGAATGGGCTTGCGAATCTATGCTGTATGGTGTACTAGCTTCACCATACAGTGCTTCCCTTCGATGTCAAGTTCAAGCCCGGTGCGCCCGCCTACGAGCAGGTCGTGTATGCCGTCAAAAAGGCGGTCATAACCGGCGCGCTGAAGCCGGGAGACCCCTTTCCTTCCGTCCGGGCCTTGAGCCAGGAGCTGCGCATCAATCCGAATACCGTCCAAAAAGCTGTGGCCACGCTTTGCGAAGAGTCCCTGCTGCGGGTGCGCCCGGGCATCGGTACCGTTGTGGCCGAACTCGGCCCCGCCAGCCGGGCGGACAAGGCCGCGCTGCTGCGCGATGAGGTCGAGCGCCTGGTCGTGGAGGCGCGCAAGCTGCATTTGGACAGCGCGGACATCATCGAGGCCGTCCGCGAACACTGGGCCCGCCTCGCCTCGGACCAACCCGCCTATGATGAACGCTATCGCGTCAAGTGACCTTCGCCGGCGCTACGGCCGCACCGCGGCCGTGGACGGGCTCAACCTCAGCGTTCCCCTGGGCAGCATCTATGCGTTCCTGGGCCCCAATGGGGCCGGGAAGACCACCACGATCAAGATGCTGCTCAATCTGCTGCGCCCAACATCCGGTTCGTCCGAAGTGCTGGGCACGCCCTCCCAGCGCCTGGGGCCGGCGGAATTCACCCGCATCGGCTATGTATCCGAAAACCAGCAGATGCCCGAGTGGATGACCCTGCGGCAGCTCATCGCCTTCTGCCGACCGCTCTACCCCACCTGGAATGACCCTCTTTGCCATAAGCTGGTCTCGAGCTTCGAACTTCCTTTGGATATCCCCCTCCGGCATCTGTCCCGCGGCATGCGGATGAAGGCCGCGCTCCTGGTCGCGCTTGCCTATCGTCCGAAACTGCTCGTGATGGACGAACCCTTCACCGGCCTGGACGCCCTCGTCCGCGACGAGGTGATCAGCGGCATGCTCGAAGTGACCGAGCAGGAGCAGTGGACGGTCTTCATCTCGTCCCACGATATCGACGAGGTCGAGCGCTTGGCGGACTGGGTCGGCATTCTCGACGGCGGGCACATGTATCTGTCCGAATCCGCCGCGGCGCTGCAAGCCCGCTTCCGGCGCATGGAGGCGGTCACGGTGGATCCAGCCCGCCTGCCCGCCCGCCCGCCCAAATCCTGGCTCGCCCCCGATGTCACACCCCATCGCTTCACGGTGGTGGAAACCGAATATGTGGGCGGTGCCAGCGAGCAGCGCGTCGCCGATGCGATTGCCGGCGCCGAGCAAATCGCCGCCGCGGAGATGACCCTCCGCGAAATCTTCCTCGCCCTCGCCCGCACGTTCCGCATCCGGCCTTAAGCCCCGCCATGTCTTCCACCGTCCATCTTCTCCGCAAGGACCTGCGCCGCATGCGGCTCTTGATCATCGCCTGGGCGGCCGTGGTGCTCTGCATGCGCGCGCTGGCCGCGGTGGCCGTGCGGCCGGGCGCCCATCAGGCCTTGGAGGCCGCGTCCGTGGCCGAGTCCGTTGCCTCTTTCGTCGAGCAGGGCCTGCTCGGCCTGGTGATCGCCATTCTTTTCCTGGAGGACTCTCCGGCCAGCACCACCGGCTTTCTGCTCACTCGGCCGGTAAGCAGCGGCTCGGTCCTGCGGGCCAAAGCCTGCGTGATGGCCCTGCTGCTGAGTTACGCCGTGCTGGCCGATCTCACCGTGCTGGTCGTCGCGCAGGCCACACCCCGCGACCTGGCGCTCGCCGTGCCCCATGTGCTCCTGAAGGACCTCGCCGTGATGCTGCCGGCGGCGCTGCTGGCCAGCGTCGCGTCCAGCCTCATCCGGCTCCTGGTCTGGGCCGCCATCGTCGGCGCCGTTTATTTTGTGGCGCAATCGCTGATCGCTGTGGCGATCCAGCTGCACGGCCCCGTCCCCGACGGATTGGCCAAGTCCCGCACGGTGGTCGCCTTGTCACTGCTGACCGTGGGGGTGGGCGCCGCGCTGGCGCAGCAGCACCGCTGGCGCCGCAGCGGCGCGTCGGCCATCGCCGGGGCGGCGACCCTAATCCTGGCGCTCGCCGCTTCGTGTGTGTGGCCGATGGATTTCTTTGCGGCCAAGTCCGCGCCCGAGTCGGCCGTTCCACTCCGCCTTCGCGCGACGCTCTATGAGACGTCGCTGTCGGATGACATTGCGCCGATAAAGGCCGGCGCCCCGCACAAAAGCCTAAGGGGCGACTTGCTTCTGGACGGACTACCCCCCGGCCGCTCCGCGATTCCAAAATTCCCGAATTTCCGACTATTGGCCGCCAATAACGTGTCGGTGCCTCTGCTACCGGGCAATCCCAACATCCAATCCAGCATTCCGCGGCGCGCCCTCGGGGATGCGCTGGGCGGCGACTTCATTTTCGGATCCAATTATTTTTTAGATGCGATCACCCCCACCGCACTGGCCGATGTCTCCGCCTCGACTCTCCGGACTTTTGAAGGACAGACGTTGAATCTTCAAGGCAGCATGAAGTTCGATTTGGCGCGCTACACTCCACTGTACACGATCGCGGTATCCGTCGGCGCCCAAGCCCGGGTCGGCCCGGAAATTGACACGATCACCGAAGTGCTGCAGCAGCCCGATGCCGTCGAAATTCTGGTGCAGCGCCGAACGATCACGAGCCTGTTTGCCCCGCCCCCGCTGCCGCTCACGGCCCCGGGGTATGCTTGCATCGTGCCCGAACGCCAATTTTACC
>DASRSH010000146.1:0-13883 GCA_035656575.1 Opitutaceae bacterium
TCAAGATCGACGAAGCGCCGCGCGAGAATCGACCGAAACCGCCCGAGGTGGGCTCTCAGCCCATCGCTGGAAGGTTTCGGCCGGTTATCGCCCGGCGTCTTCCCTCGAGATTGAAGTGATTTTCAGGAAAAATTGGGGCTAAGGCTCAAAGAGCGGGATGATCCGAGTTTCCGGCACCAGAATGATGCCCCGGTCGGTGATGCGGATGTTCGGGATGACGGAGAGGGGGATCAGGTTGAAGCCCATGTAGGGCAGCGTGCATCCGGCCGCCGTCCAGGCCCGCTTCAGGGCCGTTGTCTCCGCGGCGATTTGCGGGGCGCGGCGATCCGAGAGCAGGCCGGCGATGGGGAGGGCGACCTTCGCCGCCACGCGGCCGCGGCGCACGACGCTGACGCCGCCGCGCAGGCGCGCGACCGTTTCGACCGCGAGCGCCATGTCCGGCTCGTTCGAGCCGGCGACGATGAGATTGTGCGCGTCGTGCCCCACCGAACTGGCCACCGCCCCGTCCTTCAGCCCGAAGTCCTGCAGGAGGCCGCGGGCCACCCGCCCGTTGCGGCCGTGCCGCTCGATCACCGCGACGAAGCACAGCCGGTGCCGGGCGAGCAGTTCCGGCCAGGCCGCGGCGCCCAGCTTCACCCGCTCGTGGTGGAGCAGGATGCCCGGCGCCGCCACGCGGATCACGTTGGCCGTCGCCGCCCGGCGCGGCGCGGGGGGGACCAGCCTCCGGCGGGCCGGCAGTTTCACGGTGCGATAGGCCGCCGCGGGATACCGGTAGCGCCGCGACAGGGCGCGGTCCAGCACGGGAGTGATGCGCCGGCGCTCCACGACCAATTCGCCGCCGTACCAGGTGGACTGCGGCTCGAGGCGGTCGTTGAGCAGCACGACGTCCGCCCGCCGTCCCGGAGCCAATCCGCCCAGTTCGCCGTCAAAGCCGAAGCGCATGGCCGGATGCAGCGAACCCATGCTCCACGCGCCCTGGCGGCTGATGCCCGCGCGCACCGCCTGGCGCACCACCCAATCGAGCCCGAAGAGAAACAGGTCGTCGGCGTCCCGGTCGTCCGTGCACACGCAGACCCGCTTGGGATTCGCGCCGAGTTCGGTCACCGCCTTGATCGCCTCCGGCAGGGAATGCCACGGCGTGGTCGGCGGCCCGCCGCGCAGGAAGACCCAGGCGCCGTTTTCCAGGAAATCGGAGGCGATCTCGCGGTCGATCGCCTCGTGGGTGTCACTGACGCCGCTCGCCGCGCCGGGCGCCACGAATTCGCGCCCGTAGATGTGCCCGCTGACCGGCTTGCCGCGCTTCAGGGCCGCGGCCAGGATGGCATGGGACCGGCGGTCCCCCCGCGCGACCTGCACGTAATCCATCTTCTCCCCGAGGCCGGCCGCCTCGGGCCAGCGGTCGAACAGCCGGCCGATCTTCGCGGCCGTCAGGTCCCCGCCGGCCGTCTCGAAGCGGGCCTTGGTCGCGGGCACCGTGCTCGGCACGGTCAGGAAAATCGACAGCGGCGCCCGGCGCGCGTCTTCCAGCATCCACTCGATGCCGCGCACGTCGCAGACGTTGCCGATCTCGTGGCTGTCGCAGAAGATGGTGGTCGTCCCGTTGAGCAGCGCCGCCTCGGCGTAGGCGCACGCGGTCATCATCGAGCTTTCGATGTGCAGGTGGGGATCGACCAGCCCCGGCGCCAGAATCCCGCCCTGCGCGTCGTACACGCGGGTCCGGCTACCCCGCGCGCGCTTGAACCGGCCCGCCGGCATCACCGCGGCGATGCGGCCGCCGCGGATCCACACCTCGCCGGGGCCCCGCAGCCGCTCGGTGTACACCGACAGGATGCGGGCGCCGGTGAGCACCAGGTCCGGCTCCGCCCGCCCGCTGGCCACGGCCGCCAGAATGCGCGTCTGGCGGTGGAGCGGCGGCACGGAAAAGCGGGTCAGGGCCATCCTGCACTACCAGCGCCGCAAGCCGCCGCAAATTCAAGACTTATCCGGGTTGCCCTTGGCATTGGGATTGCTTCCCCTGCCCCCGTGAAAGATCCCTTCGCGCTGCACGCCCACGGGACCACGGCCGGCCGCGAGCTGGCCGCCGGGTTGACGACATTCGCCGCCATGGCCTACATCCTGGCGGTCAACCCGGAGATCCTGGCCAATGCGGGCATGGACCGCGGAGCCCTGGTCACGGTCACGGCCTTGAGCGCGGCGACCGCCACCACGCTGATGGCGGTGCTCACCAACTTCCCCCTGGCCCTGGCGCCCGGGATGGGCATCAACGCCTTTTTCGCGTTCACCATCTGCATCAGCGACAAGGTGCCGTGGCCGCAGGCGCTGGGCATGGTGTTCGTGAACGGCTTCATCTTCCTGCTCCTGTCGGTGACGGGCGTGCGCGAGCGGATCGTGGCGGCGATTCCGCCCAGCATCAAGGTGGCGATCACCTGCGGCATCGGGCTTTTCATCGCCTTCATCGGCCTCAAGAACGGCGGCATCATCGTGGCCGATCCGGCCACGTTCGTGGCGCACGGGGATTTCGCGTCGCCGCCGGTGGCGCTCTGCCTGGCCGGGATCCTGCTCACGGCGGTCCTCGTGACCCGCCGCCTGCCCGGGGCGATCGTCCTGGGCATCGCGATCGTGACCGTGATCGGCCTGTTCGTCCCGGACGGGGCCGGCGCCCACGTGACCCAGGCGCCGGCCGCCTGGCTGTCGCTGCCCCGCAGCCCGGCGCCGCTGCTGCTGCACCTGCGCTGGGATTTCCTGCGCAGCTGGCCCAGCTTTCACCGCGCGCTGCCGATCATCCTCACGCTCCTGCTCATCGACATGTTCGACAACATCGGGACCCTGATCGGCGTGACCAAGCGCGCCGGCTACCTGCGCCCCGACGGCACGCTGCCCCGCGCGGGCCGCGCCCTGATCGCCGACTCGATCGCCACGATTCTCAGCTCCCTCCTCGGCACGTCCACCGTCGTCAGCTACATCGAATCGGCCGCGGGCGTCGAGGCCGGCGGCCGGACCGGCCTGACGGCCCTCACCACGGCGGGACTCATGCTGGCCGCGCTGTTCTTCACCCCGCTGATCCTGGCCGTGCCCGCGGTCGCCACCGCGCCGGCGCTCGTGATCGTCGGCGTCTTCATGATGCAATCGATCCGCGAAATTCCCATGGAGCAATTCGAGGTGGCGGCCCCGGCGGTGCTCACCTTGCTGGCCATCCCCCTGTGTTTCAGCATCGCCTCGGGCATCGGCATCGGGCTCATCGGCGCCTCGCTGATCGCGCTCGGCACCGGCCGCGGGCGGACCTTCCCGGCCACCGGCTACGTCATCGCCGCCGTCTTCTTCCTGGAATTCTTCCGCATCTTCCCCTTCAACTAGCCCTGATGGGCCTGCTGAAAAGGCCGGGCCAAAGCGCGCGGCCCGCGTTTTGCCTGCTGCTCGCCGCCGCGGTCGCGACGGCCACGAGCGTGTGGCCGGTGCCGGTCGTGCGGATCCGCGTGCGCTACTTCTTCTGACCGGACGGCGCGGAACCCGTGCGCAGCTTCATGCGCCAGATGTTGTAGGCGCCGCCGCGGTTGGAGAGGAAGAAGAGCACGCCGTCCTCCGATGGCGACCAAGCCGGACGGATGTCGTCGGAGCCATTCTGGGTCAGCCGCTCCAGGCCCGTGCCATCGGCGTTCATCACGTAGATGTCGTTGTTGTGGCGGAGCTGGTCGTCGACGCCGAAATCCGACACGAACGCGATGCGGCTGCCTCCGTCGGGACTCGGCGCCGGATCGAAGCAGTTGCTGTTGCGGAAGCTTTCCTCGGACAGAAGCGCGCTCTGCAGCCGGCCATCGGACTGGATCGAGTAGATCTGACGCTTCTTCGTGTCCTCATCCGCCGTCACGTAGTAGACCTTGTCCGGAATCGAATTGTCGATCTCCTCGGCCGTGACCGACAGCTGCGTCGGCAGCGAGCCGTTGATCCGGATGCTGCTCAGCTGGCTCTCGGCCAGGGGAAAGTTCGCCTCGATCGAGAGGTAAAAGACCTGCCGGTTTGCCTCGCCGTAGCTGGGATCGAAATTGAAGCGCGAGTCGCTGGTCAGGCGCGAGATCCCGCCCGTCAGGCTGTTGTCGATGTAATTGGAACGGAAGATGTCGGGCTTGAAGCGCTCCCCGCGGTTCGACGTGAACACGAGGTAATTGCTGCCGTCGTTGGCGATCTTGGGGCCGGTGTCGGTGTAGCGCGTGCCCTGCGTGAGCTGGGCGATGCCGCCGGACGCCCCGTCGGCCCGCTTGACGTAGAGGTTGCAGTAGCGGTGCCCCGCCGCGTCCCGGCAGGTCAGGCTGAAGATCACGTTCTGCCCGTCGGGCGAAACGGCGAAGGAGTTGATGGACTCGACCCGCGTGTAGGGCGAGCCGCGCAGGTCCTGCCGCCCGAACTCGGTCACGGGCTTGAGGTCCTCGACCGCATCGGAGGTTTCGCGGGTGTTCAGCATGGCGATTGACCGGCGCTCGACCATCTTCCAGGCGACGCCGTCGGCGGTCATCACCGGAGCCGGGCCGACGAGGGTGGTCGTGATTTCCGACAGGGGGGCGAGGGCGAGCTGCAGGTTCGTGCCGCCGTCGAAGTCCAGCGTCCGGTCCTCGGCCTTGTACTGGCCGGGGACGCCGACCGAAAGCTGAAACACGGGCCAGGCTTCGAACTTGCTCGCGCGCGAAAACACCAGGGGCAGGTCGAGGGGCGTCGTCCCGACCAGCCGGCCGTCCAGCGTCACGTCGGCATGGAGCGGCTCGCCGCTCTTGGTCGCGGCGTCGATGTGGTACACGCGTTCGTCGCGCAGCAGGGCCAGCTTGACAGTCCCGATGGCCGCCAGGTCGGCGGGCAGCCGGTAGGATTCCGTCTGGTGGCCGGCCAGCATGAGCGTGAGCTTGCGGTCGTTCCAGGGCGCGTCGCGGCGGGCGCGGTCAAAGCTCACCCGGATCCGCGCCGGGGTGACGCCGACGTCCTGGCCGTCGATCAGGATCGAGGCCCCGGGCGGGTCCGACACGATGTCGAAGGTGCGCTCGCGGGTCGTCGGCGCGAGCTGGACCGTGACCTCCTTTTCGTCCGCTCCCGGCGGGACGTCCACTTCCTCCGGAAAGTAGCCCGGGTGCTCGAAGCGCACCAGGTTGTCCTGGCCCTTGTTCCAGGGGATCTGGACGGGCGTGGTGCCCACGCCGAGGCCGTTGACCGACACCTGGGCGCCGGGGGGATCGGACGAAAGCGGGATCGTGCTCGAACAGCCGCCGAGCAGCCAGATCACTCCGATCGTGGCGGCCGCGCGGCGGCCGAGGGCGAACGTGCGAGGTTTCATGAAAGGGGGGATGGGGCGGCGCTGTCGCGGCCGGCCAGCCAATCGCGGGCGCGCTCGGCCAGTTCCGCGGCCGAGGCGGCGCCCAGCTTGATCTTGATGTTTTCCTTGTGCGTTTCGACTGTCTTCACGCTCATGCCCAGCGCGGCGGCGATTTCCCGGTTGGGCCGGGCGCCGGCGACGAGGTGAAAGATCTCCAGCTCCCGGTCCGTCAGACCGCGGGGGCCCTCCCGCCGCCCGGCCTCCCGCGAGCCCGCCAATTGCCGCACGGTGACGGCGGCGATCCGCCGGCTGAGATAGACGCTGCCGGCGAGAGCGCTCTGCAGGGCCCGCACCAGCTCGTCCGGGGGATCGGCCTTGAGCACGCAGGCCAGGGCGCCGCGCCGCAGCACCCGCTCGATGAAATCCGGATCGGGCCGGGCCAGGATGGCGGCCACCCGGGTCTCGGGATCGCCCGTCAGCAGGTCCGAGAGCAGCGACAGCGCGCCGGCCGCCTCGCCCGAGGCGTCGAGCAGGATGGCTTCGGGCTGGCAGCGAGCCCGCAGGGCGATCACCTGGCGGCTCTCGCTGGCGTGGCCGGCGACGGCCAGGTCGGGCTGCGCGTCGATCAGCCGCACCAGCCCCTCGCCGGACAGGGCGTCGTCGGCGACGAGCAGAATTCGGCGGCGCGCAGGCGGAGGCGCGACCGCCGAGGCCTCGGTGACCAGCTCCGAGACCGCCTGACCGGTGCGGAACTTCAGGCGGCAGGTCCCCAAGCCGATCGTGTCCCGGTCGCGCAGCAGCGTCGGCTTGGCGATCCGGAGCCCGTTCACATAGGTGCCGTTGGTGCTGCCCAGGTCGGAGATGGCGTGGCCGGCCTTGCCGGTGCGCGCAATCCGCGCGTGCTGGCGCGACACCCCTTCGTCGCCCAGCACCACGTCACAATTCCCCAGCCGCCCCAGCACGCAGCCGCGGCCGATCCTCTGGGCATGCCCATCGGGCATTTCCAGCCAGGCATCGTCGGCGGGAGAGGCGGCGTTCGCCATGGGGTAGGATCACTGCAGCGCCACGGCGACGGGACGCAAGCGCTGCGCGCCAAGAAACTCCAGGCCTTCCGCGCGCAGGTTGCGCACGCGCAGGCGCAGGTCCTTGCGCGCCGCCTCCGGGGCGTCGACCGTCAGGACGACGGCGGTGCTCCGCGCGCCCGCGGCGTCGGTGCGGACCGCAAACGAGGACAGCGCGCGCACATGCACCGCCGGCGAACTGAAGACGTAATCGTCGGCCGCCAGCAGGGACTTGCGGGTGACCGCCTCCTTGATGTCCAGGGTCAGCGTGTCGCCGCGCAGCTGCGGCGGGCTGATCCAGTCGAGGACCTGTTCCGTCGGCTCCGGAATGCCCGGAGGGACGAAGGCATAGGCCAGCGACCCCTGGGGAGCCTGGCCGAAGATGTCGGTCACTCCATCCATGTGCACGGTGATCTTGACGCCCGGGGTGGGCGCGCGCGAGAGAAACAGAAGGACGGAGGCGGGATCGTCGGGCACCCGGCGGGCCTCGGTCACCGCCAGGTCCATCGGGCTGCCGTCCCGTCCGAACAGGCTGAAGTTGCGGGTGGCGAACGCGGACGGATTGAGGGCCCGGTTGAAGGTGAGCGTGACCTTGTTGTCCACCTGGTTGTCGGCGGCGACGATCGAGTGCGAAGCCACCTGGAGGGGCGAACGGTCCGCGTCGGCGAATTCAAACGGGGTGGAAAGCGCCCCGGGCGCGCGATTGCCCAGCGTGTCGGCTGCATCCCGGACCCTGAGCTGGTAGATGCCCAGGCTCAAAGCGGAGGGCGCAAGCCGCAGGGTGACGTTGCGGCCCGTCGCATCCAACGCCACGGAACCGGGGAGAAAGCTCAACGCGGATTTGTCCGGGCCGGTCGCGGCATAGTTCCGCAAATCGCGCGCCGATGCGGGATCTACGGGTTTGCTGAAGGTCACGGTCAGCTCCAGCTTGGCGGCGCTGGCGGAAATGCCGCGGATCCGCGGCGGCAGGACGTCCCGGTAGGGAAAGTCCAGTCCCTGAGGCGGAAGCGCGACGGGATTGCGGCTGACGGAACTGTCCGTCACGCCGGCGAGGGATTCCAGCCGATAGGGGGCGTTGGTGACGAAATCGCGCACGGCTTCCAGGATCACGACGCAGCCGGTCTTGTCCTCGGGGTCCAGATGCCCGGAGGCGATGCGCTGGGCGCCGCCCTCGCCGCCGGCCTCGAGGGCGAACACGGTGTAGGCGCTGCCGCGCGCGATCGACGCCTCGGCGACGGGCTTGGAAAAGACGAGGATCAGTTGGTTGGCGTTTTCCCCGGCGGACACGGTCTTTAAGACGGGGGCTACCGTGTCCAGGTAACGGAATTCGACGGAAGTCGGATCGGCCAGGGGAGTGCCCGCCTTGGACTGCACGTTGTCGACAGTCAGCCGATAGGTCTTGCCGTCGATCAGGGGGCTGGTGGCCAGCACCACCCGCGACGGATCCTTGGGATCGACCTCGGCCCCCACGATGCGGGCCGCGTCGTCGCCAAAGACAAAGGAGGGATGGTTGCCCGCTTTCAACTGGATCGATCCGGGGCGGATCGCTTTGGAGAACTTTACCACGACTTCCCGGTTGCCGAGGGCCACGGGATATTCCGCGGATTCGACGACCCGGGGCGGCGTGTGATCGGGCTTGAGCTTCATCCAGGCCAGGGCCCCGGCCGCCGCGATCAGGACCGCGGCCGCGGCCGCCGCCGGCATCGTCCACGAGGAGATGGCCCGCGCCCGCAGCCGGGCCGAGACCGTCGGAGCCGACATCGGCGCCGAGGGCGTGTCCACGACGACAGGCCCCTCGCCGGCCCCCGTCGCAGCCATCGGTGCGACAGGGGCCGGAGGAACGAGGGGGTGGTCGGTCAGCGGCAGCGTGCGGTCGCGGCTTTCCCGTCCATCGACCACGATCACCAGCCGCTTTCCGGCCACAAAGTAACCGTCCGGCGAGCGATCCGGGTCCGGCAGCCGGAAGGCCTGCCGGATTTCCTTTTCGTACGCCGTGCACCCGGGCGCGCCGGCCCGGTCGTAAAAGCCGCGCGCCGCGCGCTCGAAGGCCGCGCATTCGTGCTTGTAGACGCGGCGCAGGGGGCGCAGCGACCGGCCGAGGATGGTCCGGCCCTGGCAGCTCACGCCCACCGGCTCGCCGGCGGCATTGACGGCGCGCCGGGCAAGAAAACGCGACAGCGGCTCGGCCGGGTCGAGGGCGAAGCGCAGCGCCTCGCGCTGGCGCACCTCCCAGCTCATGACGCGGGCCTGCAGCTTGTCCAGGAGGGTGTTGCCGGGATAGATCCGCAGCTCCGGATCGGGCGCGAGCGGCAGCGAGGAATTGTTCTTGTACTCGGCGCCCCACAGCACGAGCAGGCGGCGGTCGTGGCTGGGTCCGTAAACCCAATAGGCGTCGCGCTCCAGTTCCGGATTCGGCAGCCGAAAGTGCGCGCGCAGGCGCTTCTCGTGCGCGACGATGCGCGGGGTGTCGGCGTGGGCCTTGGCGTAGAAGGCGCGCACGGCGGCGGCAAAGGCGTCGATCTCGCTTTGCGGCAGATAGTCCATCGGCCGGGCCGTCTCGAGGATTTCCGGGGAAATGTCGTAGCGCAGCGCCCGCAGGGTGCCGTTCTCCACCAGGCGGGCGGGCGCGAGAAAGCGGGCGAGCGGCTCTTTGGGGGAAGCCACGATCGGCAGGTTCTCCTCGGTGAAATACGAGCCGAGCCCGTCCGGCGTGCGCAGGAGAAAATAGGGGGACTTGAGATCGCGCTGCCCCGGCGGGCGCGGGTCGGAGGCGGAGGGGGCGGGAGCGGAAACCGGCGCGGCGGGGGCCGGCGGCGGCGAAGTGAGGACATTCATGGGAAGAAGCGGGAAGGGAGGAAGGGCAGGTTCAGGAGCTGGCGACGAGGGCCCGGTGGAGGACCTTGGGGCGATCGCCCAGCGAACGGTCCAGGACCGCCCACGAGAACACGTCGGCCACGTTCAGGTGGTTGCCGGGGCCCTCGCGCACGGGATGCATCAGGTCCAGATCGATGCGGGCCGACGGCAGGACTTCGCGCAGCTCGAGCCGCGGCGCCAGGGGCGCGATCAGCGAGCGGATGATCTCCAGCCACGCCGCGCTGGCCTGCTGGCAGTCGTCCGTCGAAAGCTCGGTCAGGCTCTGCCAATAGGCGTACAGCGATTCCGAAAGGCGAAACGCCGCCGCGGCGATCTCGCTGGGGATCGCGCCGGGGCGCGCCAGCAGCGCGCGCAGGCCGAGCATCCCCCCCAGCACCGGCAGGGCGGGATGCGGGCCGTCCAGGTGGCTTTCGAGCAGGAATCGCCACCGCGACAGGGGCGACTCCGGATCCATGAACTGCGCCGGCCACAGGTGCCGGGAGGCGACGGACGGCTCGGGGAGCGCGCCGACGGAGACCGTCGGCTTCTCGCCCGAAGGCATGGCGCCCGGGCCCCCGTTGACGTGCCCGTCGCGCGCCAGGACCGCCGAAACCGGCGCGCCGGTCCTTGGCGCCGGGCTCTTGGCCGAGCCGTTGAGGTGGCCGGCCCCATTCCAGCCGCGGGGGCCGCCCTCCGTGATATGGCCCGCGCTTGCCGCACCGGTCGGCGTGGGCAGTTGCGCGGCCAGGGTCTCCCAGCGGTCGGTCAGGGCCCGCAGGCGGTGCTCCAGGCCCTCCCATTCCAAGGCGCTGGGGGCGCCGCCGTGCCGCGGGGAGTTCTGGCGCAGGTCCGCTCCCAGCCGCGAGAGGGTCAGCAGGACTTCGCGCGTGGTGCGCCGGCGCAGGCGCGCCTGCACGATCCAGCCCACCGCAAGCAGGGCCGCCAGCACCGCCGCCGCAGACCAGACGCTGCGCCGCGCCAGGGCGGCGCGGCCGTCCTCCGCCGCGCCGGCGGCGCTGGCGCCGGCCGCGGCCTCGCGTTCGAAATTCTCCTCCCAGGCGCGCTGCTCCTGCTGGAACCGGGCCCAGCGGTCGTCCTCCGCCGCCATCTGATGGGTCCAATCCTGGCGGGCGCCGGCCGCCTGTTCGGCCGCCGCCTGGACCCGGGCGTCGACCCCGGTCAGCTGGTTCTCGATGCCGGCGTCGTCGGCGAGGATGCCGGCGACGGCGCCCCGCGTCGCCGCGGCGTCCCGTCCGGCCTGCGCCAGGTCGACGGCCTCGAGCTGGCGGGTGGCCCGGGCCAGGGCCGCCTCCAGGCTGTCGATCCGCGCGTTGGTCGCGGCCTGGCCCTCGGACAGGTCGTGCAGCGGCCCGGTCGTGAGGGCGCTGATGGAATTCTTCAGCGCGATGACATCCGGATTGGGCAGCGGGGCGGCCCGTTTGGAGTCGGCCCGGGCGCCGGCCGCGCCGGCAAGCACGAACGCAAGCGCGCCCGTGGCGTAGGTTCTGATCCGTGACCAGTGTGTGTTCATCGGGGAATTCTCGGCCTAGGTGGTGAAGAGGGCGTCGACTTCGAAGCGCGGCTCGTCGAGCCAGAAGCTTTCGTCCAGCAGGGTGTTGAGCCGCAGCCGGACGTCCTCCGGCCGCACCTCGCACGGCTGCCCCGGCAGGGGCGTGACCGCGACCAGCTCCAGCCGCTCGCCCCGGCCCACGCACGAGGCCCAGCGCAGCCGGACCCGCGCGAAGACGGGCCGGTTGTCGTGCTGCTCCGGGGGGACCCACTCCAGCCGGTAAACGGGCTCGGGGCGCACGTTGGCCACCTGCTTGATCTGGCGGCCGATGCGGCAGTTGAGCGGCACGTCGAAATCGCGCTCGAGGGCGACGGTGCCTTCCCGGCCTTCCAGGGGCCGGGCCGCGCCGTAGTCGCCCGGGCGGAAGAGCAGGTTGTCCGCCCGATAGAACTCCTCCGGGGGCGAATGCCGGCCCATCAGGCCCCAGAAGTACTTCTGCAGCTGGCCGGCCGAGCCCTGCTCGATGCTGAAGCCCTCGAGGTTGCCGTTGAGGATGTCCTGGTAAAGCGCGGCGCCCGCCACGGTGCAGGTCTTGGCGTCGTTGATGCGGATGCCGTCGTCGCCGACAAACGGATACCAGTCGCCCGCCGGAAAATTGCGCACCGGAATGATGCGCTGGGGCAGGACGGGCAGGCTGCGCACCAGCAGCTGGCGCATGCGCGGCAGTTCCGACGGCTTGCCCGAGACGATGACGAGGTCGCAGCGCTCGCGCGCCGCCACCAGCCCGAGCGACGCGAACATCGGCTCGAACACGTCGTCGACGCAGCCCTCCAGCGCCCCGGGATCGGCCGCCAGCCGGGCCCCGAGGGGAAAGGGGACCTCGTCGCTCGCGATCAGCCGCTGGGACCACTCCTCGAAGTTGCGCGGGTCGCGCAGCCGCAGCAGGTTTTCCTCCCCGCCCCAGTGCTCGCACTTGGCGGCGATCACCTTGAGAGCGAGGGCGTTCAACTCGTTCAGGCACTTGGGATGCACCAGGTCGCGGACGGCCAGGGGCCGCCGGGGCGAGTCGGGATAGTGCTCGGCCAGGGTCAGCTGCTGCAGCCACTGGTTGACCAGGGGGATGAACACCAGGCGGATGACCGCGGCGAGGCGCGTCACCGCCTTGGGATCCACCTGGGCGATGGCCTCGGTCGAGGGATTCTTGAACAAGGTGAGCAGCGCGCGGCGCGCCGCCGGATTGTCCTCGAACTTGTCCAGCCCGCCGGCCTTGAGCCAGGCCGGCAGCAGCACCTTTTCCACCATCCGCTTGACCAGCAGGTCGCCGGCGATGGAGGTGCCGTCGCGGAAAAGCAGGGTGGAGCTCACGGCCGCCATTCCCTGAGGCCCCACCCTGCCCCCGCGGTCGGCCTCGGACCGGTTGAGGTGGTAGCGGATGATCGAGACATCGGTGGTGCCGCCCCCGATATCGATATTCATCACCACCACGGACCGATTCCGGCCGTAAGTTTCGAACCAGCGGGTCCCGTCGCCGCCGAGAAAGCTGATGTCGGCGTACAGAACCGGGAGCTGCGAGCACACCGCCTCGTCGAGCGAGCGCTCGGCCAGGACGGGCTTCTGGCCGCCGCCCTCGCCGGTCAGCGACACCGGACGCGGGTCGTCCAGGTGCGTCAGGGCGAACAGGTCGACCGCCCGCCGCCACTGCGCCAGGTAGCGGGACTGCTCCTCCCAGGTCCAGCCGGACGGATAGGTGACGCGCACCTGGCGCAACTGGCGCGGGAGGCTTTCGCGGCCCACGGTGGCCAGGTAGCCCGCCGAATTGATCTGGCGGTAGGCGCACTCGAGAATCGAAAGCGCGAACCAGCAGATAGCGTCGCGGCGCGGATACTCCGGCGGGGAGTCCACCATCGGCTTGCCGCGGAAGTCGTCGACTCCGGGCTGGTTCGCCCAGTCCCAGTCGACGCCGCCCGGGTCCATGTACTGCCGGAAGAGCCCGCGCAGATCGTCGAAGGCGTCGGGAATCGCCGGGTCCGAATCGTTGGGAATCTGCTTCCAGTAGGTGCCCCCGCGCCGGCCCACCGGCTCCTCGTCCCAGGCGTAGCGCTTGGGGCTGCTGAGGTAGAACCGCGCGTCGGTGTCCAGGCGCACCTGGGAGAGCGTGCGCGCCGCCCCTTCCGGCGCCTTGCCCCCGCCGATCAGCGCCGGCGACAGTTCGACGAAGGACTGCGGCAGGTAGCGCACGCGCTGGTAGTCGTTGGGCGCGGCGGCATCCCGCCGCCACTCCTCGAATACCTTGCCGTCCGAAAACGGCGGCTCCCGGCTGGCGAAAATCGGCCGGTGCAGGACCAGCCACGAGTCGATGATGGCGTAGTCGTCGTTCGCCTTGCCCGGCTCGGGCAGGGTGTGCGACGGGGTGAAGGGGCAGCCGCGCGGGATGAAGCGCAGGACCTTCACTCGGCGCCCGAAGGGGATGCCCTCCTGCCCCGGGTTTTCGAGCAGCAGGGCGACCGTGCGGGTGTTGCCCAGGTCGACGATCAGGTCGACGTCGACCGGATCGGCGCCGCCGGGCCGCTTCCAATGCACGGCGAGCAGCTTGGGCGGCAGCGCGATCGGCTCGGCCGAGCCGGAGCCGTGGTCGGAAGCTCGCCGGCGCTGCGGCAGGTGCGGGCTCAATTCATCGAGGAACAGCCGCTTGGAGGGGTAGTCCTCCCACAGCTTGGCCCGGTCGAGGCTGGCGTAGGGATACACCACCGCGTCGGCGGCCCGCGCCCGCTCGAAACTGGCGGCGCGCTGGCGCAGCGAGGCCTCCACGGCGTCGCGCGGCGGATTGCCGTTGAAATGGTAGCTGTCGACGCCGAAGAGCAGGCCGCGGTCGGCCGACCCCAGGTTCGACTCCACCGCGAGCTTGAGCACCGCCGTCTCCTCGCCCGTGTAGGGCGAAATCTCGATCGCGTACTGGTACAGGAGCCAGGGCGAGAATTCGCTCCACGGCTCCCACGGCCCGCGGTTGCGGTGGGCGTAGCGCTTCAGCTCCTCGTCCGACTTGCGCGGAGCCAGGCTCTTCAGCGGAACGTGAAAGAAGTGGTGTCCGGTGTTGGGGAAAACTTCGAGTTCGATCATGGTGGGGGGAAGCGGCGGCCCGCCGCGTCATTGGGTTCAGGAAGGCCGC
>DASRSH010000147.1:0-4075 GCA_035656575.1 Opitutaceae bacterium
TTGACAGCCTGCCGGGTTCAGACTAGTTAGGGACCAAACCTCTCATGTCCTACACCGAAGACCGCGCGGCTTGGTATGAAGGCCGCGGCCTGTGGCAAGATGTTGCCGAGGAGAACTGGAAGGACTGGACCTGGCAGCTCAAGAACCGGCTGACCACGGTTGAGCAGCTGGAGCGCCACATGACCCTGACGCCGGAGGAGCGGGCGGGGTGCGAGCAGGCGGGGCACAAGCTCGCTTTGGCCATCACGCCCTATTTCTTCAATCTGATCGACCGCGACGATCCGAATTGCCCCATCCGCCGGCAGGTGATCCCGCGCGGCGAGGAGTCGGCGGTGGCCCCGGACGAAATGCTCGATTCCCTGGGCGAGGACGCCCATTCGCCCGTGCCCGGGCTCGTGCACCGCTACCCCGATCGGGTCCTCTTCCTGGTCACGGACCGCTGCGCCTCCTATTGCCGCTACTGCACCCGCAGCCGGCTGGTCTCCAACGCCCAGGACTATAACTTCCATCCCGAGTTCGAGCAGGGTCTGCGCTACATCGAGGCGCATCCGGAAATCCGCGATGTGCTGCTCTCGGGCGGCGATCCGCTGCTCCTATCCGACCGCAAGCTCGAGCACCTGCTCAGCCGGCTGCGCGGCATACCGCACGTGGAGTTTATTCGGATCGGCTCGCGCATCCCCGTCTTCCTGCCGCAGCGCATCACGCCCGAACTCTGCGAGGTCTTCCGTCGCCACGGCCCGGTATGGATGAGCATCCACGTGAATCATCCGCGGGAATGCACCGCGGAGCTGCGCGACGCGTGCGAGCGGCTGTCCTTTGCCGGCGTTCCCCTGGGCAACCAAAGCGTGCTCCTGCGCGGGGTGAACGACGACGCCGAGGTCATGAAGGCACTGGTGCACCGCCTGCTGCGGATGCGGGTGCGGCCGTACTATCTTTATCAGATGGATCTGATCACCGGCGGCAGCCATTTCCGGGTGGACGTGCGCAAGGGGGTGGAGATCATCCGGGCCCTCCGGGGCCACACCACCGGGTATGCGATCCCTCAGTACGTGATCGACGCCCCGGGCGGAGGGGGGAAGGTGCCGATCAACCCGGACTACGTGGAGCGCATTACCGAAGACGAGATCGTCCTGCGCAATTACGAGGGGGACCTGTATTCCTATCCGCTGCGACCGAAATCTGGTAGCAATTTACCCATTGAGAGACAGCGGGTTGCGTCGCCGGAATATTTTTGACGCTTTTTTTGAGCGTTTTGCACGCTGCCGCGTCTGACTGGAAGTAATCACCGTTCCAAGAACGGTGCATGTTTGTAGTTCTTACGGTTTGCTTGGTGTTAGGTCACACGGGCCGCCCCGCAAGGGGCGGCTCTTGTGTTTTAGGAACAATCCTTTACGCCTGCAGTTCTAACCCCAGCCTCAGAACCCTTTAACACCTATGAGGCCAACCAAGTCATTGACTATCACCTGCGCCGCGCTCGCGCTCCTTTTCGCGGGCTGCGAGGGCACGGGTCCCAACACGCAGAATGGCGCCGTGACCGGAGGCGTCCTCGGCGCCATCGCCGGCGGTATTATCGGCAATAATTCCGGCCATAATGCCCTCGGGGGCGCCCTTATTGGCGGCGCCATCGGTGCCATTGCCGGCGGCACGATCGGCAACCAGGTCGACCACGAGCGCGGCACCGTCTACACGTCCCAGGCCCAGGCCACGACGACCGTCTACGCGGAGCAGCCTCCGCCTCCGCCCCCGCCGCAGGCTATCGCCGAGGCGCCCCCGCCGCCTTCCCCGGACGCCGTCTGGGTGAATGCGCATTACGATTACGAAGGCTCCTCCTATGTCTGGGTCCCCGGCTATTGGACGATCCCGCCTCCCGGCTACCACTACTACGTGGTCGCCCATTGGGCGTGGCGGGGCGGCAACTACGTCTACATCCGCGGCTACTGGCGGTAAGGGGGAAAGCGGCTGCCCGCCGCTCCCCCATTGCTAACGGGATTGCTCCTCCGGCGCGCCTCCGCCTCAATGCGCAGGCATGATTTCGCTGCACGAAGGCAGGGGATCGCGCCGGAAGAAGCCGGTCGACCGGGCGGTTTACCTTCACATGAAGGTGGCTGCCTGCCGCCCCCTGATCTGGCGGCGCCTCTGGGTGCGCGAGTCCATGTGGCTGTCCCGGCTCCACGATTGCATCCAGATCGCCTTTGATTGGTACGACTACCAGACGCACGTCTTCACCTTTGGGGACCTGCGCTTCGGCAATCCGCTCAAGCGCGATGAGCTGATTGTCGAGGACGATCGCGATGTCACGCTGGCGGATCTGGGGGTGGAGGGACGCACCCAGTTCACCTACCAGTACCAGTTCGACGAGGGATGGCAGATCGACATCGCGGTCGAAGGGCTGCACGCGCCCCGCAAGGGCGTCCGCTATCCCCGCTGCGCGGCCGGGGAGCGCGCCGGGCCGCCCGAGGATTGCGGGGGGCCGGAAGCCCACCACGACATGCTGGCGTGCATCAAGGAGCCGAACACGGACTTGGGGCGGGAATGGCTGGAATGGCTCGGGCCGGGTTATGATCCCGAGGCGTGCGACCTGGAGAAAATCAACAGTGCGTTGCGCAAGCTGGGGCGTTGACCTACCCCGCCACTAGGGAACTGCGCCTAGGCCTGGCTCAATCCAAGCCGGTGCTATGAATCATACCTCACCTGTAAAAGGTCGCAGTTTCTCACGCGCCCTGCGCCTTCTCGGCGCTCTCGGCGCGTTCGGGCTGGCCGCCAGCATTCTGCCGTCGGCCGGCGCTTTCTCCATTGGCGTCGACATTCACGCGGGCCCTCCGGCCCCTCGTCACGAAGTGATGGCGCCCCGCCCGGGCCCTGACTATGTCTGGATCGACGGCTATTGGGCCGGCGAACCCGGACACTACACCTGGGTCGCGGGCCGCTGGGATCGCCCCCCGCACCCCGGCGCCCGCTGGGTCCGCCCCCGCTGGGAACACCGGGGCGACCATTACGTCTTCGTCCGCGGGGGATGGCGGTAGGCATCGCAATGCGATGCCTACCCGGCGTAGCGCAACGCGCGAAGCCGGGTCCGTCGCAAAAAGTGGGCCCCCGAATCCACCCCCGGCGCAGCGCCCCCCGCGCGAAGCCGGGCCCGTGGCCAAACGGTAAGCCCCAAATCCACCCTCCCGGCCCTAGCGCCCCGCGCAAAGCCAGCTCCGTAGTCAAACGGCGCCCCCCCTCCCAAACCCCGGCGTAGCGCCCGCGCGAAGCCGGGCTAAACCAACAACCCCACGAACTCCCGAACCGGCATCCGCCCCAGCGCCTGCCGGTCCTCGAATCGTTCCAGCATCCGATCGGCGCGGTCCGGCCCGAGCCTCACGGCGAGGGCCGCCCGCGCCTTTGCCTTGAGCAGCGGCCAGCCTTCGCTGCGCCGGCGGCGGTGGCCGACGGGATATTCCACCAGGACATTCTCGGTGGCGGTGCCGTCCTTGAAGAACACCTGCACCGCGTTGGCGATCGAGCGCTTTTCGGGATCGAGGTAGTCCCGGGAATAGGCTTTATTTTCGGTCACGACCATCCGGGCCCGCAGGGCGTCGATTCGCGGATCGGCGGCGGCCCGGTCCTCGTAATAGTCCGCCGTCAGCTCGCCGAAGATCAGTCCGATCGCGGTCATGTATTGCAGGCAATGGTCGCGGTCGGCCGGGTTGTGCAGCGGCCCTTCTTTCACGATGATCCGCATCGCGGATTCGTGCGTCGTGATGGCAATGCGCTCGATCTGCGCCAGCCGGTCCTTCACCGCCGGGTGCAGCCGCAGGGCCGCCTCCACCGCCGTCTGCGCGTGGAATTCGGCAGGGAAGGAGATCTTGAAGAGAACGTGCTCCATCACGTAGCTGCCGAAAGGCCGCGCCCGCTTCACCGGCTGCGACCGGAAGGCGGCGTCCTGGAAGCCCCAGAGCGGCGCCGTGAGCGCCGAGGGATAGCCCATTTCCCCCGCGAGGGCGATCAGGGCCAGCCGCACGGCCCGGCTCGTGGCGTCGCCCGCGGCCCAGGACTTGCGCGAGCCGGTGTTCGGCGCGTGGCGATAGGTCCG
>DASRSH010000148.1:0-2978 GCA_035656575.1 Opitutaceae bacterium
CGATCGGAAAGCCCCCGACATCGCCGGGGCCGTATCCCACCTGGGCTATGTTCAGATCGACCCGACCAACGTGTGCGGACGCATGCACGACTTGATCCTGCGGGTGCGCGTCGAAAGCTACCGCGAGGGCGATCTCATGCGGCATGTGCACGGAGACGGCGCCCTCCCCGCGGAAGCGCGCGTGGCGTTCGAGCATCACCTGCCGTCGACGGAGATTCTCGTCGCCTTCGCGCTCGACGCCTGGCCGCACCTGCTCGCCTTCATGCGGCGCCGTTCCGGGGAGGCCAGCTGGTGGTCGGGTCGGCTGTCCAAGGCGGAGCGGGAATTGAGCGTCCGGCTCCTCGACGAGATCGGCCGCCGCGGCCCGCTCAGCTCGGAAGACATCGGCGACCGGCGCGCGGGACGGACGTATTGGGGCCGCGGCACGATGGCGAAGGTGACCCTGCAGAAGCTCTATTCCCACGGACGGCTGCTGATCGCCGGCCGCAGCCAGGGCCGGCGCAAGTACGATCTGCCGGAGCGGGTGCTGCCGGCGCGGGTGCTGGCGATGCCCGAAGCCGCGCCCGAAGAAACGACCCGCTGGCTGGCCGTGACCGCGCTGCGCCAGCGCCGCCTGGTGCTGCTCAAGCGCGCGGAGCTCGCGGCGGTGGAAGACCTCGTCCAGCCGGTGCAAGTCCCCGGCGCCCCCCTGCTCCACTGCCTGCGCACCGACCTGCCCGAACTGGAAGCCGCCACCGCAAACCCCATCGACCCCGGACCTGTCCCGGCGAAGCGCAGCGACCCCGGACCCGTCCCGGCGAAGCGAAGCGAAGCCGGAAGCCTCCTCGCCCCCCTCGACCCCCTGATCTACGACCGCAAGGTGACCCGCGCGGTCTGGGACTTCGATTACGTTTGGGAGGCCTACATGCCCGCCGCCAAGCGCCAGCGCGGCCATTTCGCCATGCCGCTGCTGTGCGGCCTGGAGATCGCCGGTCACGTGGACCCCAAGGCGGACCGCGCCGCCGGCCGGCTGGGCGTCGTCTCGCGCCGCGTCCGCCGCGGATTTCGCGCCGGACCCGCGGTGAAAGAGCTGGCTTCGTTTCTGGGGCTGCGGGCATAATTCCGCCCCTCGTGCCGGCACCCGGTCCTCATCCCGTCAACGTCCAGGTGGTGGGCGCCGAAGTCGCGGTCGCCTGGAGCGACGGCGCGGAGAACTATTTCCCGGCCGAGCTGCTGCGGGCGGCCTCGCCCAGCGCCGAGACCCAGGGCGAGCGCGACATCTTTGGCCAGCAATACGGGGGACAGGCGCCGAAAAAATACCCCGGCGTCACCGTGATCGGGTGGGCGCCCGTGGGCAATTACGCGCTGCGCTTCGACTTCAGCGACGGCCACTCCACCGGACTTTATTCCTTCGCATATCTGCGCCATCTGGCTAAGCTGACCGGTTGATCCTATGAGCAGCGCTTCCGCCCTCGAGCTGGGCACCCAGTTGTCACCCAAATTCGGCCCCGACGGGCTGATCCCCTGCATCACGGTGGATCATGCCAGCAACGAGGTGCTGATGTTCGCCTTCATGAACGCCGAATCGCTGGCCCAGACGCTGCGCACCGGCCAGGCGACCTACTGGAGCCGCTCGCGCCGGAAGCTGTGGGTCAAGGGCGAGGAGTCGGGCCACATCCAGCGCGTCAAGGAGCTGCGCGTCGACTGCGACCAGGACGTGCTCCTGCTCAAGGTCGAAAACGTCGGCGGGGCCGCGTGCCACAACGGCTACCGCTCCTGCTTTTACCGCCGGATCACGCCCGACGGCCAGCTTGAGTTCGCCGCCGAACGCGTGTTCGACCCCGCGCTCGTCTACAAGAAATAGGGCCCTTCAGCCCTCTTCCTCCGGCGCTTCCATCGTCGTGAACATCAGTTCCGCCGAGGAAACCACCTTGTCCCCCACCCGGCACTGGGCGCTGGCCGTCGCCAGCTTGCCCCGCGACTTGAGCAGCTTGGCCGTGATGACGAGCTGATCGCCCGGGCGCACCGGGCGGCGGAACTTCACCTTGTCGGCGCTCATGAAGTACGCCAGGCCGCCGGCCTGGCCGGAATTGCGCAGCATGATGATCCCCGCGGCCTGGGCCATCGCCTCGAGCTGCAGCACCCCGGGCATCACCGGATTGCCGGGAAAATGCCCGCTGAAATAGGGCTCGTTGATGGTGACGTTCTTGATCGCGGTGATCTCGTCGCCCTGAAACGACTCCACCCGGTCGATCATGACGAAGGGATAGCGATGGGGCAGGACGTCGAGCACCCGGCGGATGTCCAGGCTCGACTCGCTTTCGATCACGACGCGCGGGCCGCGGGCCGGGGCCGCCGCGGCCGGCTTGCGCCCCGCCTTCGCCTGCTGCGCCCGGCGCTCGAACAGCAGCTTGGTCAGCTCGGCGTTGATCGCGTGGCCCGGCCGCGTCGCCACGATGTGGGCCTGGAGCGGCTGCCCCAGCAGCAGGATGTCGCCGATGATGTCGAGGATCTTGTGCCGGACGAACTCGTCCTTGAAGCGCAGGGGCTCCTTGGAGATGATGCTGTCGCCCTTGATCACGACGGCGGAATCGAGCGAGCCGCCGCGGATCTTGCCCAGCTTGAGCAGCTCCTCGATGTCCTCGTAGATCGTGAAGGTGCGCGCGGCGGCGATCTCGGAACGGTAGACGTCGGGATCGATGGTGAGGGAGAGATGCTGGGTGTGGATCCCCCGGTCGTCGGCCGAGGTGCAGGAGATCTTCAGCCGGTCGCTGGGCAGCGCGATGATCGACGAGTTGCCGCGGCTGACCGAAACCGGCTCGTCCAGGACGAAGTACTCGCGCTCGGCGTCCTGCTCCACCGGCTCGGCGGCCAGGATGAGGTTGACGAACGGGCGGGCCGATCCGTCCATGATCGGCGGCTCCGAGGCGTCCATCTCAATCAGGGCGTTGTCGATCCCGCTGCCATGCAGGGCGCTCAGCACGTGCTCGACCGTATGG
>DASRSH010000149.1:0-31185 GCA_035656575.1 Opitutaceae bacterium
GTCTCCGCCGCCTTCAGCCGCAGGCTCTTAAGCATGCTGCGGATTTCTACGTGGGTCATCGGCATTGCGGTTGTCATGCCGGCGGGTCCGGCCTGCCTAAGGGCCCAGGAGGGCGGACCGATCGCGGCCTTAGCGGAAGGATCGGTGCGGGGAGCCGCGCTGCAGGGCGGCGGCGCGGTATTTCGCGGGATCCCTTATGCCGCCCCACCGGTAGGGGCGCTGCGCTGGCGGGAACCGATGCCGGTGACCCATTGGGCCGGGGTTCGGGATGCGATGCGTTCCGGGCCTCCCGCCGCGCAGGCGGACTTTGGCTGGAATCACGATGCGGCCGCCGCCAGCCGCGAAGACTGCCTCTATCTGGATGTCTGGACGCCGCGGTTTTCGGGGGCTGCTCGGCTTCCCGTGATGGTTTGGCTCCACGGGGGGGCGAATGCCGCCGGAAGCGGGGGATTCGATCCCTTGTACGATGGCCGGGCTTTGATCCGGCATGGAGTCATTCTGGTCGTCGTGGAGTATCGTCTGGGGATTTTCGGTTTCTTCGCGCATCCGGAATTGACGCGCGAATCCCCCCACCATGCGTCCGGCAATTATGGCCTGCAGGACCAGTTGGCCGCCCTGCGGTGGGTGCGCGCGAATATCGCGGCGTTTGGCGGCGATCCCGGGCGAGTCACTCTTTTCGGGCAATCGGCAGGCGGAATCGACACCGCGGCGCTCATGACCTCGCCGCTGGCGCGAGGGCTGTTTGAGCGCGCCATCGACGAGAGCGGACCACCCGCCAGGGCAGCAGATACCCCCTCGAGGGCAGAGATGGAGCGAGGGGGCGCCGCCGTGGCGGCCGAACTCGGGGCGCCGGCGACCGGAACGCTCGACTACCTGCGCGCGCTTCCTACCGGGAGGCTCCTCGCCGCGCGTACAGGGCCGGTCGTACTGGGGGCGGACGGATGGGTGCTTCGGCTACCCCCGGTAGAGGTGTTTGCGCGCCACGAGGAAGCGCCCGTGCCCCTGATTCTCGGCTGGATGGCAGTGGAGGAGGAGGCCTGGTGGCGAACGCAGCTTGAGCGCGTTGCCCGGGATCACGCGGCCGGCGGCCACCGTACTTGGGTGTACGAGTTCGACCGGGCGATTCCCGGACAGGCCCGGGCCCACCATTCGGGCGACCTGCCCTATGTTTTCGGGAATTACCCGGCAACGGGCAACCTGAAGGGCAACTACGGGCCAGTGGACCGGGCTCTTTCTGAAGTCGTGCAGCGCTATTGGACGGCGTTTGCCCGGTCCGGACGGGCCCAGGTCGACGAATTGCCAGAATGGCCCCGATATCGTCCCGCGACCCTGCGGGACCTCGTTTTTACAGCGGCCGGGCGAGTGACGCAAGATAGCCTGTCCCCCTACGGCGCTACGGCGACGGACGCTCAAGATAACCTGTCCCCCTAGGATTTTGACCGCTTTCTAGGCTAATGGAGCGGGCGGCTTGCCTTCGCCGGGGCGATCGCAATCGTAGGGGCAGGGCTGAATCATGAAAACGCTGTTCCTGCAGGCACCCTCCTATGACGGATTTGATGGCGGCGCGGGGTCGCGCTACCAGGCCAAGCGCGAGATCCGCTCGTTCTGGTTCCCCACCTGGCTGGCGCAGCCGGCCGCGCTGGTCCCCGGCAGCCGGCTCGTCGACGCCCCGGCGGATGGGCGCTCGGTGGAGGAGACACTGACCTTGGCGCAGGAATACGAACTGGTCATCATCCACACGAGCACGCCGTCCTTCCCCACCGACGCCCTGTTCGCCCAGGATTTGAAGCAGCGGCATCCGTCGGTGCGGATCGGCATGATCGGCGCGAAGGTGGCGGTCGATGCCCAGGGCGCCCTGGCCGCCACGCCGGCCATCGACTTTGTCTGCCGCGAGGAATTCGACTTCACCTGCAAGGAAGTGGCCGAGGGCCGGCCCCTGGACGAGATCCTGGGCTTGAGCTACCGGGCGGCGGACGGCGCCATCCGCCACAATCCGCCGCGGCCGACGCTGGAGGACATGGATTCGCTGCCCTTTGTCGCGCCGGTCTATCAGCGCGACCTGAAGATTGAGAACTACTTCATCGGGTATCTGAAGCACCCTTACGTCTCGATCTACACCGGCCGCGGCTGCCGCTCGCGCTGCACTTTCTGCCTGTGGCCCCAGACCGTGGGCGGCCACCGCTACCGCGTGCGGTCGGTCGAGAACGTCCTGGCCGAGGTGAAGTGGATCCGCGACAACCTGCCGCAGGTGAAGGAGATCATGTTCGACGACGACACCTTCACCGACTTCAAGCCGCGGGTGGAGGAGATCGCGCGCGGCCTGGGCAAGCTGGGCGTGACCTGGTCCTGCAACGCCCGCGCGAACGTCCCGTACTCCACGCTGAAGATCATGAAGGAAAATGGGCTGCGGCTGCTGCTCGTGGGCTTCGAGTCGGGCGACGACCAGATCCTGCTCAACATCAAGAAGGGGCTGAAGACCGACATGGCCCGCCGCTTCAGCGAGGACTGCCGCAAGCTCGGCATCAAGATCCACGGCACCTTCATCCTGGGCCTGCCCGGCGAAACCCGCGAGACGATCGAGAAGACGATCCGCTACGCGCAGGAGATCAACCCGCACACGATCCAGGTGTCGCTGGCCGCCCCCTATCCCGGCACGGAACTGTACCGGCAGGCGATCGAGGAGGGCTGGCTGGAGGAGAACCATGCCGCCAATCTGGTCAGCCGGGAAGGCGTGCAATTGGCCGCCATCGGCTACTCCCATTTGTCGCGCACGGAGATCTACGACCAGCTCGAGCGCTTCTACAAGCGGTTCTATTTCCGCCCGTCCAAGATCTGGGAGATCGTGCGCGAGATGATGGTGAGCTGGGAGATGACCCGGCGCCGGCTGCGGGAGGGCGTCGAGTTCTTCCGCTTCCTGCGCGCCCGCCATGCTTGATCCGGCGGGGTGGGCGGCGGTGGCGTGCGGCGCGGCCGCCGCCGCGGGCATCGTCTATACGCTGGCGGCGGGCTCCCTGGTGATCCCGTTTTTTCGGCGTCCGCCCGCGGCCCCGAAAGGATTTCCCCCCGTCACGGTGGTCAAGCCGCTGCACGGCGCCGAGGAGGGCCTGCTCGAGAACCTGGCGTCGTTCTGCGCGCAGGATTATCCCGGTCCGGTCCAGTACCTCTTCGGCACGCGCGATCCCCTGGACCCGGCGCTGGCGACCGTGGCCGAACTGCGCCGGCGATTTCCGGCGGCGGCGATCTCGGTGGTGGCCGATCCGCGGCAGCACGGACCCAATCGCAAGATCAGCAATCTCATCAACCTGATGCCCCAAGCCGAGCATGAGCTGCTCGTCTTCGCCGACAGCGACGTCGGGGTCGCCCCCGATTACCTGCGGCAGGTCGTTGGCGCCTTGCAGGAGCCGGGGGTGGGCGCCGTGACTTGCGTGTACCGGGGAAAGGCCGAGCCGGTGCTGTGGTCCCGGCTCTCGGCCATCGCCACCGATTGCCAGCTCCTGCCCAGCATCATCACCGGCCTGGCTGCCGGCCTCGCCGAGCCGTGCTTCGGCCAGACGATCGCGCTGCGGCGGTCCACGCTGGAGGCGATCGGCGGATTTGCCGCGTTTCGCGAGCATCTGGCGGAAGACCACGCCATCGGGCACGCCGTCCGCCGGCTCGGCGCCCGGGTCGTCATTCCCCCCTTCGCGGTCACGCATGCGTCCGCCGAGACGACCCTGCGCGCGCTGGTCTCCCACGAGCTGCGCTGGAGCCGCACCATTCGCGCCATCGATCCGAAGGGCCACTTGGGGTCGCTTGTGACGCATCCGGTCGGGCTGGCATTGCTGGCCGTGCTCGCCGCCCGCGGGGCGGCCTGGACCTGGGCGCTGCTGGCGCTGGCGGTCGGCGCGCGGCTGCGGCTCAAATGGAAGGTCGACCACGCCCTGGGGATATCCCACGGCGACCTGGGCCTCGTGCCGCTGTGGGACCTGCTGTCGCTGCCCTTGTTTGCGGCCAGCTTTCTGTCCGGCCGCGTGACCTGGCGCGGCTCCCGGTACCGGGTCGACCGCAAGGGGCGGCTGTCCGAGCCCGCCCGGGAGGGCCCGCCCCGGGCCGTGCACCGCGAGGCGTCGCAACAGGCTGTTTCGCGGTGAAGAACCTGGGCCGTTTGGCCGCGCTGGCCGGCCTGGCCGCCGCCATCTGGCTGGTCTGGCGCGGGCACCCGGAGGTCGCCCTGCGGCTGCTGCGCACTGCGGGCTGGGGGCTGCTGCTCGCGGCCGTGGCGCATGTTCTGCCCATGCTGGCCAACGCCCGCGACTGGCAGATCATCATTCTGAGCCGCCGCCGGCCGGGCCTGTGGCGCATGCTGGGATTGGTGTGGCTGCGCGAGTCGATCAACAACCTTCTGCCCGTCGCGCGGGTGGGCGGAGAGGTCGCGGCCTTTCGGGCAATGCGGCGCCAGGGGTTGAGCGGAGCGACGATCGTCGGCAGCCTGATCGTCGACACCCAGCTCACGCTCATCAGCCAGGTTCTCTTCACCGTCGCCGGCATCGGCTACCTGCTGGCGCACAGCAATTCGACGTCGCTGCGCTTGGCCGGCCATCTGGCCTGGGGAGTAGCCGGCCTCACGCCGCTTCTGGTCGTTTTCTGCCTGATTCAGCGCGCCAGCCCATTTGAGCGCGCCACCCGGGTATTGAACCGATTCCTCGGCGGCCGGCTGACGGCCCTGGTGGGCGAGTCGGCGCAGATCGACGAGCTCATCCGGCGCACCTGGCGGCGGCGGTGGATCATCGTGCAGTATATCTTTGTCTGGCAGACGCTGCAGTGCGTGGGAATCGCCTTTGAATTGTGGCTCGCCCTGCGGTTCATGCACGTGCACCTGAGCCTGGTCGCCTGCTTCGTGTTCGAGTCCCTGATCCAGGCGATCAGCAGCGCCGCCTTTTTCGTTCCCGCCAATCTGGGGATCCAGGAAGGCGGATTCGTCCTGATCGGCGGCGCGCTGGGGCTGGCGTCCCCGGCGGCGCTGGCCCTGGCCGGGGCCCGGCGCATTCGCGATCTGGTGATCTTCGTCCCGGGGCTGCTGTGGTGGCAGTGGACGGAATCGCACCAGCCCGTCAGCCGGAAAACGTGATGCGGAACGCCGCGGTGTCGGCGGCGGGAAAGGAACGGGGCGGGGTGATTTCGAGGGCGGCGGGCGTCTGGCGCCACGCGGGCGCTTCCGCGCCGCCCAGGAGGGACACGGCGCGAATCCGGGCGCACCGGTCGCGGCCCAGGGCCGCGATCCGCACCGGTTCCGTGGGATGGCCCAGCACGTGGGCGTAGAGCGTGCCGCCCTTCGACGTGAAGCGGATGTCCTGGGCTCCGTAGTGGGCCCGTCCTTCCGCAAACATCCCGCCGGCCGGGTGGGGCGGCCCCTCGCCGAAGACGCGCCAGGGCCGCGTCCCGAAAATGCCTTCGCCGTGGACGTCCATCCAGGCGGTCAAGCCGGCCACAAACTCGTCCTCGCGGCTGTCGATCGTTCCGTCGCCGCGCACGGGAATATTGAGCAGCAGGTTGCCATTCTTGCTGACGATATCGAGGAGCATGCGCACCACGTCGCCCACGGTCTTGTAGCGGATGTCGCGCTTGTAGTGCCAGTCCCCGATGCAGGTGTCGGTCTGCCAGGGCAGCGGCTCGATCCGCTCGCTGAAGCCCCGCTCGAAGTCCTCGAGCACCAGGCGGCGTTCCTCGTCGTTCAGCCGCTTGCCCGTGGCGATCGCGCGATTGGAGCCGTAATGGGCGATGCTGGTGCGGTAGAGATGCGCGATGACCTCCCGTCCGCGCGCCCCAAAGGGAATGCCGGTGTCGTCGAAATACAGGAAGTCGGGGACGTAGCGGCTGATCAGTTCGCGGGTCCGCGCCTGCCACTGCGCGACGAAGGGGTCGCCGGCCGGAAGATCCTCATACCACCGGCCATCGTGCTGCGCGTGCCACTGCTGCATCGCGGCGATTGTGCGGATCCCGTCCGGGGCGACCATGCGCGGCCCGGTGTACAGCTCCGGAGCCGAGGGCCCGTCGTAGCGGACGCCGGCCATCGGGCCCTCCGGATCATAGGCATAGGCGACCTGGAACCAGTGCCAGGCGTGGGACGCGTGCGAGCTGACCCCGAAAGGCAGGCCGTGGCGGCGGGCGGCTGCGGCCCAGCCGGCGATCAGGTCGCGCCGGGGGCCGATGCGCACGGAATTCCAGGCATGGTGCGTCGAATCGAAGTTGTCGAAATTGTCGTGGTGGTTGGCCAGGGCCACGAAGTACTTGGCGCCCGCGCGCCGGTACCGCCCGACCAGGGCGTCCGGGTCCCAGCGCTCGGCCCGCCACAGGTGGTCGATCTGCTTGAAGCCGAACCGCGAAGGATGCCCGTAGGTCCGCAGGTGATGCTCGTACTGCGGCAGCCCCTGGATGTACATGTTGCGCGCGTACCAGTCCCCCTGCTCGGGGACGCACTGGGCGGACCAGTGCGCCCAGATGCCGAACTTGGCGTCCCGGAACCACTCCGGACAGGTGAAGGGAAACGGAGGCTCCAGGGCCTCCGACCGGGCCAGCCGGGTGCCCAAAGCGGCCGCCGCCGCTGTCGTGACAAATGACCGCCGGGTCATCATGCTGCCCGGAACCCCATGTTGACGGTGTATGTGTATGAGACGTGTTCCACTTGCCGCGCTGCGCTCGCCTGGCTGCGCCAGCATCATATAAACCACCGCACCGTTCCGATCAAGGATCACCCGCCCTCGCGCGCGGAGTTGGAGCGCATGGCGGCGGCCTACGGCGGCGAACTGCGCCGCATCTTCAACACCTCGGGGCTGGAGTATCGCCGCCTGAGCCTCGCCTCCCGCCTGGATGCGATGCCGCCGGCGGAGGCCTATGCCCTGCTGGGCGGCAATGGCATGCTCGTGAAGCGCCCTTTCGTCCTCGGGCCGGGCGTCGCCCTGGCGGGCTTTGACGCCAAGGTGTGGACACGGAATCTTCCGGCCATGGGGGCCGGCAGCTTCTCGCCGGCGCCATGATCCGCTGCCTCCTCCTCCTCGCCACCGCGGCTTGGGCGGCAGGTTCCGAGCTGGACTTGGGCCGCCAGGCGCAGCTGCGCGGCGATTCGGAGGATGCGCTGCGCCATTTCCTCGCCGCCGAGCGGCAGGATCCCACCGATCCGGCGGCGCTCCAGGGGCTGGCGCGCCAATACTCCGATCTCAGCGATTTTCAGCCCACCACCGCGGAGCGGCGGCGCTACGCCCAGCTCGCCCTGGACTACTCGGAGCGCGCGGACCGGGCGCAGCCCAATCACGCGGACCACGTCCTCTCGATCGCGATCGCCTACGGCAAGCTCAGCCTCTACAGCGACATCTCCGAAAAGGTGAAATACTCGCGCGTCATCCTCGAAGACGCCGAGCGGGCGGAGCAGCTGGATCCGAAGTACGCCTGGGCGCACCACGTCATCGGCCGTTGGAACTACGAGGTGGTCCGCCTGAACGGCGCCGCGCGCCTGCTGGTGCGCTGGTTTCTCGGCGGGCTGCCGCCGGGCTCGCTGGACAAGGCGATCGCCGAACTCAAGGAAGCCACGCGGCTGGAGCCCGGCGAGCCCGTCCATTGGATCGACCTGGGCTATGTGTATGCGTACGCGGGCGACCCCGCGCAGGCCAGGGCCTGCTGGCTGCGCGGCCTGCATACCCCCGGGACGCAGCGTTACCAGCTGGAGGCCAAGGCCCACGTCCGCAAGGCGCTGGCCCGGGACTGACTCCCGTAGTTGAAATCAAGGCACTTCGTAGGCGGCGCAGATCCGCCGGAGCATGCCGTCGCCCTTGGTCGTCAGGTAAAGATCGCCGCTGCGGGCGTCGTAGCCGATGCGCAGGTGCGCCCGGTCGAGATGGCCCAATTCCTTGAGCGAGGTGATGGCGCCGCGCCGCACGATGCGGATTTCGTAAATGGAATGGTCGTCCAGGCGGGGGCCGAAGTTCAGGTAGAACAGCCGCCCCGTGACGATGTCGCCAAAGACGTACTTGTCCCGCAGAAGCGCCAGCGGGCCGTGATAGACATAGCCCCCCGTGATGGCTGCTCCCTGGGTGTGGTCGTATTCGGCGAACGGGGGGACGTGGCCCGCCAGCTCGGCCGGAGTCGCGTGCCGCACCACCTTGGCGTCGGTTGCCGCCTCGATATGCAGCGTGCCTTCCAGCCGGGCCGCGCCCCAGCCATAGGAGCCGCCGGGGCGGATCAGGTTCACCTCCTCGGCATTGGATTCGCCGATGTCGACGGCGATCATGCGCCGGCCGTAAGCGAAATCCCAGCTCATGCGGTGGGGATTGCGGAAGCCATAGGCCCAGATTTCCCGGTGGATGCGCGGGTCGGAGGCCGCGGCAAAGGGGTTGTCCGCGGGGATGCCGTAGCCGCCGCCGAAGCCGTCGCGGCCGGCCGGATCGATCCGCAGGATCGAACCGAGCAGCGTGCGCGGATGCCCGGCCATGTCCGGCCGCTTCAGATTCACCGATCCGCCGTCGCCGATTTCGATGTAGAGCCTGCCATAGTCGGGATCGCCGGCGCCCACGGGCGCGAAGGCGATCTCCTGCGCCGCATGCGCCGTCGTCGGCGTGACGAAGCGGAGCACCTGGCGATGGCTTCCGGTGTGCAAGTTCCATTCGGTCAGGACCCATTCCAGAGGCGGCGTCGCCCCGGGAGGGACATCCGGTGGGATGTCGCCGCCGTTGATCGCCGGCGAATGCCGGAACCGCTCGGCATGGGTCGTGTAGAAAAGGCCATTGCGGACAAAGTCCGGATGGAGGGCAAAGCTGCCCAGCCCCGTGGCGACCCCCGGCTCCCAGGCGAATTCCGGAAAAGTGCGGCGCATATCGAGAAACACGCCGATCTGCCCATGGCGCACCTGATAGATGACGCCCATCAGGTCCAGGACGAGGAGCCCGCCCGGCGCGCGCGGATCCGCGCGCACGAGCGTGATGCCCTTGTAGGGGGTGCGGCCGGGCAGACGCGGCAGCTGCGCGACATCCTGCAATTCGACCACGAGGCGGGTGGTGCGCACGGGCGGCAAGAGCGGCGCGGGCCCGGTCGTTGCGGGGACAACAAAGGCCGCGAGATGGGCCGCCGCGGAGACCTGGGCCAGATATTGCAGGACGGACTCGATCTTGTCCCGCCCCAGGGCGGCGAACGGCGGCATCAGGGTTTTGTACCGGGCCAGCAGCGCGCGGCTGCGGCGGTCGCCCGCCGCCGCGAATGCCGCCGGATTCTGTATCCAGGCCAGCAGGTCGGCATGGCTGCGGACGGTGGTCACCCCGCCCAACGGCGGCCCGATGCCGTCCTGGGCCAGCGCGTGACAGGACGCGCATTGCTGCAGGAACAGCGTCCGCCCCTGCGGCGGCTCAAAGCTGGCGAAAGCGATCTGCGTGCTGTCCCGCGACCAGCAGGGCACGTTCAAGGAGCCGTTGCCCCCGTAGAACCGGGCGACCTCCCGCGCCGGACCCCCGGCGGTGGAAAGCAGGCGAAGGAGATAGATGCCATCCGGCGGATGGCCGGTGGTGGGAGGCTGGCGGCTCGAAAGAAAGGCGATCCACCTTCCGTCGGGCGAAGGGTGGGGAAACCAGTTATAATAGTCGTCGGCGGTCACCGCCTGCTGCTGCGACCCGTCCGTCCGCATCCGCCAGATTTGCATTCGTCCGGTGCGCTCGGAATGAAAATAGATCCATTGGCCGTCGGCGGAATACTCGGGGCCGTTGTCGTTGCCCGGGGCGGTCGTGAGCCGGCGCTCCGGCCCTCCCGCCGCCGGCTGGGTGTAAACATCGTAATTGCCGCCGCGCGCCGCGCAGTAAACCAGCGTGGAGCCGTCCGGGGACCACCCATGCCAATACGCCGGCGGAGCCGCGTCCACGCGCCGCGGCGTCCCGCCGGCCACTGGCAGCAGGTAGATCTGCGAGCGGCCCTCGGCGAGCTGGTCGCTGATCGCCAGCATCGACCCGTCCGGAGAAAGGCCGTGGTCATTGTTGACGTGGGTCAGGAATCCGGTGTCGATCCGCTCGGGCGCGGCTCCGGCCTGCGCGCGAATGCGGTAGAGGCTGCCGTCCTGGTTGTAATAGAGCCAGCGGCCGTCCGCCGAAAAGTGCGGCGACTGCATGCGCCCGGGCGCCGCGCGGACGATTTGCCGGTCGGTGGAAGGAAACGTCAGCAGCTCGAGCGCGCTGAGCGCGGCGAAAATCAGGGTGCCGGAAAGCATCGCCGGCCAAGGAATCACATTGTCGCCGCGGGCGCGACCCGCTAAATGTCGCGGGCCGTTGCATGGATCTCAATCGCCGCGACTTCATGAAGGTGTCGGGCGCCGCCCTGCTGGGCGCCGCCGCTCCGCCGCTCCCGGCGGCGCTTTCCCGCCGGCCCATCCGCCGCGTGGGCCAGCTCAATTTCAACGAACGCGATCCGGTGGACCTGGACGTGGAGGGGTGGGCGGAGTATTTCGCGTCGGCGCCGGTGGACGCGGTGCTCCTGAGCGTGACCGGCATCATCGCGTTCTATCCGACGGACGTGCCGTTTCACCGTCGCAGCCGCTACCTGAATGGGCGCGACCTGTTCGGCGAGTGCGTGACCGCGGCCAAGCGGCGCGGCCTGCAGATCATCGGCCGGACGAGCCCGGATCTCAACTGGCAGGACGCCGTCGAGGCGCATCCCGAATGGTTCATGCGCCACGCGGACGGACGCGTGCAGGTCCACTCCGAGGACTCCCGGCTGTTTCGCACCTGCATGTTCTCCCCGTACTACACCGACTACATGCCGGCGGTGATGCGGGAAGTGAACGCCCGCTACGACGTGGACGGCCTGTACACGAACGGCTGGCCCACCTGGGGTGAATTGCCGGTGTGCCACTGCGCGATCTGCCGCAAGCTGCCGCCGCCGGGCACGATCGATTATTGGCACGCGTACAACGACCGGGTGGAGTTTCTCTGGAATCAGTTCGCGGCGATCGCGCGGGAAAAGCGGCCGGGCAACATCTTCTTCGCTAATTTGGGCGGCGGGCTGCGGGCCTGCCCCAATCTGAACCGTGTGCGCCGCTATTGCTCCTGGTTCAATGCCGACAACCAGGGCCGGGGCGGCGAGGGCGCGCCCCTCTGGGGGGCGGCGCAGCAGGGCCGGATCGCCAAGGCCGTGATGAAATCCGGCGTCGTCGCCCACCTCACGGGCGCCTGGTCGACCTGCGGGGCGGTGCGCTGGCGCAACGTCGCCAAATCGCGGGCCGAGGCGGAAATGTGGATGGGGCAGACGCTGGCGAGCGGCGCGATCATCTACTATCATTGGCTGGGCGGCCAGAATGGGCTGGGGGAGGACCGCCGCTGGATGGCGACCGGCCACCGCTATCTGCAATGGCAGGCGCGGCACGAGCGCCACTTCGAGAATCGGCGGAGCCTGGCCCGCATCGCGGTCGTCATGGGCCAGCGCACGCACCTGTTCCACACCCCGCCCGGAGAAGGCCGGATGCAGGAATTCCTGGACGGGCTGTACTATGTGCTGGTCGAGGGCCGGTTCTTCTTCGACTTCATCCACGAGGAAGACCTGGCGGCGCTCACGCCCGACCGCTACCGCGCGGTCCTCCTGCCAAATGTCGCCTGGCTGAGCGACGGCGAATGCGCCCAAATTGCGGCCTTTGCCGCGGCCGGCGGGTCGGTCATGGCCTCGTTCCAGACGGGACTTTACGACGAGCGCGGCCGCGCCCGGCCGCAGTCGGGCTTGGCGGAGGTGTTCGGTCTGCAAGCGGCCGGCCCGGTGAGGGGTCCGGACGGAAACGGATTTTATGCCCGGCTCGAGCGCGAGCATCCGCTTTTGGAGGGGTTCCAGGACACGCATTGGATCCCGGGCGGCGCCTATCGCGTGCCCGTGGCGGCCGCGGGCGATCCGGTGCTCACCGTGGTGCCCGCGTATCCCGCCTATCCGCCGGAAGTCTCCTATGCTCCCGTCGACCACACCAGCGAGCCCGCCGCGGTGATCCGTGAGGCGGGCTCCAGCCGCCGGGTGTATTTCTCGGGCGACGTCGAACGCACGGCTTGGCGGTCCGGGCAGACCGATCTGTTCCGGCTGCTGCAAAACGCCGTCCGGTGGGTCGCGGCGGGTGACGCTCCGGCAACGGTCACGGGCCCGGGGCTGGTGGAATGCTTTGCCTGGGAAACGGAACCCGGCTATGCCGTCCACCTGCTCAACTACACCAATCCCAACCTGCACCGGGGCTGGCTCCGCCGGCACTACCCGATCGGCGAGCAGCAGGTGCTGCTGGCGCTGCCGGCCGGCCGGCGCGTGGCGCGGGTCGAACTGCTCCGTTCGGGCCGGGAAGCGGCGTTCGCGGCCGACGGCGGCGAACTGCGCATCACCATCCCCCAGGTGGTTGATTACGAGGTGGCGGCGGTGATCGTGGACCAGGCCTAGCCGATGTGGATTTTTGCCGCCCTGCTCGCTTTGGCCGTCCCGGACTGGGCCGTGCCGGGTTCGCCCAGCCACAAGCAAGTCCCGCCGCCGCCGGATTTTCACCGGCCGACGCGGACGGAATTGATCCCCATCGGAATCTTCTCCGGGCAGTCCGACGTGGGCGCCGCGCTGGCGGCGGGCTCTTCGGACTTCGACTCGCTGCACGGGCGGTACGTGATCCGGGCGGCGGGATACAACGTCTGGTACACGCGCGACGAGTTCCGCTACTTGTGGCGCCTCGCCTCCGGCGACTGCGCCATCGCCGCCACGGCGCAGTTTCCCCTTCCCGGCGGGTACTATGACCGGATGGCCATCCTGGCGATTCGCTCGGGCCTGGACGACAATGCCAAGGAGGTGATCGCGGTGCTCCACGGCGCCGGCGTGATCCACCTTTCCGGGCGCGCGGACATCGGCGCGGCCCTGCGCCGCGCCTGGCGGATGAACGTGGGCGAAGTGAGCGGCGCCCGGACTCAGCGCTTTGGACTGAGCAAGCACGGCAGCACCTTTCGGCTGCTCGTCAGCCGGTCGGGGGAACCCCTGCATCCGGTCGGAGATCCGCTCGTGCTGCCCTTCGCCGATCCCTATTACGTCGGCGTGGGAGCCTGCTCGCACCAGCCGGCGACGCTCGACACGGTCGTGTTGACCGCGGTGGATCTCGCGCCCGCTTCAGCCGGAGCCCCGTCCGGTCAGCTCCCTTAGAATCTCGATTTCGCGCGCCCGGTAAGGCGTGCCGTCGGGATGAAACAGGTCGTGGAACCACACCGCCGGTTCGCGGCCGATATACGGGCAGATGTAGGAGTCCCACGGAAACCGCGTCTGGGTCTTGCCCTCGACGAGGCCCCAATTGTACATGGCCACGCCGTGCCGCTTTCCCACCGGCAGGCACCCATCGATGGTCGAGCCCACGCTGCGGGCCATGTATTCGGTGCAGAGGATCGGCCGCCCATAAGCCTCAAGCTGGGTGATGCGCGCCTCAAGCTCCTCCGGCCAGCCGTAGTTATGAAAGCTGATCACGTCGGACTGCTCCAGCTGGGTGCGGGCGATCGCACTGAGGTGGGCTGCGCCGGCCGGCGACCAGTCGCCGCCGTCGAATAACGGACTGGTCAGGGGCTGCGTGGGCTCGGCGGATCGGGCCCAGGCAAAGACTTGCGGGAGGAGCGCAGCGACCGCGCCGTGCGAGTCGGTGTTGTGCACGGCGTCGCCTGCCGTGTCCTGCGGCTCGTTCCAGAGGTCCCAGCCGAAAACCCGCTCATCCCGCGCGAAGGCGCCGATGACGCCGACCACGTAGGCTTTCAGTTCGGGATAGTCCGCGGTCTGGCGGAGCCGGTCGATGCCCGGACTTTGGACCCAGCCGGAGTTGTGCAGGCCCGGGCGGGGAGGGGGCTGCGGTCCGAGGCGGGGATGAGGATTCCAGCAGGAGTCGAAAAGGACAAACAGCGGATGGATGTGATGGCGCTCCGCCAGATCGAGAAACGTGCTCAGCCGCGCCAGGAAGCCCGGCGCGTCCTGAACCCACAATTGGTCCTGGAGAAACACGCGGACCGTGGTCATGCCGCAGCTCTCCGCCAGGCCCAGCTCCCAGTCGATCTCCCGCGGATCGAAGGTGGCGGCCTGCCACATCTCCAGCTGGTTGATCGCGTCCTTGGGGATGAAGTTGCACCCGACCGGCCAGGCCTGAGGCCGGTACCAGGCTGCCGCCTGAGCGGGGGTCCAGCGCGGCCGGGCAAGGGCGGCGAGCGGCGCAAGCAGCACGAGCATAAGGACGGTGACTGGCTTCATGATCCCCACAGTAAGGGCTCACGCCGATTGAACCCAAGCCTGGGTTGCATGTCGTTGCTCCTGCGTGAAACGGCTCATGGCGGATTGGCGTGCGGGCCCGGCGGTCATGGCGCTCCTGATCGCCATCCATTTTGTCGCCGCGCAGCATTGGCCGTCGCTGCGCGCGGTCACTTCCCTGCTCCTGCTCGGGGTGGCCTTCGCGGCCTACCAGGGCGGAGTTCGCGGCGGGGCGCTCGCCGGCGCGATGGCGTTCCTTTATCTGACCTACGATTACTCCGGCGCGCGCTTCTTCGAGTACGACCGCATCGATATCGAGCGCATGATCAGCCTGACGCTGGTCATCCCGGGCATCATCGGCCTGGTCCAATCGCTTCGGCTGCGGCTGGTGGAGAACGAGCTGGAGTCGATCCGGTCCCTGCAGCTCGTGAGTTCGCGCATCGCCCACGACCTGCGGGGGGCGGCCATCCCGATCATCCGCTATGCCGAAATCATGAAGGCGGAGCCGGGCCGGCCCCTGTCGGATGAAGACGCGCTCTATCTGGAGCGGCTGCGCCACAATGCCTTGCAGCTCGAGCGGCTGATCCAGGAGCTCCTGCGGATCACCGCGGCGTACGAGGAGCGCTCGCGGGGGAAAATGTAGGCGGCTAGCGTGGCAGAACGTGAAGGAGCGCAAACCCGTCGTAGCTCTTGCCGCCGACGGTTTGGATCGCGGCGGCGACGACGCGGGGTTCGGCCGCGGCCCGCTCGAAAAAGCGCCGCATGCCCTGGACATTGGGATCGTCGCTGTCCGCCTCGGCGATCGCGCCCTTGCGCACGACGTTGTCGACGACGATCAGCCCGCCCGGCCGGGTCAGCGGCAGCGCGAGCTCGAAGTACTCCGGCGTGCGCGGCTTGTCCGCGTCGATGAAGACCAGGTCGAACGGACCCGCCCCTTCCGCCGCCAGCCGCCGCAGGCAATCGCCCGCCAGCCCCTCCCGCAGCTCCACCTGTCCGGCCACCCCGGCGCGCTCCAGATTCCCGCGCGCCACGCGCGCGTGCTTCGGCTCCGCTTCAATCGTGACCACCCGCCCGCCCGGCTCGAGCGCCCGCGCCAGCCAGATCGTGCTGTAGCCGCCAAGCGTCCCCAGTTCCAGGATCGCGCGGGCCCGCACCGTCCGGGCGAAAACCTGCAGCAGCTTGCCCTGCGCCGCCGTGACCTGGATCGGCGGCAGCCCGGCGGCGGCGCCGGCGGCGAGCGCGGCCCGCAGCGCCGCGTCCTCGGGCGCGAATTGGGACTCGATATAGGCGTCGACGGCGGTCCAGGTCTCGGGGTTCATGGCACCTTTTTTTAGGAGTTGCCGGCGGATGAGGCAAGAGCTACGGGAACTGCAATGGCAATGTCACTGGCGCGGAAGGGCGCGGCCGCGGCGATTCTCGCGGGGCTCGCGTCCCTGCACGGTCAATACGTCGCGCCCTACACGGTTGCGACCCTGCCAAGCGGATTCGATTTCCCCCTGGGCCTGAACGAGGATCCGTCCGGCAACCTCTGGCTCTGCGACGGGTATGGGACCGGCGTGGAGGAAGTCACGCCGGGCGGAACGGTCCTATCCCGGCTCACGGCGAACAACCCCGCCCTGGAGTATCCGTCGCAGGCGGTGCCGGACGGCTCGGGCGGAGCGTACGTCGTGGACAGTTTCTCCCAGCTCGTGCTCCATTTCCCGACGCCGGGCACCGAAGAGGTGGTGGCCGGGCAGTTCAACGTCGTGCAGTCGTTCAACGGCGTCGGCACCCAGGCGAGTTTCGATTATCCGCGGGGGATCGCGCGGGACGCGGCCGGCAATCTCTTCGTCACCGAGGACGCGGGGAACGTGCGCAAGATCGCTCCGGACGGAACCGTGACGACCTTCGCCTCCAACCTGGACCGGCCGTGGGGCCTGGGCTTCGACGCCGCCGGCAATCTCTACGTGGCCGAAAGCGGGGCCCTCCTGAAGTATTCCGCCGCGGGCGCGATGACGGTTCTGGCGGGGCAGCCGGGCGCCTCCGGCTACCAGGATGGAACGGGCGCGGCGGCCCGGTTCTACCAGCCCCAGGGCCTCGCGATCGACGCCGCCGGCAACGTGTACGTGGCCGATACTTACAATCGCTGCATTCGCAAGGTCACTCCCGGCGGGGTGGTGACCACGCTGGCGGGAACACCGGGGCCGTACGCCCCGCCGGTCGACGGTCCCGGCGCGTCGGCCGTGTTCGTCATGCCCGCGGCCGTCGCCGTTTCGGCGGACGGCAGCTCCATCTGGGTGAGCGACGACGAGGGGCCGCCGGACGGCACCGGCGGGGCGCTGCGGCTGCTGTATCTGCCGTCGGCCCCGCAGATCGTCGATCAGCCGCAGACGCTCGCGCTGCCCCAAGGCTCGGCCGCGACGCTGTCGGTCGGAGCCACCGGCGGACCGCCTCCGGCGTATCAGTGGTATCTCGACGGCGTGGCCATCGCCGGCGCGACCCTTCCCACCTACACGATCACCAACGGGCAGCCGGCCAGCGCCGGGAGTTACAGCGTGCAGGTGAGCAACGCGCAGGGAACCGTGACGAGCGCCGCCGCCGCGGTGACCGTCGTCATTCCCCCCACCATCACCTCCAGTCCGCAGAGCACGGTCCTCGGCGCCGGCGGCACCGCCCTGCTGACCGTGGGCGTCGCCGGCACCGCGCCCTATCAGTTTCAATGGCTGCTCAACGGGCAGCCCATTCCGGGAGCGACTTCCAGCAGCATCACGGTTACGACCGAGGGCGTCTACACCGTCCAGGTCGCCAATCTCGCGGGCTCCGCGAGCAGCGCTCCGGCGCAGGTGGGCAACCCGGTGCGCCTCGTCAACCTGTCGTGCCTGGCCAGCGTCTCGGCCGGCGATCCGCTCATCGTGGGTTTCGTCACCTCGGGTCCCAACGGCAAGGCGTATCTGCTGCGCGCCGTGGGGCCGACGCTCAGTCAGTTCGGCGTCTCCGACCCTTTGTCCGATCCCACCCTCACCCTCTATTCCGGGCAGACGGTCGTTCAGTCCAATGCCGGTTGGAGCGGCGCCAGCGCCGCCGCGAATCTGGCGCCGGTCATGAGCAGCGTGGGAGCCTTCCCGCTGCCGTGGGGCAGCGCGGACGCCGCGCTGCTGCCGACCGTGGAGCCGGGGTCGTACACCGCCCAGATCACGGCGCCCGCCGGGCAGTCGGGAACCGCGCTCCTCGAGATCTACGAGACCGCCGCCGACCTCGACCAGCTGCTGAACCTGTCGGCGCGCGGCCAGGTCCCGGCGGGATCAAATATCACGGCGGGGCTCGTGATCGCGGGCTACAGCCCCATGCGGGTGCTGCTGCGGGGCATCGGGCCTGGCTTGCAGCCCTTCGGCATAGCCGACGGGATTCCCCATCCGGTCCTCACGCTCATCGCCGGAGTCGACGGGCCGGCGTCCGCGCCGGTCGTGACTTCCAGCGCGGGAGGATGGAGCGCCACCTCGGCGAATCTGGCCGCGGTGAACGCCGCCGGCAGCGCGACCGGCGCCTTCACCCTGGCCACGGGCAGCGCGGACGCGGCGATGGTCCTGATGCTGAATCCCGGAGTCTATTCGTTGCAGCTGGCCGACGCCGCGGGAGCCGGGGGGACGGGTCTGCTGGAAGTCTATCAGGTGCCGTGACCGCCCCCGGCGGCCGCCGGGACGGCCATGGCGCGCACTCCCAATAGCGGATGAAAATCGTCCGTCCGGGGGAGCTGATCGAGGCTGACCATGACCTCGTCCCCGTGGAAGGTCAGGCGGAGCGTGGCCAGAAAGGGAAGGGTCAGGTCCTGCGTTTGCAGCACAAATTCATGGTCGGCGACCCAGGCGCCGCTGCAGGCCGAGGCGGAGCCGATGGTCCAGCGGCCCGGCGCCACGGGAATGCGCTTCTCGTGTCCGCCGCGGCGAATGACGACGGTGGAACCTTGGAACGTGCACGAGGCGGGTCCGTCGCTCAATTGCGCCTGGAATGTCCGGCCTTCGACATCGGCCGGGGCGGCGGCCCCCCCTTCGACCGGGGGAATTGTCAGCGTGTCCAGCCGGCTCCGCAGCGCCTGGTCGGCGGCGCCGTCGGCCGGGAGCGGGGCCGGACGGAATGCGGGCAGCAGATACGTCCACACCAGGCTGAGTTCCGCCGGCATGTCGTCGGTGCCGCTGGTGATCGCGACGACCGCATCCTGGGCCGGCAGCATGATGCAGTACTGGCCGTAAGCGCCGTCGCCGCGAACCGCGCCGTAGCGGCAGCGCCAGAATTGATAACCGTAGCCCTGCTCCCAATCGCTGTCCGGATCCGTCCCGTTCGAGGCCTGAAAGGACGTCGCGGCGCGCACCCAGTCGGCCGGCACCAGCTGGCGCCCCTCCCATTGTCCGTGCTGGAGCATGAGCTGCCCGAAGCGGGCGATGTCGCGCGTGCGGATGCGCAGGCCGCTGTAGCCGCGGGTGATTCCCTGCCTCGTGAGCTCCCAGGTCGGCGCCGCAAAGCCCAGTGGGGCGAACAGGCGGGGCGTCAGGTAGTCGAACACGGTCTGCCCGGTCGCCCGCTGGACGATGGCGGAGAGCATGAAGGTCGCCGCGCTGTTGTAGAACCACAGCGTGCCGGGCTTGGAGGTGACCGGCATCGCCAGGAACGCCCGGATCATGTCCGGGGCGCCGTCATAGGGGAACGCCTGGATCTCGGCCTCGCTCTGGCCGGAGGACATGCGCAGCAGGTCGTGCACCCGCAGGCTGCGCAAATTGCGGCTCACCCCTTCCGGCGCGTCGCCGGGAAAATACTTCAGCACCGGATCGTAGAGCCCGATCTTGCCCTCCGCGATCGCCAGGCCGACGGCCGTCGAGGTGAAGCTCTTGCTGAGGGAATACATCATCTGATGCTGGCCCGCCGTGAAGGGCGCCCAGTAGCCTTCGGCAATGATGCGCCCATGGCGGACGACGACGACGCTGTGGATCCGGTGGGCGCGCGCGTCCGCGGCCGTCACGAAGTTGAGCAGGTCTCGGGCGGAAACTCCCTCCGCTTCCGGCGTGCTGCGGGGCAGTTCGGCGGCGGGAAGCGCGCCGGCGATGAGGGCGAGAGCGGCGAGGAAGGGGGCGGGGGACATGCGGGGAGTGTGCGCGGGGCCGGGAAAGAGTTCGATGCGGAAATCTCAGGGGGATGAGGACTCCTCCAATTCGCGCAGCCGGGGTCCGTAGGCGCCCCCCAGGCGCGTGCCGGCGGCGAACACAACCCAGCCGAACGCCGCGATGAGCACGGCCAGGACGCAGAAGGCGCGCAGGTGCCGGGCCTCGAAGCGCCGCAGGGACTTCGCGTAGCCGATGAACGCAATCGCGGCGGCGACCACGATGACCGCATCGACGCTGGTGCGCTGCCAATAGCTGCCGCCCAAGTGCAGCCACATGCCGAATTCGTCGAAGGTGAGCGCGAGCGCGACGCCGTAAATCAGCGCCGTGGCCCGCGCGGCGCGGCCCGCCGGGCGGCGAAACACGGCGTAGCCGGCGACCGCCGCGAGCAGGAAGATGCCGTAGTTGAGGTGATGGACGTGGGTCCCCTTGAGGAAAAAGTAAAAGTTCGGGATCTCGTGCGCCATGATCAGGAACACGAAGGAGCGGGCCAAAATGAACGTGACCAGAAAGCCGAAGAGGGCGCGCCGCGCCAATTCGTGCGGGCTGACCTGGTCCGGGTGGGGATGCGTCATGGGGGCGGGGCTTGTTCCAGCGCCCGGCGCACCGCGTCGTAAGCGGGTTTGGGCCGCATGGCGCGGTCGAAGAGCAGGGGATAGTTCGTGCGATGCAGGGCGGGAAAATCGTTGAGCCACGAGCGGCCGTCGTCCGGCCCCCAGAAGGTGATCATGCGCGCGCGGGGCGGCTGCAGCAGGGCGGCGAAAATCTCGCCGTAGCGCCGCGCGAGCCGGCTTTGCACCGCGGCCGGCAGTCCGAGCGGATAGGGGTTTGGCCCGTGCTCGGTCGCGGCCAGATCCGCCCCGGTCGATGTGCGCGGCAGCACATCGACATCAAGCTCGGTGATGTAAACCGGAATGCCGGCCGCGGCAAAGGCCCGCAGCGCGGCGGTGATGACGGCCGGCTCCGGCCAATCCAGGGTCCAGTGCCCCTGGATGCCGACGGCATCGACCCGCAGGCCGCGCGCGCGCAGCCCGCGCAGCAGCCGCAGCGCCTTCGGCAGTTTGTCCGGCTCCTCGATATTGTAATCGTTGTAGTACAGTCGGGCCTCGGGCGCGTCGGCTTGCGCGGCGGCGAAGGCCTGGGCGATATAATCGTCGCCGATCGCGCGGCGGGCCGGCGTGTCCCGCAGGAATTCGCCCGGACGGTCGCTCAGGGCCTCGTTGACCACGTTCCACGCGAACACGCGGCCCCGGTAATGGGCCGTCACCGCGCCGATATACGCCTTGAGGTTCGCGAGCGCCTGAGCGCGCGGAAGCGGCCGGCCCTGGCGATCCTGAAACAGCCACCGCCGGGTCTCATGATGCCACAGCAGCATCTGCCCGAAGAACGCCATGCCGTGGGCGCGCGCGAAGTCGGCAATCCGGTCCCCGGCGGCGAACGTGTAGCGGCCGGAGTCGTCGACCATCTGGGCCGGCATCATTTCGTTGTCCGCGGTCAGGCAGTTGAACTCGCGGGCGACCCGGCGCGCGACGGGAGGATGGTCCAGGTCCTGGGTGCCGATCGCGCATCCGATCAGCACCTTGCCGTCCGCCGCCTGGCGGAGGGTCTGCGCCCCGGCGCCGGCCAGGCCCGCGGCCAGAGCCAGGACCGCCGCTCCGCCGCGCGCCATCGTCATGACGGCGCCCCGGCTCAGAATGCGGTGTTCGACACGAACGCGATCCGCCGGCTGTCCGGCGACCAGGAGGGCACGTTCATCGTGCCTTGCCCCCCGTACACGTAGGCGATCACCCGGGCGGGCCCCCCGGCCGCCGGCATCAGCCGCAGGTAGATCTGCTTGTAATAAGGGTGATCGTCGGCCGGCACATTCGGCAGATAGGACACGAACGCGATCCACTTGCCGTCCGGCGAGAGGTGCGGAAACCAGTTGTTGAAGTCGTCGTGCGTGACCTGCTCGTGATTCGTGCCGTCGGGGGCCATGCGCCAGATCTGCATGCGGCCTCCGGCCGTGGAGGTATAATAGATGTATTTTCCGTCCGGGCTGTATTCGGAGCCGTCATAGCGGGCGCCGCCGCGGGTCAGCCGCTCTTCCGGGCCGCCGGCGACCGCCTTGCGATAAATGTCGAACTGGTCGTCGGAGAATCCCGGCAGCTTGCGTCCGCCGGCATAGACCAGGTACCGGCCGTCCGGGGACCATCCATGCAGGTACGACGGAGTGAGGGGCGTGATCAGCCGCGGCGTGCCGCCGGAGGACGGAAGGACGTAAACCGCGGAGCTGTTGCCGGTTTCCGGGCCCTGGTTGCTGATGCCCAGCATCGTTCCGTCGAACGACAGAACGTGATCGTTGTTGTTGTGCGTGGCGAAGCCCGTGTCCAGCGGCAGCGGCCGGTTGGTCGCCAGGTCGAAGCGGCGCAGCAGGCCGTGATTCGGCCCGCGTCCGCTCACGTTGTAGATGAGGTACGCGCCGTCGCGGGTCCAGTTCGGCGCCTCGAAGGGCTCGGGGGAGCGGTAAAGTTCGAAGAGCCGTCCGGAAAACACATCCAGCTCCTCGAGCTGGCTTCCGATGTAGTCGTGATAGGGCTGAAAGTCCGGCTTGGCGGGGACGATGAGGCGCACGTCGCTGAAGCGGGCCTGCTCGGCCACCGCCGTGCTGTGGGCGCACAGGAACAGCCCGACATAAACGTCGGAACCGAGACCGGCCTGCTTCGTCGCGACGGAAACGAAGGGCTCGCCGTAGCGTGCGGCGGAGAGGATGAACGTGTCGCCGCGGCGCTCGAGCTGAAGGACGTCGGCATGATCCACCGGGAGCGATGTTTCCATCGTCGCATCCCCGTCGGCCCGGCGCCATTGCAGGTCGGTCGACCCGTCGCCGTGGCGGGCGCCGTCGACGTAAGCGGCGCCCGCTCCCAGCCCGGCGCGCACCATGAGGCCCAGCTTGCGCTTGGGGTGCAGGCCCGGGGCCAGAAATTCCGCGCGGGCGCGCACGATGAAATCACCCGACATCCGCTTCCAGGCGAAGTGGAATTGGTCGCGGGCGCCCCAGATGTCGTCGCCGCCCGCCCGGAAAAGGTATTCCTGGGTCGCCGCGCTATACGCGGCGGAGCCCGCGATCTGGGGCGAGCCGATATCCGCCTGGCTTTCGAAGTCGCCGACGGCGTCGGCTTTCAGCATGGGAGCGAGCATGGCGAGCGCGGGGAGCAGTCCAAGCAGGGTTTTCATGGGCAGGGGGGAAAGGGGCATCATCCGGCCAGCCTGATGATCAGATAAATGGCTGTCGACCCTATCAGCGTCGACAGCGTGGTCCAAAGCCGGGGATGGCGGTGGTAGCTTTCGGGGGAGAGTTCGCTCCATCCGATATAGACGAAGAAGCCGGCGAAGGCGGCGAGGATGAGCGATAGGCCGGGGGGCTGCAGCCGGAAGAGCGAGCCGGCCACCACGCCGGCCACCGGCGCGAGGGCATCGGCCAGCAGCCAGCGCCAGACTCCGGCCCGCGGCACTCCGCCCACCAGGCTGACATTGACGGTGTTGAGCCCGTCGGAGAAATCGTGGGCCAGGACGGCCAGCGCGACCGGCAGGCCGACGCGGAACGACACCTGCATGGACAAGCCGATGGCGAGGCCGTCGAGAAAGCTGTGCAGCGTCAGGCTGGCCGCTCCGAGGTGCCCCCGTTCAGCCGGATGGATGCCGCGGTCCAGGCACATGTAGGCCAGCGAGCCGGCGACGGCGACGGCCATGATCGTCAGGCTGCTGTGCGCGGCCGCCCCGAGGTCGACCGCCTCCTGGAGCAGGTCGAGCAGCGCGACCGCCATGACGGCGCCGGCGCTCAACCCCAGGATGAGGTGCAGGCGATCCTCATGGCGCAGGGCGAACACTCCCCCCATCAGGGTGCAAAGCGCAGCGCCCAAACCGAATAGAAGCGACCCAGGAAGGGGAGACATCCCGCTCGGCAGCATGGATGGGGTCCCGTCCGGGTCAACCTGCTTGGCAGGCGCTTGACGCTCTGCTCATATCCGGCCCATGAATCGTCGCGAATTCCTGGCCGCCTCAGCCGGTGTCGTGCTGCCGGCGGCCGCTTCCACTCCCTCGTTTCAGACGGCTGATGGCGCCACCTACGCGCCGCGGGGCAAGCCCCATCCCGTCGTCCGGCCGGGCGAGTTCGTCATCGCCGCCGTGCGGCTGGACCATGGGCATATCTATGGGATGTGCAATGGGCTCACGGAAGCCGGGGCGACGCTCAAATGGGTTTACGATCCGGATCCCGCCAAGGTGGCCGCTTTCCGGGCGAAGTTTCCCAGCGCGCAGCCGGCGCGGACGCTGGACGAAGTGCTGGCGGATCCGGCCGTGGCCCTCGTGGCGGCCGCGGCCGTGACGAGCGAGCGGGGGCCGCTCGGCTGCCAGGTGATGGAGGCGGGCAAGGACTATTTCACGGACAAGGCTCCGGTCACGACCATGGCCCAGCTCGAGCAGGCCCGGGCGGTCGTGGCCCGCACCGGCCGCAAGTTCTTCGTCTATTACAGCGAACGGCTCCACAACGAAGCGGCCATGTACGCTACCGACCTGCTGGCGCGGGACGTGATTGGCCGCGTCGTTCAGGTCGTCAACCTCGCCCCCCACCGCCTGTCCAAGAAGACCCGTCCGGCGTGGTTTTTCGAGCGGGCGAAGTACGGCGGGATCCTGTGCGACCTGGGCAGCCATCAGTTCGAGCAGTTTCTCACCTATTCCCGCGCCACGGAGGCGGTGGTGACGCAGTCGGCCGTGGGCAACTTCGCGAATCCGGACCATCCGGAGCTGGAAGACTTCGGCGAAGCGTCCCTGATCGGCGACACCGGCGCCTCCAACTACGTTCGGGTCGATTGGTACACGCCCGACGGCCTCAGCACCTGGGGCGACGGGCGCACGTTCATTCTCGGCACGGAAGGCACGATCGAGCTGCGCAAGTATGTCGACATCGCGCGCGACGACACGCCGGACCACGTCTATCTGATCGACCGGCGGGGGGAGCATCACTTCGCCGTGCAGGGCAAAGTCGGGTTCCGCTTTTTCGGCGAATTCATCCTCGACTGCCAGCGGCGGACGGAAGTGGCGATGACGCAGGCGCATGCCTTCAAGACGGCGGAAATCGCGCTGCGGGCCCAGGAAGCCGCGCGCCGGCTGGGTCCGCATCTCGCCTGAGTCCGTTATCCTGAGCGCGCAATCCTTAGTTCAAGGATATGCGTGCTACAGTTCGGGCGTGGATATCCGTGGCGGGATGGGTGCTGGCGGCGTCCGCGGCCGCAGGGGCGCCGGGACGGGCGGTGCTGTTCGTCGTCAATTCCTACACCGGAACGATCGGCGAATACGACGCCGTCACCGGCGCGGCGATCAACGCGTCGTTCATCTCCGGCCTGAACGGCCCCGAAGACCTGGCCGTATCGGGCTCCACCTTGTACGTGACATTGACCGGCGATGCCCGCGTCGCGACCTACGACACGAATACGGGCGCGCTCCTCAACGGCAGTTTCATTGTCGGGTCCTTCGGCTCCTATCCCATCGGCATCACGGCGTCGGGCGGGGACATTTTCACCACCGTCCAGACCGCTGGCGCCGTCAGCGAGTATAACGCGTCGACCGGCGCGACGGTGGCGGCGCCTCTGGCGGTGACGTCCGGATATTACCCGGAAGGCGTGGCGATCGTGAACGGCGAGGCCTACGTCACCAACGAGGACCAGGGAACGGTGGACGTCTTCAGCGTGGCGACGGGGCAGGGGACCTGGTCGTTCATCAACGAGGGCTTGGGCGTGGGCCCCTACGGCATCCTGGCCGTGGGATCCAATCTGCTGATCGCCAACAACCGGACGAATGTGGTCGCGGAGTACACGCAGGGCGGCGCGCGCGTCAATGCGAGCTTCATCTCCAGCCTGAGCGCCCCGTTCGCGCTGGCGACCGATGGCGGCAGCACCCTCTATGTCACGAATTATGCCACCGGCCTGCCCGGGACCGGCTCGATCGGCGCGTACAACATCAATTCGGGCGCCACCGTCAATGCCGCGCTCGTGCCGGGGCTGGCCGGCCCGCAAGGCCTCGCCTATGCCGTCATCGCGGTGGACCATTTTGCGATCACCGTGCCGAGCCAGTCGGGCCAGCAGGTGCCGTTCTTTTTCACGGTCACGGCCGAGGACGCGAACAATCACCCCGTCACCACCTATTCGGGGCCGGTTCATTTCACCTCGTCGGATCCGTACGCGCTCCTGCCGCCGGACGAAGCCCTGGCCCAGGGCACGGGGACCTTTTCCGCCGCGCTGACCAGCCTGGGGGATGAAACCATCACGGTCGCCGATGCGAGCGTTCCCACCGTGGCCGCCACGTCGGCCAACATCGACAATGTGCAGCCGCCGGACTGGCCCTACCTGCTGGTGACGGCTCCGGCGACGGCAATTTACGGCGCGCCCGTGCAGATCCAGGTGGCCGGGATCGGCGCGAATGATGAGACCAACTTCAGCGACAACGACGGCCTCTCGTTTGCCACCACCGACCCCTTGGCCGTGTTCCCCGGAACCGGGGGCCTCGCGAACGGCTATGAAGCCTTCAATTGCACGTTCTACACGATCGGCACCCAGCAATTCTACGCGTACGATACCACCGCCGGCGGCATCAGCGGATCGTCCTTCAACATCGTGGTCGGCGCCGCCTCGACTTCCGTCGCCGTTCAGACCTCTCCCAGTTCGCCCATTGCCGGGCAGTCCACGACGCTGACCGCGACGGTGACCACCCAATTGCCATCCGTGGCCGGGGTGAATGCGGGACAGATCGTGTTCAACGAGAACGGCGTCAGTCTGGGAACGGCGGCGGTGGGCAGCAACGGCCAGGCCGTGCTCATGACCTCCGCGCTGACCGCGGGAACGGCGAACATCCAGGCGGTCTATACCCAGGGGTCGCCCCGGTTCAATTCGGGCGTCGGCACGACGCAGGTCACGATCCAGAACTCCGGAGCCGCGGCGACCACCACGGTGCTGGCGTCCAATCCCAGCGGCCCGGTCTTCGGCCAGCCCTTGACCCTGACCGCGACCGTCACCTCGTCGGGCGCGCCGGTGACGACCGGAACGGTCGCGTTCATGGACAATTTCAACAACGTCACGCTCGGCTCGATCGCGGTCAACGGCAGCGGCCAGGCGTCATTGCCGGCCAATGGCCTGGTGGCGGGCCTGCATGGAGTGACCGCGACCTATTCGCCCGCCTCGGGCGCCTATGCCGGCAGCAGCGGCTTCCTGGATGTGACCGTCGGAAACGCCGCGACCACCGTCGCCCTGGGCGCCTTGCCATCGCCCGCCTCGCCCGCGCAAGCGGTCACCCTGACGGCCACCGTGTCGGTCAACGCGCCCTCGGCGGCCACGGTCACCGCCGGCTCGGTGGCCTTTTCGGTCAACGGCACGGTGGTGGGGACCGAGCCGATCGGCACGCTCGGGCAGGCGACCTATGTCGCCCCGTCGCTGCCCTTGGGGAACAACGCCCTGTCGGCGGCCTATATCCCGCCCAACGGCAGCGGCCTGTCCGGCAGCAGCGGTTCGGCTCAGGATGACGTGGTCGCCGCCGTCACCGGCACCGTCTTGAGCGCCTCCACCGCCTCGGCCGTCGATGGCCAGCCGGTCACGCTGACCGCCACCGTCACGTCCGGCGGGGCGCCCGTCACCAGCGGCAGCGTGGTCTTTGCCGATGGCGGCGTGTCGCTGGGCAGCGGGACGCTTGACGGCGCCGGGCAGGCGCTCTTGACGGTGAACAACCTCGCGCTGGGCGCGCGCAGCTTGAGCGCCACATTTACGCCGTCGTCGGATGCCCTGGCAGGCAGCATGGGAGGCGCCACCGTCACCGTGGTGGACGCCAGCACGGATGTCAGCGTGAGCGCCGATCCGGCGTCGCCCACGCCGGGCGAGTCGGTCACCCTCACGGCTCAGGTCGCCGCGGCGGCGCCCTCGGACCTGGCCATTTCGTCCGGCTCGGTGAGCTTTTCGGTCAATGGCACCACCGTGGGATCAGCGGCGGTCAACGCCGGCGGGCAGGCCAGCCTCACCGTGAATTCCCTGGGTGCGGGAACCAGCAACGTCGTGGCCACCTACACGCCGGCCAACAACAGCGGACTGGCTTCCAGCATGGGCTCGGACAACGTGACGGAAGCGACCACGATCGCGACGGCCACTGCCCTGAGCCTCTCGACCCAGGCCGCCGTGGCGGGCCAGCCGGTCACCCTGACGGCCAGCGTGACCGCGTCCTCGGCTGTCACGACGGGCACCGTGACCTTTGCCGAGAACGGCGCGCCGCTCGGGTCGGCCGCCGTGGACGCCAACGGCCAGGCGAGCTTCACGGTCTCCGCCCTGACGGTGGGCACGGACAGCCTGACTGCCGCGTATGATCCGGGAGCGAGCAGCTTTGGCGCCAGCGAAGGCGGCGCCAGCGCGACGATCGGCGATGCCGCCACGGCGGTGGCATTGCAGTCGGACCCGAGCGTCGCGACGCCCGGCGCGCCGGTCACGCTGACGGCGACGGTGACGGCGGCGGCGCCGTCCCTGGCGCAAGTCGGCGGCGGATCGGTGGCATTTTCCGCCAATGGAACCGAACTGGGGACCGCGGCCGTGGATGCCCAAGGCAGCGCGAGCTTCACGACGAGCCAGCTTCCCGCAGGTTCGGTGGCCTTGACGGCTTCGTTCACGCCGGCCGGCGGCAGCGGCCTGCTCGCCAGCAGCGGATCGCTGACCCTGTCCGACGTCGCCGCGCCCGTCATCACCGTGCAGCCCGCGCCCGCGACCGCCCCGGCCGGCGGAGAGGCGTTTTTCTGGGTCACCGCGACCGGCACCCCGCCCGTGGCGTATCAATGGTATTTCAACGGCGTGGCAATCGCCGGCGCCAATCAGGCGCTCCTGGAGGTCGCCAACGCGCAAACGTCCGACGCCGGAAGCTATTCGGTTTCGGTGTCGAACGCCGCCGGCTCGGTGTCCTCATCCGCGGCGACGCTGACGGTCCTGGCCGGGGGCGGGACTTTGCCGCACCTCTTGGTCGAGCCGGCCTCGCAGACGATCACCCCCCACACCACGCTGATCCTCACCGCCCTCCTGGGGTCGGGCACGATCTCGGGCGCCTCCCTTCGGCACGGCGCGGCCGCCGATGTGTCGGGCGGCACGACCTACCAATGGTTCTTGAACGGAGCCCCGATACCCGGCGCCACGAACAGCACGCTGGTCATCACCAACGCGACGTCGGCGGACGCCGGATCCTACACCTGCGTCATCACGACGGCGTCGGGCGCGGTGCAGACGGCGCCGGCGACGATCGCCATCGCCGCCGCATCCAATCCCGGCCACCTCGTCAACGCGTCCTGCCTGGCCGAAGTCGGCGGCGGGTCGAACCCGCTCATCATGGGCGTGGAATCGGGACCGTCAGGCGGCGCCGCGACCGAACCGGTGCTCGTGCGCGCTTCCGGACCGGCCCTGCAGGCCTTCGGCGTGGCGGGATGGCTGCCGGATCCCCAGCTCGTCCTGTACGGCTCGGGGGGAGTCGTCGCCTCGAACTCAGGCTGGAGCGGGAACAGCCAGGTGCTGGCGGCCGCCCAGGTGGTGGGCGCCTTTCCCTGGGCCAGCCCCGAAAGTCACGATGCCGCGGTGCTTGAATCCCTCGCGGCCGGCGGCTACAGCGCGGTCATCGACAGCGCGAGCGGGCAATCCGGCCTGGTGCTGGGCGAATTCTACGATGCCACCGCGGGCGGCGCATCGGGCGCGCCGCAACTGCTCGATGCGTCGGCCCGCGCCGTGGTCGGAGCGGGCAATCAGGCGCTGACCCTGGGATTCGTCGTCGGGGGAACCACGTCGGCAACGGTGCTGCTGCGCGCGTCGGGGCCCGCGCTGGCCGCCTTTGGCGTGAGCGGGACGCTGTCCGATCCCGAGCTGAAGCTCTTTGGCGGCGCCGCGATGGCGCTCATGCAAACGAATGCCGGCTGGGCCGGCGATCCGAATGTCGCCTCTGTGGCCGCCACCGTGGGGGCCTTTTCCTGGGGGAGCGCGGCGACTCCGGACGCCGCGCTGCTCGTGACGCTGCCGCCGGGCGCCTACACGGCGCAAGTCTCGGGCGCCAGCGGAGACACGGGCGCGGCCCTGGTCGAAGTGTATCTGGTCCCCTGAGGGCGGCGCCTGGGATAGCGGGTTGATCTTGCCCGCGGTTGCGCCTATGCGATGGGCATGGGGATCGGCCGCATTCTTTTCGCCATCGGCATCGCGGCCGGGGCGCGCGGCGCGCGGGCGGCAGCGCCCGCGTTCCCGCTGATCGATGGCCTGGGCCAGCATCGCCGCCCCGTGACCCACTGCTCGCCGCTGGCGCAGCGGTACTTCGACCAGGCGATGGCGTTTCGCGACGGGTTCAACCGCTCCTGCGCCCTGAAGTCGCTCGCGGTGGCCGAGGGCCTGTCGCCCGGCTGCCCCATGATCCACTGGGCGATCGCCTTGACCTATGGACCGGACATCAATTCCCCGGACCTCACGCCCGCGCACGCGGCGGCGGCGTGGCGCGAATGGAATGAGGCGCGGGCCCTGGCGCCGTCGGCAAGCCCGGTGGAGCGGGCGCTCATCGCCGCGCTGGGCCGGCGCTACGCCGAACCGTCCCCGGCGGACCGCAAGCCGCTGGACCGCGCTTATGCGGACGCGATGCGGGCGGTCTGGCGCGAGTATCCTGCGGACGGCGACGTGGGCGCCTGGTTCGCGGAGGCGCTGATGGATCTGCGGCCCTGGGACCAGTGGACCGCCGACGGCCGTCCCGAGCCCGGCACGGCCGAGGTGCTCGCGACCCTGGAGGCGGTGATGCGCATCGATCCCCGCCACCCCTACGCCAATCATCTCTACATCCATGCCGTCGAGGCTTCCCCCCATCCCGAGCGCGCCTTGCCCGAGGCGGACCGGCTGGAAGGCCTGCAGCCGATGCTGGCGCACAACGTGCATATGCCGTCGCACATTTACATCCGCGTGGGCCGCTGGCAGGAGGCGATCGACGTGAACCTGGCGGCGGTCGCGGCCCAGCGGCGCCTGGAAGCGCTGGTCGGGCCGCCCCGCCCCTCGCTGGCGTTGTACAACGCGCACAATGAACACATGCTGGCTTACGCCGCGATGATGACGGGGCAGAGCGCGCTCGCGGGGACGCACATCCGGGCGGCCCTCGCCTGCCTGCCGCCCGAACTGGGGCGCGAGGATCCGGTCGACGTGGATTACTTCGAGTCGATGCCGCTGGAGGTGCGGGTGCGGTTCGGCCGCTGGGCCGAGATCCTGGCGGCGCCTCCGCCCGCCGATCCGGCGCACCCGTACACCCGGGCCTTTGCCCGCGCCGCCCGGGCCGTCGCCGCCGCCGCCCTGGGCCGGATTGCGCTGGCGCGCGCCGAGCAGACCGCTTACCGGGCGGATGCGGAACAGGTGCCGGCCGCGGAGCCGTTTGGCCTCAATTCGGCCCGGGCGGTGCTCGCGGTCGTGTCGCCGATGGTGGAAGGCGAGATCGACGTGAAGAGCGGGCAGGCCGCCGCCGGCATCGGCGCCCTGCGCCGCGCCGTGGCGGCGGAAGATGCCCTGCGCTATGACGAGCCTCCCGGCTGGCTGATTCCCGTGCGCCAATCGCTCGGCGCGGCCCTCCTGCACCAGGGCCGGCTGGCCGAGGCCGAAGCGGTCTATCGCGCGGATCTGGCGCGACTGCCGCGCAACGGCTGGTCGCTCTTCGGGCTCGCGCAAACCCTCGCCCAGGAGGGGCGCGGCGCCGAGGCGGCGGTCGTCCAGGCCGAATTCCGTGCCGTCTGGTCGCGCGCCGATATCGCGATCGGCGCCTCCTGCCTCTGCCAGGCCCC
>DASRSH010000150.1:0-8375 GCA_035656575.1 Opitutaceae bacterium
GAGCACGTAGCGGGCACGACGTCCGCACGCGACGTCTTCGCGGCGCATAAGCATTGAGGTCCAGGGGCTCGGCCCCTGGCGGGTTTGGGGCAGCGCCCCAACCTTACCCCACTACCAATCCCGCGAAGCGGGTTCGTGCCAGAACAGGCTGACGGACCACCCGGTTTCAGACTGACCCACGACCCGGAATCCGCCTCACTTGACAGGACCAACCCGCTCCCCTACCCACCGCCGCTCGTTTCCGCCCGCACCCAGAGCCGCCGCCATGAGAATTCGCAACAGCCTTCGTTCCGCCAAGGTCCGCGACAAGAACTGTCGCGTCGTGCGCCGACGCGGGCGGGTCTATGTCATCAACAAGAAGAACCCCCGGATGAAAGCCCGCCAGGGCTGAACCCTGCCGGCTGCCGGCCCCGCGCGCGGCGCTTGCCGCCCCACCCTGGCCGCGCCATCTTCCTCGCATGCCGCGAGGTAAGCCATGATCCGTCTGCCCGACCCCAAGCCCGACGTGCTCGCCCGCAAGGACGCCATCGTCGCCGGCCTGCGCGCGATAATCCCGGGGGAATCGGTCATCTCCGACCCGATCAGCGTACGCCCGTACGAAACCGATGGCCTCTCCGCGTATCGCCAGCCGCCCCTGGCCGTGGCCTTGCCCAGCTCCACGGAGCAGGTCGCCGCGATCATGCGCTTCTGCCACCAGAACGGGGTGCGGGTGGTTCCGCGCGGGGCCGGCACGTCGTTGTCCGGCGGCGCCCTGCCGCTGGCCGATGCGGTGGTGGTCGGCCTGATGCGCATGAACCGTATCCTGGAGATCGACTACCAGGACCGTTTCGCCGTGGTGCAGGCGGGCGTCACCAATATCGGGATCACGCAGGCGGTGGCGGAGCACGGGTTCTTCTATGCCCCCGATCCCTCCAGCCAGCTTGCCTGCATGATCGGCGGCAACGTCAACATGAACTCGGGCGGCGCGCATTGCCTGAAATACGGCGTCACCGCCAACAACCTGCTCGGGCTGAAGATCGTCACCGTCGACGGCGAGATCCTCCAGATCGGCGGCGCCCATCTCGATGCCGCGGGCTACGACTGGCTCGGCCTGCTCACCGGCAGCGAGGGCCAGCTTGCGGTCATCACCGAGGTCACCGTGCGCATCCTGCACGCGCCGGAAGGTGCCCGCGCCATGCTGGCGGCATTCCGCTCCAATGAAATCGCCGGGTCGTGCGTAGATGATATCATTTCATCCGGTATCATACCGGTTGCACTTGAATTCATGGACCGCCCGGCCATCCACGCCTGCGAGGCCTTCGCGCATGCCGGCTATCCGCTGGATGCGGAGGCAATGCTGATCATCGAGGTCGAAGGCAGCCAGGTGGAACAGGACGAATTGCTGGCCCGCATCCGGGCGATCTGCGAGCGGCACGATCCGATCAGCCTGAAAGTATCGCAATCGGCGGAAGAGTCGCTGGCGATCTGGAAGGGCCGCAAGGGCGCGTTCGGCGCCGTGGGCCGGATCAGCCCGGACTATCTCTGCATGGACGGCACCATCCCGACCAGCCGCCTGCCCGACGTGCTTCGCCGGATCGGCGAGATGTCGGACCAGTACGGCCTGAAAGTCGCCAATATCTTCCACGCCGGCGACGGCAATCTGCACCCGCTGATCATGTTCGATGCCAACGATCCGGACAGCATGCACAAGGCGGAAACCTTCGGCGCCGACATCCTCAGGCTCTGCGTGGAAATGGGCGGCTGCCTCACCGGGGAGCACGGCGTCGGGGTGGAGAAGCGCGACCTGATGCCGGTCCAGTTCAATGCCACGGAGCTCGACCAGCAGCGGCGGATCAAGACCGCCTTCGATCCTGAATGGCTGCTGAACCCGCACAAGGTGTTTCCCCTGGTTGCGGCCGCCTGACATTTGAGGCAGCAGTCCACCCGGTTTCCGCGGTAGCCGCGGATTGGTATAAGGCTGGCCATGGAGCAGATTCGATGACCGCGCGGTCGCCCCGCCGCCCGGCCGGCCGCTGGGCGGTGCTGGCCTTCGTGTTGCCGTTGCTGGCCGGCTGCGGGGGGGGGTCGCACAAGCCCCAGGACGCGGCCGAGGCGCCGGCGCAACCCGTGGAGGCCCTGTATAACAACGGTCTCGACGCGCTGAACGGCGATCGATACCAGACGGCCGAGAACCAGTTCAACCTTGTCGAACAGAACTACCCTTATTCCGCCTGGGCAGCAAAAGCGCAGCTCATGCAGGGTTATTCGCAGTATTTGCAGAACCATTACACTCAGGCAATCGGGACGCTGGACCGCTATATTCAGCTTCATCCGATCAGCGCCGATACGCCCTATGCCTATTACTTGCGGGCACTTTGCTATTACGAGCAGATCGAAGACGTGCAGCGCGATCAGCAGACCACGTCGCAAGCCATGGCGGCGCTGCAGGAGGTGGTGGACCGGTATCCCGACACCGCTTACGCCCGTGACGCGCGGCTGAAGATCGACCTGGCGCGCGATCATCTGGCCGGGCACGAAATGTCGATCGGCCTGTGGTACGAGCGCCAGCATCTGTATGAGGCGGCGATCGGCCGCTACCAGCGGGTGGTCGCGGATTTCCAGACCACGAACCACGTGCCGGAGGCGCTGCACCGGCTGGTGGAGGTCTATCTTCGTCTCGGGATGCGCGATTCCGCGCTGCGCACCGCCGCGGTGCTCGGCTACAATTATCCGGGCAGCTCCTGGTACGCCGATACCTATGCCGATCTTTACAATGTCGGACTGATCAAAGGCCTGCCGGCACCCACCGGCTACGGCCACGGTTTTCTCTCGCGCGCGTGGAACTCCGTTTTCTGAGCTCGCGCGCGGCATGCTGACCGCGCTGGCGATCCGGGACGTGGTGCTGATCGAGCGGCTGGAGCTCGGGTTCGGTCCTGGCCTGACGGTGCTGACGGGTGAAACCGGCGCGGGGAAGTCGATCCTGCTGGACAGTCTTGGTCTCGCTCTGGGCGGCCGCTCCGAGTCAGGTCTGGTGCGCCCGGGTGCCGAGCACGCCAGCGTGACGGCGTGCTTTTCCCTGCCGTCCCAGCATCCGCTGCAGACCCTGCTTGCCGACCAGGGGATCGAGCCGGAGGACGAGGTCGTGCTGCGTCGCGTGCTGGCCCGCGACGGGCGCTCGCGCGGGTTCATCAACGACCAGCCGGTGAGCGTATCGCTGCTGCGGCGCGCCGGTGCCCTGCTGGTGGAGGTGCAGGGCCAGCACGAGCAGGTCGGGCTGGCGGAGGTATCGAGCCATGCCAGGCTGCTCGACGCGTTCGGGGTGGCGCCGGAGCTGCGCGAGGCGGTGGCCGGGAGCTGGCGTGGCTGGCGGGACAGCGCGGCGGCGCTTGAAGCGGCGCGGGCGGCGATCGCCACCGCCGAGCGCGACGAGGAGTGGCTGCGGCACGCGGTGGATGAACTGGCCCGCCTGGCCCCGTTGCCGGACGAGGAGGACCGGCTGGCGGCGGAGCGCCAGCGGCTGCAACAGGGCGAGCGCCGGGCCGAGGCCATTGCCGCGGCGATCGCCGAGCTGACGCCGCGCGACCGGCGCAGCGGCGGTCCGGCGGCGGCCATGCGCGCCGCCTCGCGGACGCTGCAACGGCTGATCCCGACGGGGCAGCCGGACCTGGCCAATCCGGCGTCGCCGGTACTGGCGGCGCTGGAGCGCGCGGAGGAGGCGCTGGCGGAGGCGGAGACCCTGCTCACGCGGCTGGCGGCCGAGGCGGACGCCGACCCGCGTTTGCTGGAACAGGCCGAGGAGCGGCTGTTCGCCCTGCGGGCCGCTGCCCGCAAGCATCAGGTCGGCGTGGCGGAGCTGGCGGAGCTGCTGGACCGGCTGAGCGCCCGGCTGGCCGCGCTGCAGACCGGCGCCGCCGAACTGGCGGCGCTGGAGCAGGCCACCGAGCGGTTGCGCGAGGCATATGTCCGGGCGACCGGCCTGCTGTCGGAGGCGCGGCTGGCTGCCGCCGCGCGACTCGACCGGGCGGTGGGAAAGGAGCTTCCGCCGCTGCGGCTGAAAGCCCGGTTCCAGGTGGCGGTGGAACGGCTGGAGGAGCGGGAGTGGGGACCGGCCGGGGCGGATTCCGTGCGGTTCCTGATCGCGACCAATCCGGGGCAGGAACCGGGGCCGCTGGCGCGGATCGCCTCCGGCGGCGAATTGTCGCGGCTGATGCTGGCGCTGAAGGTGGTGCTGACGAGCGGATCGCCGGTACCGACCCTGGTGTTCGACGAGGTCGATGCGGGCATCGGCGGTGCGACGGCGGCGGCCGTCGGCGAGCGGCTGGCGCGGGTGGCCGAGCGGGTGCAGGTGCTGGTGGTGACCCATAGTCCGCAGGTCGCGGCGCGGGGAACGGCCCATCTGCTGGTTGCCAAGCAAGCCCAGCGAGGCCGGGCGGCGACGCTGGTGGAAGCGCTGAACACGCGATCGAGGCGCGAGGAGATCGCGCGGATGCTGGCGGGCGAAATCGTCACCGAGGCGGCGCGGGCTGCCGCCGACGATCTGCTCGGGCAGCCGGCGTGACGAAGCCTGTCGAGACCGTGACGGCGGCCGAAGCGGAAACCGAACTGGCGGCGCTGGCGGCCGAGATCGCGCATCATGACCGGGCCTATCATCAGCTCGACTCGCCGGAGATCAGCGACGCGGACTACGACGTGCTGCGGCGGCGAAACGCGGCGCTGGAGGAGCGCTTTCCGGACCTTGTGCGGCCGGATTCGCCGTCCCGGCGGGTGGGCGAGGCACCGGCGGGCGGGTTCGCGAAAGTGCGCCACCGGGTGCCGATGCTGTCGCTGGACAACGCCTTCGATGCGGCCGAATTCGAGGAGTTCGTCGCCCGGGCGCGGCGCTTCCTGGGGCTGGCGGCGGACGCGAAGCTGGCGCTGGTGGGGGAGCCGAAGATCGACGGGCTGTCGATCAACCTGACGTACCGGAACGGCCGCTTCGTGCGGGGTGCCACGCGCGGGGACGGGATGGAGGGCGAGGACGTCACCGCCAACCTGCGGACGATGGAGGCGGTGCCGGGCCGGCTGAAGGGGCACGCTCCGGAGCTGATCGAGATCCGCGGCGAAGTATTCATGACCAAGCCGGATTTCCTGGCGCTGAACGAGGCCCAAGCGGAGGCCGGACAGCGGCTGTTCGCCAATCCTCGGAATGCGGCGGCGGGCAGCCTGCGGCAGCTCGATGTCTCGATCACGGCGGGGCGCACATTGTCGCTGTTCGCCTACGCGATGGGAGATGTCTCCGGGCCGGTGGCGGAGACGCATTGGGATTATCTGCAACGACTTCGCGATTGGGGGTTCGCTGTCAATCCCCTGTCGAAACGACTGGCCGATGCGGCGGAGGCGGCGGCCTTCCAGTCCGTGATGGCGGGGCGACGCGGGGCGCTGGATTACGATATCGACGGGGTGGTGTTCAAGATCGATGCGCTGGCGTTGCAGCGGCGGCTGGGGTTTGCCGGCCGGGCGCCTCGGTGGGCGATCGCGTGGAAATTTCCGGCCGAGCAGGCGACCACGGTGCTGAACGAGATCCGGATCCAGGTCGGGCGGACCGGCGCGCTGACGCCGGTGGCCGAGCTGCAGCCGGTGAATGTCGGGGGCGTGCTGGTGAGCCGGGCGACCCTGCACAACGAGGACGAGATCATCCGCAAGGATATCCGGGTCGGCGATACGGTGGTGATCCAGCGGGCGGGCGACGTGATCCCGCAGGTGCTTTCGGTCGTGCCGGATCGCCGGCCGAAGGACAGCAAGCCGTATGAGTTTCCGGCCACCTGTCCGGCCTGCGGCAGCCACGCGGTGCGCGCGCCGGGCGAGGCGGTGCGGCGCTGCACCGGTGGGCTGATCTGCCCGGCGCAGCGGGTGGAGCGGCTGATCCATTTCGTCTCGCGGCCGGCCTTCGATATCGACGGGCTGGGGGAAAAGACGATTGCCGAGTTCTATGCCGAAGGGTGGCTGTCCAGCCCGGCCGACCTGTTCCGGTTGCCCGCTCGGGAGGCGGAAATCGCCGGGCGGGAGGGATGGGGGGCGGTGTCGGCGCGCAACCTGGCGCGGGCGATCGAGGCGCGGCGTCGCATCCCGCTGGCGCGGTTAATCTATGCGCTGGGGATCCGTCGGATCGGGGAGCGGAATGCGCAGTTGCTGGCGCGGCATTACGGCAGTTTCGCCGAGTGGCGCGCGCAGATGCTCGACGCGCGGATCGTGGGATCGGAGGCGCGGGAGGTGCTCGGCAGCATTTTGGGCATCGGCCCGGCTATCGCGGAGGAGCTGGTGGATTTCTTCGCCGAGCCGCGGAACCTGGCGACGCTGGACGAACTGGCGGCGGAGCTGACGATCGAGGATGCGGCGGCGGTGGAGGCGGCGGGGACCGAGCTGGCGGGAAAGACGGTGGTGTTTACCGGCACGCTGGAGACGATGACGCGGCCGGAAGCGAAGGCGCGGGCGGAGACGCTGGGCGCCAAGGTGACCGACAGCGTGTCGCGCAAGACGGATATCGTGGTGGTGGGCGCGGATGCCGGATCGAAGGCGCGCAAGGCGACGGAGCTTGGGGTGCGCACGGTCAGCGAGGCGGAGTGGCGGGTGCTGGTTGGGCTGGATTGATCGGGCTGGCGTGCCGGCGCCGGTTCAGGCGGGAGGGGCGGCGTTGGCGGTGACGGTGGGGTCGCCCGGGTAGCCGTAATGGGCGCGGCGTTCGGCCAGCGTCATGTCTTCCCACCGGCGATAGGGGCGGGACGGCGGGGCGTGTTCCGGGTCGGGGATGGGGGTGGCGGGGACGAGCAGGCGCGGGGCGTGCTCGGGTTTGCGTGGGCGTGGTTGCGGGGTGGGGCGCGGCGCGGGCTTCGCCGGTACGGGCTGGGCATGGTGCTTGTGCAGGGCGCCGAGCGTGGCGTGCATGCCGCGGGCGAGGGCGCCGGCATTGCCGCGTAGCCGGGTGACGGCGTGGTCCGACACGTCCGGCTGGGCGGCGCGGCGGAGATTGTCCATGACGGCGTAATGGGCGGTGATGGCCTGGGCGGCAAGCATGGCGGCGAACGGATCGGCGGGCTTGAGCGCGATGAGCACGAGACGGGTCGCGTTGCGTCGGGCGGCGCGGGTTTCCGGCGTGTCGTTCAGTTGGTGGGGGACGGATTCGAGGATGGTGTCGACGAGGTGGTCGAGGAGGGCGGGGTCGAGGGCGGTTGCGTCGGGGGTGGTTGCGTCGAGGTCGGCGGGGGCGGGGAGGGACATTGTGGGCCTCGGCGTGGGGGATGGGGGTGGTGGGTAGCACGGGGATGGGAATAATGTCAAGCGTGGTGTGAATTTAGTCCTTTGGTGTGGGGAGGCTGGGCGGGAGGCTGGGTGTGGGGGTTTTCTTGTGGCGTGCCGGCGTGGATAGTTTCGGTGCAAACGAGTTTCCGTCGTGAATCGGGGGGGACAGTGACGTTGTGAAGTTTACGAACTGGCCGGGCTGGGTTTGCGGGATGGCAGGCTGTCCGGCGGCACTACTGCGGCCGGTACAAACCGGCTTTCATCATCGTGTCGGCGCGTCCGAGAAGGTCGCGCGACTTTTCGAGGAACAGGGCAGTTTCCGGCTTCACAGGTCGATGCCCTCGGCGCGGATTTCGTGCATCAGCGGTGAGCGTTCGTCGTAGGAACCGGCGCGGTAGGGCATGGCGTGGATAAACGCGCCGGTTTCGTCGAGAATGGCGGTGCTGAGGTCGGCCAGACGGTATAACTCGGTCGTGGTGCCGGGTGTGTAGTCCCGTAGAAACACCGCAACGTCATAGTCGGAATCCTCCTGCGCATCGCCACGCGCGCGCGAGCCGAACAGCACCAGACGTTCAACGCGGTCGCCGTAAATTTCCGTCACAGTGGCGCGGAAGCGTTTCAGCACAGGGTCGTTTTGCGGTTTCTCCGACATGGCGGTTGCCATTGTAACACAAAAGGCGGTTTCGGGTAGCGGGCGTCGTATGGAAAGTGGGCGGGCCGATGAAGCCCGCCCGGCCCTTGCTTAATACTCGCCCGGCAGCAAAGAAGGTCGTCACGCTGCGGTCGGCTTCGGTGATAAAGTGCGTGAGGGGGCGTGACCCGAATGGGCGGAAACGCCTTCGGCTCCGCGCGCTCCTGCGCGTAGCACCCGGCCCGCAGGGACACGCCCATGTTGTTGTCGTGTCGTGTCGGCGCAAGGTTGAAATGTCACTCAGCGCGCAAAGTAGAAATGACACCCAAGGTGATAAACACACCCCGCTCAAAACGGCATCACAGCCCTCCGCTGGGTGAGAACGGCGGGGTCAAGGGCTGAAACCGGCTCGCCGGCGCGCGAAGCGCGGCCCTTGAGGCCGGTGTCCTCGCCCAGCATCATGGAAAAGCCGTGCGCTGGCCGTCGTTCA
>DASRSH010000151.1:0-28330 GCA_035656575.1 Opitutaceae bacterium
GGTGGAACGACATGGTCCGCCGGCGCGACGACATCGTGGGCATCGAGACGTCCATCATCATGCACCCGAAGGTCTGGGAGGCCTCCGGGCACGTCGCCGGCTTCACCGATCCGCTAGTGGATTGCAAGGCCTCCAAGCAGCGGTTCCGGGCGGACCAGCTGTTCTTCGCCCCGGTGGTCGTGGACGGCCGGACCGTCGGGTACGTCTCCGCGCTGGAAAGCGAGCGGACGGCCGAGCAGCTTCAGGAGCAGGCGGAGGCGTTCAAGCGCAAGAAGGCGATCCAGGGGAAGCTGGAGCCGGTCCAGCCCAGGGACATGACGGAAGTGCGGCCGGAGGAGGTCGCGCTCATCCCTTCCCCCGCCACGGGGGAGCCGGGGAGCCTCACGCCCCCGCGGGCCTTCAACATGATGTTCGAGACCTACGTCGGGGCCCTGCGCGACGCCTCCGCCGTCGCCTACCTGCGCCCCGAGACGGCCCAGGGCATGTTCGTGGATTTCAAGAACGTGGTCGACACCGGGCGGGTCAAGCTGCCCTTCGGCATCGCCCAGATCGGCAAATCCTTCCGCAACGAGATCACGCCGCGCAACTTCATCTTCCGCTCGCGCGAATTCGAGCAGATGGAGATGGAATACTTCCTGCACGAGGACGCCGATTGGGCCAAGGCCCACCGCGAATGGATCGACTGGTGCCGCAACTGGCTTTTGTCGATCGGCCTGCCCGCCGGGCTGCTGTCGGAATACAACCACCCCAAGGAGAAGCTCGCCTTCTACTCCAAAGGCACGACGGACATCATGTTCGCCTATCCCTTCGGCGTGCAGGAGCTGTGGGGCATCGCCGCGCGCGGCAATTACGACCTCTCGCAGCACGCCCAGGCCTCCGGCGTCCCCCAGGTGATATTCGACGAGGCCTCGAAGAAGAAATTCGTCCCCCACGTCATCGAGCCGGCCGTCGGCGTCGACCGGATCTTCCTCGCCGTGCTCTGCGCCGCCTACGCCGAGGAGGAGATCAAGGACGACAAGGGCGGCGTGGAGAAGCGGACCGTGCTCCGGCTAAGCCCGCGCATCGCGCCGGTCAAGGTCGCCGTGCTCCCGCTGCTCAAGAACAAGCCGGAGCTCGTCGCCCGGGCCGAGGCCCTCCACGCCCGGCTCAAGCGCCGCTACGCGGTGTTCTACGACGAGAGCGGAGCCATTGGCCGCCGCTACCGCCGCCAGGACGAGATCGGCACCCCCTGGTGCGTCACGATCGACTTTGAAACCATCGAGAAGGACGGCTCCTTCACCCTGCGCGAGCGCGACTCGATGACCCAGCGCCGCATCCAGGAGGCGGAGCTGTTCGCCCTGCTGGACGAGCAGGTGTACTGATGGACCGCGCCGCGCGCGCCCGCCAGCTGATCGACGCCGCCCATGCGGCGGACCCGGGGCGCGCCGCGGACGGGCGGCCGGCCGAGCTGGTGTACGCCGAGCGGATCGAGGCGTGGGTGCGCCGGCTGCATCCCGCGGCCGAGGAGCTGCTGCTCCTGGCCGCCCGCTGCCAGCACCTGGAGCGCTTTACCGTGCCGCGCGCCACCTATCCCGAGGGCAAGGCCGGCTACCACGCGTGGCGCCGCTCGCTCTACGCCCGCCAGGCCGCCCGCTGCGCCGAACTGCTGGCCGCGGCGGGCTACCCCTCGGACGAGGCCGCCCGCGCCGCCGCCTGGGTGGGCAAGGAGGACCTCAAGTCCGACCCCGGCAGCCAGGCGCTCGAGGACGCGGCCTGCCTCGTGTTTCTGGAGAACGAGATCGTGGGCTTCGCCGCCCGCCACGCCGACTATCCCCGGGCGAAGTGGGTGGACATCCTGCGCAAGACCTGGCGCAAGATGAGCCCCGCGGCCCAGGCGGCCGCCCTCACCCTGCCTTGCCCGCCCGAGCTGGCCGGCCTGCTCGCCGAGGCACGATCTTCAGTTCGTCCTTGAGGAGCTGATACGCGCGGCCGCGGAAGACGATCAGGTCGCTGGGCTCCGCCGCAACCGCGGTGACGGTCCAGGCGCCGGCGTCGTCCGTGTCGTCCTGGTCGATGATGTCGCCCGGGCCGACCCGGCGCGTGGATCCGCCCTCGAGGCGGACCCCGCCGCGGCGCACCAGGAAGACGCCGCGCGCGATGCTCCCCTGGGCGAAGAGCTCCTCGCCCGCGTCCAGGTGGATCGAGCGCATGACCTCGTCCGGCGGCGGCAGGACGACGCTGATGTCGCGGTTGAAGATCAGGTCGAAGGTCCAGTCGACCATGACCCGGATGCGCCGCAGGACGCCCGGCAGCTTGGCCAGGTAGATCGTGCGCCACAGCCACCAGGCGAAAAAGCCGCGGAAGTGCATGCCCAGCACCTCGGCCACCGCCTCGTGCTCGCCGATGGTCGCCAGCTGCCCGAGGTAGCGGTAGGCGAACGGCCGCGCCGCCCCGCCCTTGCGCTGGCGGATCAGGTTTTGCGCCAGCTGCCGGCCCTGGCGCAGGGCGAATTGCGCCGTGGGCGGCGAGGTCTTGAGGGTTCCCCGGTCGTTCCAGGGCACCGCCGCGCAGTCCCCGATGGCGTACAGCTCGGGCTGGCCCGCCACCTGCATGGTCGGCTCGACCGGCAGCCGGCCGTGCGCCAGCTCCAGCTTCAATTCGCGCGCCATTTCGTTCACCACGGGGTTGGGGGCGTTGCCGATCGTCGTCAGGACGGTGTGCGTATCGATCGTTCCGCCCTCGTAGGTCACCTTGCTCAGCGTCAGGGACTGCACTTTCGCCTTCAGCCGCACATCGACCCCGCGCTTTTCCAGGACGCCCCGCGCGTAAGCGCCCAGGCTGGGGCCGATTTCCGGCAGCAATTCATCCCCCGCGTGGAGCAGGATCACGCGCAGGTGCCGGTGCTGCAGGGCGGGATACCATTTCAAGGCCCGGTGCAGGAAGCCGAGGAGCTGCCCGGCGGTTTCCACGCCGGTGTACCCGCCTCCCACCACGACGAAGGTCAGCAGGCGGGTGCGCACCGCCGGGTCGCTTGCGATGTTGGCCTCCTCCAGCCGGTTGATCAGCGCCGCGCGGAAACGGATGGCGTCGGCCACGTTCTTCATCGGCCAGCCGTGCTCGGCCATGCCCGGGATCTGGCTCAGGTTGGTGATGCTGCCCAGCGCGACGACGAGCTTGCCGCAGCGGACGGTCTGATTGCGCGTGAAGCGGCCGCCGTCGACGATCAGTTCGCGCGCGGCGCCGTCGATGTGCTGCACCGTGCCCTGAAACACGGTGACGTGGCGGCAGAAATGGCGGAGCGGGTTGACGACATCCAGCGGGCCCAGCGTCGAGCCGGCCACCTCCGCCAGCATGGGGTGGAAGATCAGGACGTTGCGCTCGGCGATCAGCGCCACGCGCTTCGGGCCCTCGACCGGCCCCAGGCTTTTCCCGAGTTCGCGCGCGCAGTACGCGCCGGCGAATCCACCCCCGGCAATCACGATGTCGAACTTCATGGCCCGCGCATCATGGTCCGGGCCCGGGCCTTGCGGTTCCGGCGAACGCCTAGCGATAGTTCGCGCTCCGGCCCAGGTAATTGAGCATCCAGATCTCCTTCCACACCCGGTAACGGCCCTCCTGGGAGATCTTGCCGTGGTCCTCGCGCTGGTTGTGCGGATTGAGGAAGCCCATCTCGGTGTTGATCCGGTCCAGCTCGTTCTGCACCGCGTTCAGCTCGGACAGGGGCTCCTGCGCGAAGGCGACGGCCGGCTGCTTGCAGGCGGCGAGGCGCGCGCGGTGCCGCTGGAGCAGCCGCGGCAGCGAGCGGGCCCAGGGCCGGCGCTCCACCAGCCAATTCTCGGGATAGAAGCCCCCGAAGGGGATGTACAGATTGTCCGTCACCAGCCGCACGCCGTCGGCCGTCGGCGTCGTGATCGAATAGCACACCGTGATCGCGCCGTTGGGCTGGGGCAGAAAGGTGATCTGGATCCGCGTCGTGCCGCCCGCGTCCTCGTACACCGACACGCGCAGGTAGATGCCGCCGCCGATCTCGGCCTTAAGCGCCTGCGCCGGATGAAAACCCTGCGCGCGCAGCCAGGTGCGGATCTTGAGCAGCCGCGGCTGCACCGGCCACTCCTCGCCGCTCACGTTGGGGGCGTAGCGGGGAAACAAGGGGAGCGGGCTGAGCGACAGCGCCGAAATCGCCAGCCAGCTATGCAGCGTCTCGCCCAGGAACCAGAGCAGGAAAAACGCCGCGCTCAGCGCCCAGAACGGCCGTTCGATGAAGTGGCAGGTCTGGCACAGCACCGCCGCGCCGATCGCAAAGACGAACCAGCGGATCCACCGGTCGATGATCGACAGTACGGGCGAGCCCACGCGCTGGTTGATCTGCACCAGCACGAGCGAAAGGGTCAGCGAACCGATCAGGATGTAGATGGGATGCACGGCGGCAAAGCCTACCTTAGCTCAGCCGGACGGGCATGATCACGCACAGAAAGCTGTCCAAAGTCTTGAATACACCGGGGCTGACGTCGTCCTTAAGCTCCAAAAATACTTCGTCCTTGGCCAGCGCCCGCAGGGGATCGAGGATGAAGGTGGGATTGAACGCCACCTGCAGGTCGGGCCCGCTGTAGCCGATCGCCATCGATTCGTGCGCCTCGCCGAAGTCGGGGCTCTGCGCCGTGATTTCCAGGAGGTTGCTGGACAGCTTGATGCGGACGGAGTTGGACTTTTCGGAGCATACCAGCGCGGCCCGGTGCACGCACTGCAGGAACAGCTCGCGCTCGAGCTTGATCCGCTGGTGCGTCTCCTTGGGGATCACCTGCTGGTAGTTGGGATAGTTGCCTTCGACGACCTTGGAGTAGAGGTAGACGTTGTCGACGAGGCCGCTGCCGTTCTTGTCGTCCTTGTCTGTCGCGACCTGGAACGTGCACTTCCGCTCGTTGAAGTTGATCTTCACCTTTTCGCCCTTGTCGAGCAGCCGCGACAGCTCCGCGACCGTCTTCGCCGGCAGGATGATCGCGCCCGCGTTCGCCGCGGGAATTTCGATCTCCTTGGACACCACTGCCAGGCGCCGGCCGTCGGTGGCCACGAGCGAGAGCTTGCCGTCGCGAAAATTGAAGTAAACGCCGTTGAGGATATACCGCGTCTCGTCCGCCGATTGCGCGTACTCGACCTTGCGCAGCATCGCGCTCAGCTCGGCCTGATCGAGGGTGAAGGCCTTCTCGTCGCCGAATTCCGGCAGCGGGGGGAATTCGTCCCGCCCGATGCCCATGATCCGGAAGGTCGAGCCCCCGGACGACAGCTTGACCTGGTGATTCGGCGAGGCGTCCACGGAGACGTCCAGATTCGGCATCTCGCGAACGATGCTGGCCAGCCGCTTGACGGGCAGGGTCACGGCGCCCCCTTCCTTGACCTCGGCCTTGATCCGGCAGCGGATGCCGAGGTCGAGGTTGGTGGTCGTCAGGGAGATCTGGTCCTTCTCCGCTTCGATCAGGACGTTGCTCAAGATCGGCATCGTCGCTTTGGAGCCAACCACGTTCAGGACCTGGGCCAATCCATTGGCGAAGTGATCGCGGTTGATTTTAAATTTCATGGGGCAGAGGCGAAAGTTAACAAAGGCTAATCGGGTATGGGTTCAATAAGTAATTCAAGCAGTAGTCATATAGGGGCCCAATAAGCCCAGTAACCCGGCCGCGCCCTCTGGGAATTGCCGATTTCGGGCTGTGAAGAACTTCGTGGCCGTTGCGCGTAACCGGCGCCTTTTGGAGCCCTCCGGGTTCCTCTGATGCGCTTCGCAGGTTTTTCACAGAGTTCTTGGCAGCGCCCGGTGCCGGCGCCAGTGGCGGACCAGTCCGAAGAGAATGTAGGCCAGGCACAGGCCCAGGAGGGCAATGGAGTGGAAGATGACGATCAGGCCGATGATGATGACGACCCCGACCAGCCAGCGCAGGCGGGTTTGGGTCTGCAGGTCGATTTTCTTGCCGCTGGGAAAGCGAACCGTGCTCATCATGAGCACGGCGATCAGCAGCATCAGAAAGGGGAGCGTCAAAGCGTAGCGGTTGAGGGACTTGTCGCTTTCCCCCAGCCGAAGAAGAAAGGACACGGTGGCCGCCACCGTCGCGGCCGCGGCGGGCACCGGCAGGCCGATGAAGTCCGAACTCAGCTCCTTCTGCCCCCGGCTCAGCACCGGATTGGTGATGACGTTGAAGCGGGCCAGCCGCATCGCCGCGCACAGCAGATAGACGAACCCGATGAAGCCGCCCACCTGCCGGAACCACGGAAACTCCTGGGTGGGCGACAGGATGAAAAAGAACATCAGCAGCGTCGGCGCCAGGCCGAACGACACCACGTCCGCCAGCGAGTCAAACTCGGCGCCAAACAGCGATTCGCGCCCCCCCAGCCGGGCGAGGCGCCCATCCAGCGAGTCGAAGATCATCGCCCCAAAGATGAACCAGACGGCGTTGCGGTAGTGGTCCGGCGCCGTGAGGTCCAGGTACGTCGCATCCATCGAACTGTCGGCCAGCCGGGCGTGGATGCATTCCACGACGGCCATGAACCCGCAGAACAGGTTGCCCGCCGTCATGAGGTTGGGCAGGAAATAGATGCGGCTGGCGCGGGTGACGTGAAACGGATCTTCGCGCTCAGCCAGGTCGGAGGGGTCGCGGTCGCGGGACGGACGGCTCATTTCGTCAGGTTCTCCAGATAATGCCAGAACTTGGAATTCTGCTCGAGCAGCTGCTGCTCGGAAACGGGCAGCTTGTTGCGCAGCAGAAAATCCTCCAACGAGTTCTTGTGGAGGATGTAATGCACGTGAACGGTGTTGTCGGCGAAGGCGAAGTAAAAGCGGTGGTCGCCCGAGCGGAGGCGGTAGAACGTCTTCCCTTGGCGCTGGAACCGGCCGAGCGGCTCGCGGGGGTGGGCCAAGTCTTCGGGCCGCAGCGAGGTGATCGGCTCGAGGAGGGTCAGCTGGGTCAGTTTGTCCAACCGGTTGATCTCTCCCATGGCCTGCTCGGAAAACGTGACTTGGTACATGGGCGCAATGGATTCCGGGATCAGGGACCCCGGCGGTAACTCAGGGAGATCGCAGACGTCTCACTTTCTCGATGAAGCCGCGCAGCCTACTCGCGCTCCTGTGCACGGCAACGCTATTTCCAGCGTGGGCGCGCGCCCAGTCGTCCGCATCGTCGCTGCCGCTTCCGCCGCCTGCGGACACCGGCATGGCCTCCGCGCCGGTCGCTCCGCGGCCGCCGCCTGCTCCGCCCCCCGTCAACGGGATTGGCCCTTTCGATCCGGCGCTGGCCCCTCCCGGGCCGGCGCATCCGCTGCCGCTCTCGCGCGCTCCCGGCCGCGGCGTCCGGGGGCGCCGGCTGTACCACGTGCTCCTCACCCGCTTTGACGCCCGTCATCTCGGCTACCTCACTCCCGACGAACAGACCCGGGCGATGGCGTTTCTCGCAGCCCGGCGCCCGCGCGTCTATCAGATGGTCCTGCGCCGCTTTCCTTCGCCGGCGGCATTCTTTCGGTACTTGTCGCAACTCCCCCCCGCGCAGTAGGGTCCGGCCATGCCGGTCACCTTGCGCGATATTCGCGCCGCCCGCCGCCGGATCGCGGACGGGTTGAGTCTCACGCCCTGCCCCGAGTCCATCCCCCTGAGCGAACTCGACCCGCGCCGGCCGCGGATTTACTGCAAGCTCGAGAACTTCCAGCGCACAGGCTCGTTCAAGGAGCGGGGCGCCCGCAACGCGCTGCTGCAGCTCTCTTCCGCGCAGAAGCGGCGCGGCGTCATTGCCGCGAGCGCGGGCAACCATGCGCTGGGGCTCGCCTACCACGGCCGGCTCCTGCGCGTGCCGGTCACCGTGGTGATGCCGGACTTCGCGCCGCTGATCAAGATCACCACCTGCCAGCGGCTCGGCGCGCGAGTGATCCTCGGCGGCGTCGATTTCGCCTCGGCCAAGGCGGAGGCGGACCGCATCGCCGCCGCGGAGGGACTGGCGTATGTGCACGGATTCGACGCTGATGCGATCATCGCGGGCCAGGGAACGCTCGGCTTGGAGATTCTCGAGCAAGTCCCGCGCGCCGACGTGGTCGTATGCCCCATCGGCGGAGGCGGGCTGATTGCCGGAGTCTCGACGGCGATCAAGTCGATCCGCCCCCGCGTGAAGGTCATCGCGGTGGAGAGCGAGGCGACGGGCAACTATTCGGCGGCGCTGCGCGCCAAGCGCCCCATCGTCGTCCCGCGCCGGCCGACCTTGGCCGATGGCCTCGCGACCCGCACCGTTGGCTCCGGCGCCTTCGCCCTCGCGCGCCGGCATGTCGACGCGGTCGTGCGCGTGAGCGAGCGCTGGATCGCGCTGGCCATCCTGCGGATGCTGGAACTGGAAAAGACCGTCGTGGAAGGCGCCGGCGCCGCGCCCCTGGCCGCGCTGATGTCCGGCCAGCTCGGCCCCTGGATCCGGCCGCGGTCATCCGTCGTGCTCATCGTCGGCGGAGGCAACATCGACCCGGCCGTCCTCAGCCGGGTCATTGAAAAGGGCCTGGTGCACGACGGCCGCCTGACCCGCCTCGTGGCGACGATCAGCGACCGCCCCGGCGGCCTCGCCGAGCTGTGCCGGACGATCGCCACGGCGGGAGCCAGCATCCGGGACATCGAGCACGACCGGGCCTTTAGCGGCCCCGACGTCAGCGCCGCCCGCGCCATCTGCACGGTGGAGACGCGCGACCGCGCGCACATCCGCGCCCTCCATGCGGCCCTCCGCCGCGCCGGCTTCGCGCCCCAGCCCGCATGAGAGGGGTTCTTGGTTGGAGCCGGTTGCGGCTCCCCCGGGCAAAGCTGAATTCGGACGAGGTTCATTGGCCGCGAAGGGACGGGACCACGCTGCGCCGGCGACGCCTCGTGGCGCCCCAGCGGGCGGAGCTCGGCGCGGTGAAGGGCCTCGTCCCGGCAGTGCAGCTCCGCGATGAACCGGCGGCGCGATCCGTGGACGCGGCGTCACCGCCGCGTCGGGCCGCGTTTTGGACGAAGGCGCGACTTTCGGCCCTGGCCGCGCTCCTGCTGCAAAGCGGTGCCGCTTGGCCCGCGCTGGGCGCGTCTCGGCCGCAGGCCCCGACCACGCTGGATATACCCGTGTTTGCCGGAGGATTCGGCACCGATTTTTACGTGCGCGCGGCCCGCGAGTTCGAGCGGCTGCGGCCGGGCGTTCACGTCAACGTGTACGGCGACCCGCGCGTGCACGACCAGATCCGCGTGCGGGTCATGGACGGCCACTACCCCGACGCGGCGTGCGCGGCCTATGTCCTGTGGCCCGCGCTCATCCGCGCCGGCAAGATCATCGACCTCGACGCCGCGCTGCAGCAGCCGGACTGGGACGGCCGCGCGCCCTGGCGCAGCCGCTTCATGCCCGGCGCGCTGGAGAACTGGGTGGTGGACGGCAAGGTGTACGGCCTGCCGGTCTCGTATTCCTGCTGGACCATCTTCTACAACCGCCGGCTTTTTCGCGCCCGCGGCTGGCCGGAGCCCGATCCGTCGCATCCGTGGACCTGGGCGCAATTCTTCGCCTTGTGCGACCGGATCCGCGCCGCCGGCATCGCGCCGGTCAGCATTCCCGGCACGCGCTGGCTCTACGCCGACGCTTTCTTCCGCTCGGCCTACTACAACCTGGCCGGCCCGAAGGGCTGGCCGGCGCTGGCCGATCTCACGCCCGGCGCGCGGTCGGATCCGCGCGTCGCGCGCGCCGCGGCGATCGAGCAGCGCGTCACGACCCAGTATGCCCAGCGCGGCTGGCAGGGCGAGACCCACACGGGCGCCGAGCTGGCCTTCATCGAGGGGCGCGCCGCCATGACCGTGTCCGGCTCCTGGCTGAGCAACGAGATGGGCGATCGCATCCCGCCGGACTTCGAACTGGGGGCGATGAACTTTCCCGTCTTCGCGGACGGCGCCGCCGATCCGACCGCGATCCAGGTATCCACCGACAGCTTTTTCGTCTTCCACACCGGCGACCCGGCCCGACAGGCGCTCACGCTCTCCTTTCTGAAATTCCTCACTTCGCATCGCGAGGCGCTGGCTTTCGTGCGCGAGTTCGATTCGCCCGCGGCGGTGCGCGGCGTTCCCCTCAGCGCGTATTCGCCGCGCATGCGCGCCACGGCGGAAATGATCGCCCGCGCCCATTCGGCCTTTCCGATGTGGCAAGTGATGCTGCAGCCCACGTACACGCGCCAGGCGCTGATCGACCAAAGCAACCTCCTGACGTCGGGGGCGATCGCGCCCGACGTCTTTGCCCGCAATCTCGAAGCCGCCGCGGCCCAGGACCGCGCGGCGGCCGCCCATCCGGATCAGGTGGATGACCTGCATCCCGTCCGGGCGATGGCGCTGCTCGCCGTGGTCGCGGGGCTGATCGCGGTCACATTCTGGCGGACCAAAGCCAAGGTGGAGGGGGCGTCCTCGCCGTCGCAGAAGCGGCGGGACGCCGCTTCCACCGCCCCCCGCCTCCGCTCCGGCCCGGGCGCGGTCTTCGTCTTTCCCTCCCTGGCCCTCTACGCGGCCTTCGTCCTCGCCCCGGCCCTCATCGCCTTCGGCTGGGCCTTCACCCGCTGGGATGGGATATCGCAGCGGCAGTGGGTCGGCACCTACAACTTCCGCTACTTCCTGGTCGGAACGGACGTGTTCTGGCAGGCGCTGGCGCACAACCTGTTTCTGATGGTTGTCCCGGCCGCGCTGATCGTGCCCGTCGCGGTCGCCGCCGCCGCCTTCCTGCACCGCGGGGTCCCGGGCGCGCGCTTCTTTCGCGCGGTGATCCTCTTCCCCAATCTGCTCGGCGGCATTGCCGCCATCCTCATCTGGCTCACCGCCTACGCGCCCCACGGCGGATTGGTCAACGCGGGGCTGACCGCCATCGGGCTGCGCCGCTTCGAGAACTTTCCCTGGCTGTCCAACGCCCACCTCTATCTGGCGCTGATCCCCCTCTACCTGTGGATGGCCTGCGGCTTCAACCTCATCCTCTACCTGGCGGCGATGGAGGGCATCGATCCGCAGCTCTACGAGGCGGCGGCCCTCGACGGGGCCTCGGGGCTGCGGCAGTTTTTCACCATCACCCTGCCGCTCATCCGCGACGTGCTCGTGATCTCGGCCGTGTTCCTGGTCATAGCCGGACTGAACGCCTTCGAGATGATCTGGCTGCTGACGGAGCAGGATCCCTCGGCCGAAGTCCACACCCTCGCGACGCTCCTGGTGACGACCTTGTTCAAGGATTTTGCCGTCGGCCGCTCGGCGGCCCTTGCCGTCCTCCTCTTTCTTCTCGTGTTCGCGGTCAGCGGCGTCCTGCTGCGCTGGCTGCGGCGCGAAGCCGACGAATGAAGCGCGCCCTGCCCGTCACCCTGCTCGGCGCCTATGCGCTGTGGCTGGTCTTCCCGATGCTGTGGGTGGCGTATTCGTCGCTGAAGCCCGACGCGGAGATCTTCAATCACACCTTCGCCCTCCCCGCCCTGGGCCACCTGCAGTTCGTCAATTACACGCGGGCGTGGCGCGAAGCGCATTTCGGCGCGTACGTATTCAATTCGATTCTCGTCACGGTCGTTTCCGTGACCCTGATCGTCTATCTGGGCGCGATGGCCGCCTACGCGCTGGCCCGCTTTTACCATCCCCTGGGCAAGCTGCTCTTCTGGGTATTCCTGAGCGGGCTCATGCTTCCGGCCCAGCTCGCGGTCGTGCCGCTGTTTTTCGAGATGCGGGGACTGGGCCTGCTCAATTCGCGGCTCGGCCTGATCCTGGTCTACACGGCCAACGGGCTGCCGTTCGCCATCTTCGTCCTATCCGGCTTTTTCCGATCGCTGCCTCGGGCCCTCTATGAGGCCGCGGTGATCGACGGCTGCGGCGAATTCGGCGCGTTCACCCGCGTGATGCTGCCCCTGGCGCGCCCCGGTCTCGTCACCGTCGCGATCTTCCAATTCATCGCGGTGTGGAAGGAATACTTCTTCGCCTTCATGCTCCTGGGCGGCGACGTGTCCGGCCGCGCCCGCACCCTTCCCCTCGGCCTGGCCAACCTGTCCATCACCGCCGAATTCCGCACGGACTACGGCATGCTCTTCGCCGGCATCGTCCTCGTCACGGTCCCCATCCTGATCGTCTACCTGCTACTGCAGCGCCAGATCGTGAAGGGCGTGGCCGCCGGCGCGCTCAAAGGTTAGCCGACCAAAAGGGGTCATGTACCAAATCCCAACAAACCGGATATCGTCCCGCCCATGGCAAACCGTTCCGCCCGGTTTGTTGGGATTTGGTACATGACCCCTTTTGGTCGGGCTAGCCCCCGATATAGCTCATCTCCACTTTCGCCCGGCCTTCGCCGCTGGCTGCGATTTCTGCCCGCTCCTCGCTGTAGCGGTCCGTGCGGCCCTCCCACACTTGGCGGACATAGCGCTCGAGTTCGGCGTCGTCGGCTCCGGCGCGCAGGCAGCCCAGGACATCCCAGCCCATCGAGGCGAACAGGCAGGTGTACAGCTTGCCGTCGGCCGACAGGCGCGCCCGGTGGCAGTCGCGGCAGAAGGGCTCGGACACGGAGGTGATCACGCCCACTTCGCCCGCGCCGTCGCGGTAGCGGTAGCGGGCGGCCACCTCGCCGCGGTAGGCCGACCGCGCAGGCTCGATCGGCCAGCGGGCGGCGAGGCGGTCCCGGATCTCGGCCGCGGGGACCACCTGGTCCTCGGACCAGCGGTTGGTGTTGCCCACGTCCATGAACTCGATGAAGCGCAGCGGTATCTTCCGCGCCCGGAAGTGCTCCGCGAGCGGCTCGATCTCGCCGTCGTTCACGCCCCGCTGCACCACGCAGTTGACCTTGATCCCCAGGCCCGCCGCGGCCGCGGCGTCGATGCCGCGCAGCACGCGCTCCACGGAAAATCCCTGCCCGTTCATCCGGCCGGCCACCACCGGATCGAGCGCGTCCACGGACACGTTCACCCGGTCCAGCCCCGCGGCGCGGAGGGCGGGAGCCATCCGCTCCAGGAGCCAGCCGTTGGTGGTCAAGGCCACGTCGGCCAGGCGCAATTCCGCCTTCAGCATCCGCACGAAGTCGGGCAGATCGGGGCGCAGCAGCGGCTCGCCCCCCGTCAGCCGGACCTTTTCGACGCCCAGGCGGGCGAAGGCCCGGGCAATGCGGCTCAGCTCCTCCAGGGTCATGAGCTGCGGCTCGCGCAGGAACGCGTGTCCGGGCCCGAAGATCTCCTTGGGCATGCAATACGGGCAGCGGAAGTTGCACCGATCCGTCACCGAGATGCGCAGATCGCGCAGCGGGCGGGAATAGGCGTCGGAGACCGGGACCATCGGCCCCAACCTACTCCATCCTCCCGGGGCGCGAAAGGAATTGTTTGGGCGGAAGCGGCTGCGCCCGGGCGGAGCCTTGCGAAGCCCGGGCCTCCGCTTCACGCTTTCCCCATGCTGACGCCGGCGGATGCCCAGCGTGTGATCCTGGAAAACATCGCCCCCTGGCCGCGGGAGGATTGTCCCCTGGCCCAGGCGCATGGGCGCGTGCTGCGCATGCCGCTGCTCGCCGACCGTGACCTTCCGCCGTTCGACCGCGTCACCATGGACGGCTACGCCTTGCGCTCGGCCGCGCTGGCCAGCGGGGTGCGGGCCTTTCACGTGGAAGGCGTGCAGGGTGCGGGCATGGTGCCGCTGGCCCTCAGCCCCGCGCCCCAGGCCTGCATCGAAGTGATGACCGGAGCCGTGCTGCCGCCGGGCGCCGACTGCGTCATTCCCCAGGAGGACGCGGCGCGCAGCGACCGCACGATCACCGTCACGGGAGCGGCCGACCACGCCGCCGGGACCTTCGTCCACGCGCGCGGCAGCGACCACCGTGCGGGCGCCACCATCGTGCCGGGCGGCACGCGCCTGTCCGGCCGGGAAATCGCGGTGGCGGCGGCCTGCGGCGTGGCGACGCTCACGGTGAGCGCCCTTCCCCGGGTGGCGATCATCGCGACCGGGGATGAGCTGGTCGAAGTGGACGCCCCGGTCGGCCCGCACCAGATCCGGCGCAGCAACGACTATGCGCTGCGCGCGGCCCTGGCCGCGGCCGGCTATCCCCGCACGGAGCGTTTCCACCTGCGCGACCTGCGCTCGGACATCGAAAGCCTGCTGCGGCAGGTCCTGGGGGAATTCGACGCGGTGGTGTTCACCGGCGGCGTGTCCCAGGGCAAGTTCGACTTCATCCCGTCCGAACTGGAGCGCCAGCAGGTGCGCAAGGTCGTCCAGGGCGTCGCGCAGCGGCCGGGCCGGCCCTTCTGGTTTGGCGTATCCGCGCGGTCGATTCCCATCTTTGCCCTGCCGGGCAATCCCGTCTCGGCCTACACCTGCCTCCGCCGCTACGTCCTGCCGGCGTTCGACCACGGCAGCGGCCTGCCGCCCGCCCGGCTGGAGCTGGCGGCCCTCTCCGCCCCGTTCCGCTTTCGCCCGCCGCTGGCCTGCCTGCTGCCGGTGCGGCTGTCGAGCTCGCCCGAAGGGGTGCTGCAGGCCGAGCCGGTGCCGGGCAACACCTCCGGCGATTTTTCCGGGCTGGTCGGGACGGACGGGTTTGTCGAGCTCCCCCCCGGCCGCGAGGATTTTCCCTCGGGATACGTTGCGCCGCTGTACCGGTGGGTCTAATTAGGCCGGTCATGCTGACGCATCTCGACGCCCAAAACCGGCCGCAGATGGTCGACGTGGGCGCCAAGGCGGCGACCCGACGGACGGCCCGTGCCCGAGCCGAAATCACGCTGCCGGCCGCCCTGGCCGCGCTGGTGGTCGAGGCGTCCGGCGAGCGGCCCGAAGTGCCGACGGCCAAAGGGCCCATCTTCCAGACCGCCATTCTGGCCGGCATCGGCGGGGCCAAGCGCACCTCCGACCTCATCCCCCTTTGCCACCCGTTGCCGCTGGATGACTGCAAGGTGGACATCACCGTGCAGGCGGCCCGCCCGGACGGATCGCGCCTGGTGCGCATCGACTGCCGGGTGGCAACCGAGGCAAAGACGGGCGTGGAAATGGAGGCGCTGACCGGGGCGGCCGTGGCGGCGCTCACGGTCTACGACATGGGCAAAGCCGTCAGCCACGACATCGTGATCGGCCCGGTGCGCCTGCTGGAGAAGACCGGAGGGAAGAGCGACTTTCACGCCCGGGAATGAAGCGGGTCCACGTGCATTATCTGGCCATTCTGCGCGAGCAGCGGGGGATCGCCGAGGAGACCTGCGCCACGGCGGCGGCCACGGCGATCGACCTGTACAACGAGCTGCGCGAGCGGTTCGGATTCACCCTGCCGCCGGAACGCATCCGCGCGGCCATCAACGAGGAGTTCGCCGCCCCCGAGGCGGAACTCCGCGAGGGCGACCGGGTCGCATTCCTGCCTCCCGTAGCGGGGGGCTAGCTCGGCGAGCCATGGACCACTTCCTGCTTTCCTCCACGCCCATCGACGCGGCCGCCGCCGGGTCGATCCTGGTGGACGATGGCGCCGGCGCCTACCTGACGTTCGAGGGCTGGGTCCGGGACGAAAACGAGGGGAAGCCGGTGACCCTTCTGGAGTACGAAGCCTATTGGCCCCTGGCGGAAAAGGAGGGGGAGCGGATCATCGAGGAGGCCTTCGAGCGCTTTCCCATCCGCGGCGCCCGCTGCGTGCATCGGGTGGGGCGGCTGAACTTGGGCGACATGGCGGTATGGGTGGGAGTGACAGCCGCCCATCGCGGGGCGGCCTTCGACGCCTGCCGGTACATCATCGACCAGACCAAGGCCCGGGTGCCGATCTGGAAGCGCGAACACTTTGCGGACGGAACCAAGGCCTGGACGAACGCGAAAAACAGTTTGGTTTCGCCGTCCTGAACCGGTAGGTTCGGGGTGATCATGGCCAAAGCACTTTCCGACATCGGGCTCGTGGGTCTTGCCGTCATGGGGCAGAACCTGGCCCTCAATATCGCCGACCACGGCTTCCGCATTTCCGTCTACAACCGGACGACCGAAAAGACCGAGAAGTTCGTCGCGGACAATCCCCACACGCCCGGCGGCATTTATGGCGCCAAGGAACTGCACGAGTTCGTCGGCAGCATCGCGAAGCCGCGCAAAATCGTCATCCTCGTCCAGGCGGGCAAGGCGACCGACGCCGTGATCGAAAGCCTCGTTCCCCTGCTGGACCAGGGGGACATTATCATCGACGGCGGCAACGCGCTGTGGACCGACACGATCCGGCGCGAAAAGGCCCTGGGTGAAAAGGGGCTGCGCTTCGTCGGCAGCGGCGTATCCGGCGGCGAGGAGGGCGCGCGCTTCGGCCCGTCGCTCATGCCCGGCGGCGCGCCGGAGGCGTGGAACGAACTCAAGCCGGTGTGGGAAGCGGTGGCGGCCAAGGTCGATCCCAAGACCGGCAAGCCGCTCACGGGCGCGACGCCGGGACATCCCATCGCAGGCGGCGTGCCGTGCACGACGTACATCGGGACGGACGGCGCCGGCCACTACGTCAAGATGGTGCACAACGGGATTGAGTACGGCGACATGCAGATGATCTGCGAGGCCTACGCCCTGATGCGCGGACTGCTCGGGCTCAAGCCCGCGGAAATGAGCGCCATCTTCACCGAGTGGAACCGGGGGCCGCTGGACAGTTTTCTCATCGAGATCACGGCGGATATCCTGAAGCAGAAGGATCCGGTGACAAAGAAGCCGTTCGTCGACGTGGTCCTCGACACCGCCGGCCAGAAGGGCACCGGCAAGTGGACCTCGACCAACGCCCTCGACATGGGCGTGCCGGCCCCGACGATCACCGAAGCGGTCTTCGCGCGCTGCGTCTCGGCGATCAAGGATGAGCGCGTCGCGGCCGCGAAGATTCTCAAGGGCCCCTCCAAGAAATACCGCGGCAGCAAGAAGGCCCTCGTGGCCGCGATCGGCGACGCCCTCTACTGCTCCAAGATCTGCTCCTACGCCCAGGGCTTCCAGCTCATGCGCGCCGCGCAGAAGGACTACAATTGGAAGCTGAACTTCGGCGAGATCGCCCAGATCTGGCGCGGGGGATGCATCATCCGCGCCGCGTTCCTGCAGAAGATCACCGAGGCCTACCGGCGGAAGCCGGACCTGGCCAACCTGCTCCTCGATCCGTACTTCAACAAGACGGTCCGGAAGGCCCAGGAAAACTGGCGCAAGGTGGTCGCCCTCGCCGCCGAGTGCGGCATCCCCGCCCCCACGTTCAGCTCCGCTTTGGCCTACTACGACAGCTACCGCGCCGCGCGCCTGCCGGCCAACCTGCTGCAGTCCCAGCGCGACTACTTCGGCGCCCACACCTACGAGCGCATCGACCAGCCCCGGGGCAAGTTCTTCCACCTGGACTGGCCCGAACCGAGCCGCCCGCAGGCGGCGGTTTAAGCGCCGGCGGGGGGCCGCTCGCCGAGCGGCGACTGCATGAGAGCGACCCACCGGACGGGCAGCGTGGCATTCTGGGATTGATTGGTCCTCCCGGGGGGAGTTTGCTGCCCGCACCCCTTATGCCGATGAAATCCCTCGGTTTCGCGTTTGCATTCGCGCTCGGCGGCGTGGTTTTGGGTTCGAGCGCGCCGGCGCCGGTGCGGGTTGAAAATGGCTGGCTGCAAGGCATGCAGGAAGGCGACCTGGACGTTTACCTCGGCATTCCCTTCGCCGCTCCGCCGCTTGGCGCGCTGCGCTGGCGGCCGCCCGAGCCCGCCGCCGACTGGGACGGGGTGCGGCCCGCGCGGGAATACGCCGCAACCCCCATGCAAAAGTTGGAAGCGTGGATGGGCCCCTTGTACACCGGCGAAGACTGCCTGTACCTGAACGTGTGGACACCGGCCCATTCGCCCGCGGCCCGTCTGCCGGTGATGGTGTGGATTTACGGCGGCGGCTTCATGGGCGGATCCACGGCCATCGGCGAATACCACGGCGAGCATCTGGCCCGGCATGGCGTGGTGGTCGTCAGCATCGCCTACCGCGTCGGGCCGATGGGCTTTCTGGCCCTGCCGGAGCTGAGCGCGGAGTCGGCGCAGCACGTCTCGGGCAACTACGGGCTGCTCGACCAGATAGCCGGACTGCAATGGGTGCAGCGCAACATCTCCGCTTTCGGCGGCGATCCGCACCGGGTCACGATCTTCGGGGAGTCGGCCGGCGGAATCTCTGTCAGCCTGCTGGCGGCGTCACCCCTGGCCCGCGGCCTGTTTCAGGGAGCGATTTCGGAAAGCGGAGGCTCGTTTGGCCCCGCCCGCACTCCGCCCGCGATGGGGGAAAACATGCAGCTGCTGGCCGATGCCGAGCGGGCCGGACAGGACTTCGAGCGCAGGCTCGGCGTCGCCTCCCTCGCGGAGCTCCGGCAGCTCCCCGCCGAGCGGATCCAGGACGCCTCGCCTCCGGTCGGCGCCTTCTGGCCGGTGCGCGACGGCTGGGTGGTCCCGGGGGACCTGTATCAGCTGTATGAGGAAAAGCGTTACAACGCCACGCCCATCCTGGTGGGAACCAATTCGGACGAGGGCGCCCTGTTCGGCGGCCCCCCCAGCCGCGCCGCCTACCTCGCGGAGGTCAACGGCCGGTTTGGACCTTTTGCCGACCGGATCCTGCAGCGCTACCCGGCCGATCCCGGGCACTGGCGCCAATCCGGCATGGACCTGGCGCGGGACGCCGGATTTGCGTGGGGGACCTGGACGTGGGCGCGCCTCCAGGCCCGCAATGGGGACGGCGGCGTTTACGTCTATTATTTCGACCATGTTCCTCCGCGCGCGCCCGGGCTGCCCTGGGCGCACGCGATCGGGGCAGCGCATTCGGAAGAGGAGCCGTACGTGTTCGAAAACCTCGATCCCCGGCTGCGCTGGAGCGCTGACGATCTGAAGCTGGTCCACGACATCTCGACCTACTGGACGAATTTTGCGAAGTACGGGAGTCCGAACGGCCCCGGCCTCCCGGCCTGGCCCGCCTTCACGGAAGGCGACCAGCAGGTGATGCATTTCACCGATGCCCCTCAAGTCGGCCCCGTCGCCAATCTGGATGGCCTGAAGGCGCTCGATGCCTATTTCGCCTGGCGGCGGACGCCCGAGGGCGAAACCTGGGCCCAATCGGCGGCAACGGCGCGGGGGGCGCCGAATTGAGGTCGCTCGGACCAATATTCCCCGCGCGTTTCAATTCGGCGAGAGCCCGCGGCTGCCTTCTCCCGACCACGACCTGGCTCTCTGCGGATGCGCGCGATTTCTCCTCTGAGGGGTTGCAGGACCCGCGCAAGAACTTGTGTCGCCCGGTTTGGAGCGAAGCGCGGCGCAGTTCGTCGGCCGGCCGGGCCGAGTGGCAATTCTCGCGGCCGCGACGGAATTGCCATTGCGCGAGGCGGCTTTGAAGGGCGCGGGTCCGAGCCCCGGGGCGGCGCCATTTCGTGCTAGGATTAGGGAAGGTCCAGTCCTCGCTCGATGATATTGCGCACGCTCTTCACCCTCATTCTCCTCTCGCTCCTGGCCTCCATCTTCTTCGGCTGACGGCCGAGCCACGGGCTCGGCGAGAGCCGAGAGAACGGGAGGCCACGAAAAGAAGCGCACTGACGAGCGGGCGACGCGGGACCCGACAGCTGGCTGAAGCCTCGGCGCTGCCCGGCCGGTTACGATTTGGTGGCGGGACGGATCAGACCCGGCCCGATTCGATCGGACCGGGTACTAGGAAAAAACATGCCCGGCCCGATACCCACGCGGGGCTGATTTTTCTACAATGGCGGGATGAGCGCTTGGACGACGCGCCCTCGGTCCCCCCGGGCCGGAGGCGCAATTTCAGGGGGGAGCGGTCGTGACTGAATCCGGCCCCTCCGGACGGGGGCGCGCGCCGCTTTCGTCGCGGGCCCAGATCAGGATCGTCGGGCTCGCCGCGCTCGCGATCCTGGCCGTCGTCGCCTCGACGCAGATATTGCCCCATCTGTTCGCGCCGAGGGAAAAGGCCGCCGAGGCGCCGCCGCCGCCGGGATACTTCCGTCCCACGGAAGAGCAATGGGCGAGCCTGGCCGTCGCGGCGGTAACGGAGATGCGTTTCCAATCGGCGGTCACGACCGACGGGAAGGTCGCCTTCGACGACGACCTGATGACCCCGGTGTTCTCCCCCTATTCGGGGCGGGTGACGAAGCTGTTCGCCAAGGCCGGCGACTCGGTGGCGAAGGGGCAGCCGCTCCTGGCGATCGCCGGTTCGGAGTTTGTCCAGGCCCAGAACGACCTGATTTCGGCGGGGGCGGCCCTGGATCTCGCTACGGCGCAGCTCGCGCTCGCCCGAACGAACGAACAGCGGCAGGAGGCCCTTTACCAGGCCCGCGGCGCCGCGCTCAAGGATCTGCTCCAGGCGCGGGTCGACCGGGCCTCGGCCGAAAGCGGCCTGCGCACGGCGGAAATCGCGCTGGCCGCCGTCCGCAACCGGCTGCGCATTCTTGGCCGCAGCGACGAGGAGATCGACGAACTCGCAAAGTCGCGCCAGGTCGCGATGCTGACCCCGGAGGTGCTGGTGACGGCGCCGATCGCGGGCACGGTGACCCAGCGCCAGGTCGGCCTGGGGCAGAACATCGTGAGCGCCGCCAGCGGAGGATCGACGGCGGTCTTCATGATCGGAAATCTGACGAAGGTCTGGCTCCGCGCCGAGGTGCGCGAGGCGGATGCGCCGGCGATGCGGGTCGGCGAGCCCGTGGAGGCGCGGGTCCTCGCGTATCCCGGCCGGGTCTTTCGCGGCCGCCTTGATTTCGTCGCCCCCGCGCTCGACTCCGCCACCCACCGGCTCTTCGTCCACGCCGAGGTGGAGAATCCCGGGGACGCCCTCAAGCCGGAAATGTTCGCCGACTTTCGCATCTTCACGGCGCCCGATGTGGCGGCACCCGCCGTCCCGGAGGCGGCGGTCATCTATGAAGGTCCCGAGGCCCGGGTGTGGGTCGCGCGCGCGGATCGCGCGCTGGGGCTTCGCCCCATCCGCGCCGGCCGCGTGCAGGAGGGCATGGTGGAAGTGCTGTCCGGCCTGGCGGCGGGCGAGTCGGTCGTGACGAGCGGCAGTCTTTTCATCGACCGCGCGGCGCATTCGCAGTGATGAAGCGCATCGTCGCCTTCGCGATCGAGCAGAGGATTCTCGTCACAATCCTCATGTTCTTCCTCTTTGGGGCGGGCCTGATCGCCTTCTCCCGGCTCAACATCGAGGCGTATCCGGACCCCGTCCCGCCGCTGGTCGAGATCATCACGCAGAATCCCGGGCAGTCCGCGGAGGAAATGGAGCGCTACATCACCATCCCGATCGAAATCGCCGTGGCCGGGGTCAGGAACGTCAAATCCGTCCAGACGATCTCGCTCTTCGGCCTTTCGGACGTCCGGGTGCAGTTCACCTACGACTACACCTACGAGGAGGCCGAGCAGAAGATCATCAACCAGCTGACGCAGCTGGCGCCGTTTCCCGGCGGCATCACCCCGCAGATTTCGCCCGAGAGCCCCATCGGCGAGATTTATCGCTACCGCGTCGTCGGCCCGCCGGGCTACTCGGTCACCGACCTCAAGACGATCCAGGACTGGATTCTGGAGCGCCGGTTCAAGGCCGTGCCGGGCGTCGTGGATGTGAGCGGCTGGGCGGGAAAGACGAAGACCTATGAGGTGGCCATCGACGAACGGAAGCTCCTTTCCTATGGCCTGACGATTCCGCAGGTCATCCAGGCGATCGACAACAGCAACGTCAACGTCGGCGGGCAGACGGTGAACTTCGGGCCGCAGGCGGCGGTGGTGCGCGGCGTCGGTCTCATCCACACGATGGACGACATCCGGAACACGGTGCTGGCGGCCAACGGCGGGACGCCGGTTCTCATTCGCGATGTGGCCCGGGTGCAGGTGGGATTCGAGCCCCGCATGGGCATCGTGGGCCAGGACAACGACGACGACATCGTGCAGGGCGTCGTCCTGATGCGCCGCGGAGAGAAGAGCCTGCCCACGATTCGCCGGGTCGAAGCCGAAGTGGCCAAGATCAACGCCAGCGGCATCCTGCCGCCGGGCGTCCGATTGGAGAAAATCTATGACCGGAGCGAGCTGATTGCGGTCACGACCCACACCGTCCTGCACAACCTGATTTTCGGCATCGTCCTCATCTTCCTCGTGCAATGGGTCTTTCTCGGCGACCTGCGCAGCGCCGTGATCGTCGCGGCGACGATTCCGTTCGCCCTGTTTTTCGCCATCATCATCATGACCGTGCGGGGCGAGTCGGCGAACTTGCTGTCGGTGGGCGCCATTGACTTCGGACTCGTCGTCGATGCCACCGTCATCATGGTCGAGAATATTTTCCGGCATCTCGCCCAGAGGCCGGAAGACCGCTTCGTCCATGCGCGGCACCTGCGCCGCGACCGGCCCGGCACGGGGGTTCTCGCCAAGCTTTCGGTCATCGCGCGCTCGGCTTCGGAAGTGGACCGGGCCATCTTCTTTTCCGCCGCCATCATCATCGCCGGCTTCGTTCCGCTTTTCACGCTCTCCGGGGTCGAGGGCCACATCTTCGGCCCCATGGCGAAGACCTACGCGTATGCGATCGCGGGCGGCCTCCTCGCCACCTTCACCATTTCGCCCGCGCTGAGCGCCTTGCTGCTGCCGGAGCAGGTCGAGGAAAGGCAGACCTGGATCGTGGCGCGGCTGCAGCGCGCCTACAGCGCCATCATGGCCTTCACCCGCGCCAACCGGATCGCCACGATCGGCTGCGCGGCCCTCGTGGTGGCGCTGGCGCTCTTCGCGGGCAAGAGCCTGGGACTGGAATTCCTGCCCAAGCTGGAGGAGGGAAATCTCTGGATCCGCGCCACCCTGCCCCCGACGATTTCGCTGGAGGAGGCGGAAGGATACGCCAACCGCATGCGGCGCATCATCCGCCAATTCCCGGAGGTCGAGACCGTGATCTCCCAGCTGGGCCGGCCCGACGACGGCACGGACACCACGGGATTTTTCAATTGCGAATTCAACGTGCCGCTGAAGCCGGCCTCCGCGTGGCCGCGCGGCATCGACAAGGATAAGCTGACGCAGCAGGTCAACGATGCCCTCTCGGCCCCGTTCCCCGGCGTCGAGTTCAATTTTTCCCAGTACATCGAGGACAACGTCGAAGAGGCGGCCTCGGGCGTGAAGGGCCAGAATTCCGTCAAGCTTTACGGCAACGACCTCGAAGCGCTCGAGCGGACCGCCTACCGGATCAAGGCCATCCTGGCGGGGGTGCGCGGCATGACCGACCTGGCCGTGTTCGACGCCACGGGCCAGCCGACCGTCAACATCACGATCAATCGCGTCCGCGCCGCCCGCTACGGCCTGGCTCCCGGCGATATCAACACGACCATTCAGGCCGCCATCGGGGGGACGGCGGCCGGCAATCTTTACGAGAACGGAAGCGACCGGAATTTCCCCATCGTCGTCCGGCTGGCGGCTCCCTACCGGCAAAGCCTCGATGCCATCCGCCGCGTCACCATCGGGGCGCCCAACCCGGACGGGAGCGGCGTTGTTCCCATCCCGCTCGGTGATGTGGCGGACGTGCGGCTGGTCTCGGGATATTCCTTCATTTACCGGGAAAATCAGGAGCGCTACATCCCGATCAAGTTCAGCGTGCGCGGCCGCGATCTCGGCGGGGCTGTGCTCGAAGCCCAGCAAAAAATCGCGGCGCAAGTGCGCCTTCCGCCGGGTTCCCGGATCGAATGGGTGGGGGAGTTCGGCGACCTCCAGGACGCGCTCGACCGGCTCAGGGTCGTGGTGCCGGTCAGCCTGGTTCTGATCGGGATCCTCCTCTATGTTAACTTCTCCTCGATCACGGACACGCTGCTGGCCGCGACGGTCATGCCGATGGCGCTGATCGGAGGCATCTTCGCCCTCTACTTCACCGGCACCCCCTTCAGCGTTTCGGCCGCCATCGGATTCGTGGGCCTGTTCGGCATTTCGGTCATGGAGGGGATCATCGTGATCGCCTACTTCAATCAGCTCGTCGACAACGGGATGGAGCGGACCGAAGCGGCGCTGCGCGCGGGGCGCATCCGGCTCCGGCCCGTGATGATGACCTGCATCGCCGCTTGCGTCGGGCTCTTTCCCGCCGCCATCTCCACCGGCATCGGGTCGCAGGTGCAAAAGCCGCTGGCCTTGGTGGTCGTCGGGGGAAGCCTCGTGGCTCCGATCCTCATTCTCATCGTGCTGCCTGGCCTGGTCGAGGCCTTCTCGCGCCGGCGCCCCCGGAGCTTGCCATGAAGCCGGCCCGAACTGCTCTGGCGGTGCTGGCCGCCTCGTGCCTGATCGCCGGCTGCGCGGTGGGGCCGGATTTTCAACGGCCCAAACTGGATCCCGCCGCGGGTTACGGCCGCGCGGCCGCCGCGCCGGGGCTATCGGCCGGGAGCGACATTCCCGCCCAATGGTGGACCCGCTTTCACGCGCGCGCGCTGGATCGCCTGATCGCGGACGCGCTGGCGCGCAATTCCGACCTCAAGGCGGCGCAAGCGGGCCTGCAAGTCGCCATGGAAAACCTCGCCGCCCAGCGCGGCGCCTTCTTCCCCTCCGTGGGGGGAAGCGCCACCGCGAGCCGCAACCAGGGCGCGTCGGAACCGGCCCCGTTCCTGGCGTCCAACCTCCTGCTCTACAACCTCTATCAGGGCCAGCTCTCCGCGTCCTGGACCATCGATATTTGGGGCGCGAACCGGCGCAACGTGGAAGCGCTCCAGGCCCAGGCCGAAAGCCAGCGCTTCCAGCTCGAATCGGCCCGGCTGGCCTTGGCCGCCAACCTCGTGGCGGCCGCCGTCCAGGAGGCCTCGCTGCGCGCGCAGATCGCGGCGACCCAGGATATGATTCGCGCCGGCCGCGAAACCCTCGCCATTTTTCGCCGCCAGCTCGATCTGGGCCAGATCGCGGGCGCGGATTTCGCCGCCCAGGACACGGCGGTGGCGCAGCTGGAGCAGTCGCTCCCTCCCCTGTCCCGGCAGCTCGCCCAGGAGAAAGATCTGCTCACGGCGCTGGCCGGCCGCTTCCCGAGCGAGGAGATCGCGCCGGCATTCGTCCTTTCCGACTTCCAACTCCCGGCGGACCTTCCCCTCAGCCTCCCCTCCCGGGTGATCGAGCAGCGCCCCGACATCCGCGTCGCCGAAGCCAACCTTCACTCCGCCTGCGCGCTGGTCGGCGTGGCCGTGGCCAATCAGCTCCCCAACCTCGTGCTGACGGCCGACGTGGGCGCCATCGCGACGACCGCGCGAAACCTGTTCGTTCCCGGAAACGAACTTTGGGCCGTCGGGGGCGGCGTCACGCAGCCGATCTTCCAAGGCGGCAGCCTGGTGCACCGCACGCGGGCGGCGCGCGCCGCCTACGAGCAGGCGGCGGACCAGTACCGCAGCGTCGTCATAGCCGCCTTTCAAAATGTCGCCGATGCGCTGCAGGCGCTGCAGGCGGACGCGGCCCTGCTGAAGGCGGCGGCAAGGTCCGAACGCGCGGCCGCCGACAGCCTGACGATCACGCGCCGCGAATTGGATCTTGGGGGCGTCAGTTATCTCGGGGTGCTCGCGGCCGAGCAGGCATACCAGCAGGCGCGAATCGCGCTCATTCAAGCGCAAGCCGGCCGCTTGGCGGACGCGGCGGCCCTGTTTCAGGCGCTCGGCGGCGGATGGTGGAATCGGGGGGCGCCGTAGCCTTCTCCCGCTGATTCGACCATCAGTTCCCGGGGCTGCGTTCGACCCACAGGACGGCGGCGCGCATCAGCGCGGTCGCGTTCTCCAGCCCCAGCTTCTCCTTGATATGGGCGCAGTGGGTTTGGACGGTCTTCAGGCTCAGATGAAGCTCTTCCGCGATCCGCCGGGTCTCCTGTCCCCGGCCAATGCGCAAGAACACCTCAAACTCGCGGTCGGTCAGGCCGTCGATCGACGGCGCGGCGGCATCCGGGCGCCGGCCGGCCATGCGCTCAGCCATCTGTTCGGCGATGGCCCCGCTGACGTAGGTCCGGCCCTGCATGAGCTGGCGTATGCCCGCGACCACGCTCGAGGAGCTCTCGCGCTTGACCACATACCCTTGGGCTCCGGCGCGAAGCGCGCCCTCGGCGTACCGCAATTCCTCGTGCATCGACAGGACAAGAATCCGAGGCGGGTCGAGCAGGGTTCGCAGACGGTTGATCAGGTCGAGCCCCGATTCGTCCCGCAGCGAGAGGTCCAATACCACCACGTCTGGCTTGGTCCGTTCAATCCCGGCTTGCGCCTTGGCCACGTCGTCGGCTTCGCCGCAGAACGCCAGGTCGGGCTCCTCGGCGATGACCCGCTGCAACCCCTCGCGCACGAGAGAGTGATCGTCCACAATAAAAATCCGGCAGCGCGCTGTGGCGGGCCCGCCATCGTGGGACGGGGCCATCACGGAGAGGAAGCTTGGGTTGCAAGGCGGCAGGCGACCAGCGTGCCGCCTCCGGGTTGGGCCGCGATGCGGAAGCTCGCGCCGATCAAGCCGGCACGATGGGCCATGATCTGCAGGCCCAGACCGTCGGTGCGGGCGGAGGGTGGCGGCAGCCCCACCCCGTTGTCCTTCACGGTCAGGACCACGGCGCCATCCTGATGCGACAGCTCGATCTCGACGCATTTGGCCTGCCCGTGGCGCACGGCGTTGCGCACGGCCTCCTGGGCGATTCGATAAAGGTGGCTGGTTGTCGCCGAATCGCCGAACGCCGCCGCGTCATCGCCGTGAAACGTGCAGGCGACTCCGAATTGCCGCGAAGTGACGGCCGCGAGGTCCCGCAAGGCCTCGGGCAGCCCCTCGCGCGCGATTTCGACGAGGAGCAGCCCCTTGGCCAGCTTCCGGGTCTGGTCGATCGCCTCCTCCACCAGCGCGACGATCTTCCTCGCATCGGCGACCTCGTCCGACTGCTGGGCGCTGAGCCGCGCGCGGTGCGCCTGCGCGACCAAAGCCGTGCCGGTCAGGTGCTGTCCCAGTCCGTCATGCAGATCGCGGCCGATCGCGCAGCGCTCCCGTTCGCCGATCGCGATCACGGCCCGCTCGAGCCTTTCCCGCTCCGCGATTTCGGCGGTGAGCGCGGTGGTTCGCTCGCGAACCCGCTCCTCCACTTCGCGGTGGGCCGCCAGCAGGCCGGAAAGGAGGCGCACCACGACGAGGTACACCGCAAACGCGATCAGGGCGTTCCAACCCACCACAAACGGGTTGGAATAGCGGGCGCCGGCCGCGAAGTCGCCGATGATCCACGTCGCCACGCTGGCCGCCGCCGTCACGACGCCGAAGGTCCAGCCCAAGGCGGCGGTCGCCAGGCAAACCGGCAGGAAGTAGAACGGAAGGAACGAGATTTCGTAGCCCGTCAGGTAGTCGACCGATCCGATGGCGGCCACAAGCGCCAGGGCGGTCCCCGCCATCAGCCCCCGATACCGGAAGTGGGAGGTCGACACCGCCTCCATCCAGAACGCCGGCCGGGCGGCCGGCGGACGATGGGCGGCCCGGCCCTGCGGGACGCCGGGCATCGATGCCGCTTCCTTCGGCCCGTTATTGTTCGACATCAGCGCGCGCGGCCGCACCACCGGCGATCCGAGGGTAGCGGGAACGCGCGATGCATTGCCAGTTCGGAATTCGGGGAGACGCGTTCAATCGGCCGGGCCCCGGCGATGAGAGCCTTTGGGATCCGCCTCGGGGGCAAAGATGCGCTCCAGCGGCTCATTGAACAGGCGGCCGATCTTGAAGGCCAGGGGGAGGCTGGGATCGTATTTCTCGGTCTCGATCGCATTGATGGTCTGGCGCGAAACCCCGAGCTTCTCGGCCAGGTCGCCCTGCGACCACTGCCGCTGCGCGCGCAATTCCCGCAGGCGGTTCTTCATCGATAGCGCAGATTGGCGATCACGACCCCGACGGACCACAGGAGGAACATCGTCATATAGGTCCCGCCGACCTCCAGGCCGTGCGCGAGCCAGCGGCCCTGGAGGCCTTGGGCGACGCATACGTTGACGACCGTGCTGACGACGACGGTGCCGAAGGCGGCGAACAGCCACGCCTCGAGCTGGATCCGCCGCTGCAGCTCATCCCTTTCCCGCAGCAGGCGCATTCCGTTGCGCAGATAGAACAACCCGGGCAGGATGGGCGCCAGGGTCAGCGTCGTCTTCCATCCCGGACTTAAGGCGGGGTGATGCCGAATCAGGAAGAGAGCGGCCACGTACGTCGCCGCCGACACCGCCAGCCACGCATTGAGCTCAAGGGAGCGCAGCAGGGCCCGCTTGGCGGCCAGGCGGCCGGGTTGCGTCTCGCTGCCGTCATGGGGATTTGATGGGCACATGAGACCTGATGTAAAGGAACCTTGTCAGATGTCAAGCGTCCTTTACATCTTCTTCTCGCATTGTCTCGCGCCGGATTCCGCTCATCGGGGCCAGCCCCAATTTTTCATGAAAACGCTTCAAGATCGACGAAGCGCCGCGCGAGAATCGACCGAAACCGC
>DASRSH010000152.1:0-4930 GCA_035656575.1 Opitutaceae bacterium
CGTGCGCTGCACCCACGGCGCCACCACCAGCCGGATCGACCCGGAGCAGGAGTTTTACCTGCGCGCCCGCGGCATTCCGCCCGCGGTGGCGCAGCAGATCCTCGTCTTCGGCTTCTTCGAGGAGGTTCTGAACCGCTTGGAGCACGAGGCTCTGCACCAGGCGTTGCGCGGGCTGATCGAAGCCAAGTTCAAGGAGGCCTCGTGAACCGCGAACGCATTCTCTCCCGGCCAGTCAAGGCGACCCAGATCCCCTCCGGCGACAAGGTGCCGCTGCCGGCGGACACGCGGGTGATGATCCATCAGACCCTCGGCGGCAGCTATACCGTGCAGACGGACTTTGGGCTGTTTCGCATCGATGGGGGGGATGCGGATGCGCTGGGGGAGGAGGTGGCCCGGCCCGCCTTCGCGCAGGCTTCGGCGGGCGGGCTCGCCGATGGCTCGCCCGACCCCGAAGCCATCTGGGACCAGCTGCGGCGGGTTTACGATCCGGAGATCCCGGTCAATATTGTCGATCTGGGCCTGGTCTATTCGATGGAGGTCGAAAAGCTGCCGGATGGCGGCCACAAGGTGAATGTGGCCATGACGCTGACCGCGCCGGGGTGCGGCATGGGTCCCGCCATCGCCGAGGATGCCAAGTCCAAGGTGCTGCTGGTGCCCGGCGTGGGCGCGGCGGATGTGCGCATCACCTGGGATCCGCCCTGGAACCAGTCCATGATCAGCGAAGAGGGCAAGATGAAGCTGGGGCTCATCTAGGGCGCGCCGCCCGGGGCCGTGACCCACGACACGATCTACGAGGAGCTGGCCGCGCTGGAACGCGACGGGGTGGCGTGCGTCCTGGTCACCCTGGTGGAAGCGCTCGGCAGCACGCCGCAGGACGCCGGCGCCAAGATGATCGTCCTGGCCGACGGGCTGCATGGGGGCACGATCGGCGGCGGGCGGGTCGAGGCCCGGGCGATCGCCGAGGCGCAGGCCCTGCTGGCGACGGGCGCGGACGGCCCCCGCCTGGCGACTTGGACCCTGAAGGGGGACGTCGGCATGACCTGCGGGGGGAGCGTCAAGCTCTACTTCGAGCCGCACCGCGCCGCCGCCCTCTGGCCGATCGCGATCTTTGGCGCCGGGCACATCGCGCAGGCCCTGCTGCCCGTCCTGCTGCCCCTGCGCTGCCGCATCAGTGTCTTCGATACGCGGCCGGAATGGATCGAGCGGCTGCCGGCGGCGCGCAATCTGTCCGCCGAGTGCGTCGCGGACCTGGCCGCGGTGGTGCCCCGGCTGCCGGACATGGCCTTCGTCCTGTTCATGACCAAGGGCCATCAGACCGACCGGCCGGGCCTGCAGCGCGCCCTGGCGGAGCGGAATTTCCCTTACGTCGGCGTCATCGGCAGCGCGGCCAAGGCGGCCGTCCTCCGCGGCGAGCTCATCGCCGCCGGCGTGCCGGAGGCCAAGGCGGCCTCTTTCCACTGCCCGGTGGGCCTAGATTTTGGCTCGAACGACCCCCACGAGATCGCGCTGAGCATTGCCGCCCAGCTGCTGACGGTGCGCGACGGCCTCGGCCGCTAGCCGGGCGCGAATCGCGGCGTACACCGCTTCGCCGGTCGCGGGCGACGCCAGGGGAGCCTGGCCGCCCGGCGGCCCGAAGCTGGCGACCGCGTCGCGGATCGCCTCGCGGACCGACATGGCGAGCATGAGCGGCGGCTCGCCCACGGCCTTGCTGCCATGCACCGTGTCCTCGCGCGCGCCCCGGGGGTAAAGCCGCACGTTGAATTCCACCGGCGCATCGCTGATCGCCGGAATCTGATAGGTGCTGGCGCTGTGGGTCAGCAGCCGCCCGGCCGGTTCCCACTTCAGCTCCTCGCTCGTGAGCCAGCCCATGCCCTGCACGAACCCGCCTTCGATCTGCCCGCGGTCGACGCCGGGGTTGAGCGAATCGCCCACGTCGTGGAGCAGGTCGACCTGCAGCACGCGGCTCATTCCGGTGGAGCCGTCCACCTCGACTTCGGCGACCGCCACCCCGCAGGCGAAATAGTGGAACGGACGGCCGGTCGAGGTCTTCCAGTCCCATCGGACCCCGGGCGTGCGGTAATAGCCCGTCGCCGACAGGCTCACCCGTTCCAGGGTCGCCTGCTTGCACACCTGGGCAAAGTCGAACGCCGCCTCCGGATGGGACCGGGGATAAACCCGGCCGCCCTCGAATACGATGCCGGACGGATCGGCCTCCCCTCCGCCCTTGTGGCGCGCCATTTCCGCGGCGACCGGCGCCAGGCGTTCCCGCAGCGTGACACAGGCCGCCCGGACCGCCGCCCCATTCAGATCCGCGCCCGAAGAGGCCGCGGTGGCGGAGGTGTTGGGCACCTTGTCCGTGGACGTGTGCATCAGCCGCACCTGGTCGGACGTGACGCCCAGTTCGCGCATCGCAATGCCCTTGATCTTGGTGTGCAGCCCCTGCCCCATTTCGGTGCCGCCGTGGTTCACCTGCACGGTGCCGTCGTCATAGATCAGAACGAGGGCGCCCGCCTGGTTATAGTGGCTGAGCGTGAAGGAAATGCCGAACTTGACCGGGGTGATCGCCAGGCCCCGGCGGATGCGCCCCGCCCCGCGGTTGGCGGCATCGATCGCCTGCCGGCGGCGGGCGAACTGGGACCACTCGAGCGCCTCCCGCCACATCGGCCCCAGCGGATTGTCCTTGATGTCCTCCGCGTAGTGCGTGCGGTTGGTCTCGCCCTCGCCGTGGTACAGATTGCGCTCGCGCACCACCTCGGGCGGCAGCCCCAGCGTCCGCGCGATCCGGTCCATGATCTCCTCGATGACCAGCATGCCCTGGGGCCCGCCAAATCCGCGGAAGGCCGTGTGCGAGGTCACGTTTGTCTTCGCCACGCGCCCGGAAAACCGCACGGCGGGAATATAGTAGGCGTTGTCGAGATGGAACAGGGCTCGGTCCAGCACCGGCTGCGAGAGGTCGAGCGACCAGCCGCCGTCGGATACGAGCGCGACGTCCGCGGCCAGCAGCCTTCCGTCGTCGGCGAACCCCACCTCGAAGCGCGCATGGAACGGATGGCGCTTGCCCGTGAGCGTGATGTCGAGATCGCGGTCCCATTGGACGCGCACCGGACGCCCGGTTTTCCACGCGGCCAAGGCCACCAGCGCGGCGGAGGTGTTGCCCTGGGTCTCCTTGCCGCCGAAGCCCCCGCCCATGCGCGGCGACTCCACGATGACGCGGTGCTTGGCTAGGCCGAGCACCTCGGCGACGATATGCTGGATTTCCGAGGGATGCTGGGTCGATGAGCAGATCCGGACGTCGCCCTCGTCCCCCCGCTCCGCCCAGGCCGCCTGGGTTTCGAGATAAAAATGCTCCTGTCCGCCCAGGGAGAATTCGCCCGCCAGCCGGCGGGGAGCGCCGGCCAGGGCCGGAGCAACCTCGCCCCGCGCGATGACATGGGGATCGGTGTGGTAGCTGTCCGCCGCCATCGCCGCGGGCAGGCCCACGACCGGCGGGAGCTTTTCGTAGTCGACCTCGACCAGCGCGGCCGCCGCCCGGCAGGCCGCGGCGTTCTCCCCCACGACGAGGGCCACCAGGTGGCCGTGGTAGCTGACTTCGTCCGCGGCCAGCAGCGGCTCGTCGTGCCGGGACACGCCGACGTTGTTCTCCCCCGGGATGTCCTCGGCCAGCAGGACGGCGGCGACCCCCGGGCAGGCCCGCGCCCGCGCGGCGTCGCGGCGGCGGATGCGCGCCCGCGCGTAGGGCGAACATACCGGCCAGATTTCGAGCATCGGCCGGCTCCGCGCGCTGTCGTCGACGTAGCGCGCCCCGCCGGTGACATGGCCGACCGCGCTTTCGTGGCGCAGCAGCCGGCTGGCGTCGCGCGCGGCGAAGTTGTCGGCGGGCGACCAGGCCGGCTGCGCGCCGGGAATCTCCGGCTCCTCGCCCGCGGCGAACTTTTCCCACAAGGACACCGCCAGCCCGCGCCGATAGTCCGCGCCGGCCCGGGTGTCGTCGATGGGCGAGAACGCCGCCGCGAGGACCGCCGCCGCGTCGGCCGCGCCCTCCGCCAGCGTGCGCCCCTCCAGCGCCTGCTCGGCCCGCGTCACGCGGACGGTCGTCGCCGCCAGCCCCCCATAGGCCACCCGCGCCCGCCGCACGATGCCGGCCGCATCGCAATCAATCGCGAAGGCGGCGGCGGCGATGCTGATGTCGAGCTCGCGCCGGTGCGACACCTTGTAAAAGGCGGCCCGCCCCGGCGCCCGCCGCGGAATCACGATCTCGCGCATCACTTCGTCCGGCTGGAGGACGGTGCGCCGGTAGCCGGTGAAAAACGCGTCCAGGGGCACGGTCCGCTCGCCCGCCGCGGAGGCGAGGACGACGGCCGCGTCCAAGGTCATGAGCACCGGCGCGCTGTCGCCGATCGGCGAGGCGGTGGCGAGATTGCCTCCCAGGGTCGCGCGGTTGCGAATCTGGCGCGCGGCGAAGACCGAAAACATCTGCGTGAGCGAAGGGTACTCCCCGCCCAGCGCCTGCTCGACGTTGGTCAACGTCGCCGCTGCTCCGATCCGCCAGGCTTCCGGGTCCTGGCGGACCGCCGTCAGCTCCGGCACGCCGTCGAGCGCGATCAGCAGCGGCAGGGCGCGAAACTTCTTGTTCAGGTCCACGCCCAGTTCGGTCGCACCGGCAATCAGCACGGCCTCGGGATGGGCGCGCTTCAGCGCCCAGAGCTCCGCCAGGCTCGCGGGGCGGAAGAACCGCCCTTCCGGCCCCTCCACCCGCACCGCGCCCGGGTCGGCCACCGGCTGCGCGAGGCGCTGGGCAAAGGGATCGCGCGCCAGCATTTCCGGGGTGCGCGCGCCGTAGGCCGCGGCGGCGGCGTCGCGAATCGGCCGGTAGCCGGTGCAGCGGCACAGGTTGCCGCAAAGCTGGGCATTGACTTCGGCCGGGCCGCGG
>DASRSH010000153.1:0-3645 GCA_035656575.1 Opitutaceae bacterium
TTCGCTGGAGGAACTGCTCGTCGACGAACTGCGCGATCTCTACAACGCCGAAGCGCAACTGGTGAAGGCGCTGCCCAAGATGGCCAAGGCGGCCAACAACGCGGAGCTGCGCGAGGGAATCGAGGAGCATCTGGAACAGACCCGCGGTCAGCTCGAACGGCTCGAGCGCGCCTTCGCGATCCTGGACGAATCGCCGAAAGGCAAGACCTGCCACGCCATGAAGGGGCTGATCGAGGAGGGCGAGGAGGCGATCGACCTGCGCGGGCCCGAAACGGTCCAGGACGCCAACCTGATCGGCGCGGCGCAGCGCGTCGAACATTACGAGATCGCCGCCTACGGCACCGCGCGGGCTTTCGCGCAGACGGTGGGGCAGTCCGAGATCGCGCGGTTGCTGCAAGAGACCCTGGAAGAGGAAGCCGAAACCGACAAGCGGCTGACCAAGCTGGCGCAGCAGGTCAACCGCGAAGCCCGGCAATCCGGCGATAGCAGGCGGGAGAAAGACGAGGATTGAAGCCCCCGGGCGGCGGGAGGTAGGCTGCGGCGCATGATGCCCCGCCTGCCCCTTGCCGGACTCCTTCTTTGCGGCCTGGCCTGCCCTCTCGCGCGTCCGCTTGCGGCCGCCGAGCGGGCGGACTTCGTGATCGACGCGGCCCATCCGGGCCCGGCGGTCAGCCCCACCTTTTATGGGCTGATGACGGAGGAGATCAACCACGCCTACGAAGGCGGCCTGTACGCGGAACTGATCCGCAACCGCAGCCTGGGCGAGGACGCGCTCATCTGGTACCCGGTGCAGGCCGGCGGCCTGGCGGCGCGTCTCGGGGTGGATCCCTCCACCCCGCTCAACGCGGATCTGAATCGCAGCCTCCGGCTGGAGGTGACGGGCGCGGGCGAGGGGAGCGCGGGCGCCGCCAACGGCGGCTTTTGGGGCATTCCCGTCCGGGGGGGCCAGACGTATCATCTTTCGTTTTACGCCAAGGAGCCCGCCGGGGGCGCGCTCGAGGCGGACTTGGAGAGCGCCGACGGCCGGCGGGTCTTCGCCCGCGCGCGCTTCGTGCTCGCCGGGGCCGGCTGGCGCCAATACCGCGCGGATCTGGTGCCGCGGCAGTCGGCGCCGGACACGAAAAACCGCCTGGTGCTGCGCCTGGCGCGCCCCGGCGTCGTCTGGCTGCAGCTCGTTTCCCTGTTTCCGCCCACCTATCACAACCGGCCGAACGGCAACCGCATCGACCTGATGGAGAAGATGGCGGCGCTGCACCCGGCGTTTCTTCGCTTTCCGGGGGGCAACTACCTGGAGGGCAATTCGCTCGCGGAACGCTTCAATTGGAAGCGCACCATCGGCGATCTGGCGCAGCGTCCGGGTCACCGCAGCCCGTGGGGCTACTGGTCGACCGACGGGCTCGGCCTGCTGGAGTATCTCGAGTGGTGCGAGGACCTGCGGATGCAGCCCGTCCTGGCCGTGTTCGCCGGGTACACCCTGGACGGCCATCATGTCCCGCCGGGGGCGGACTTGCAGCCCTACGTGCAGGATGCCTTGGAGGAGATCGAATACGTGAGCGGCGGCGGCGCCACGCGCTGGGGCGCGGAGCGCGCCCGCGATGGCCATCCCGCGCCGTTCCCGCTGCGCTACGTCGAAATCGGCAATGAGGATTTCTTCGACAAGTCCGGCAGTTACGAGGGGCGCTTCGCCCAGTTCTTCGATGCGATCAAGGCGCGCTATCCCCAGCTGCAGGTCATCGCCACCACCCGCGTGACCTCCCGCCGCCCGGACGTGCTGGACGATCATTATTACGAATCCGCGGCCCGCTTCCGCGCGCTGGCCCACCGCTATGACTCCTACGACCGGTCCGGCCCGAAGATCTTTGTCGGCGAATGGGCGACCCGCGAATCGCCGCCGTCGCCCCACTTCGACCCGCTGGCCGGCATTCCCAATGCCGCCGCCGCCCTGGGCGATTTCGTGTGGATGACGGCCATGGAGCGCAATTCCGACCTCATCATCATGAACGCCTACGCCCCCCTGCAGATGAACGTCAATCCCGGCGCGTTCCAGTGGCGGCCCGACCTGATCCTGTACGACGCGGCCCGCTCGTGGGGCACGCCCTCGTACGCCGCCCAGGTGAAGTTCAACTCCGGCCGCGGCACCCACCTGGCGCGGGTGACCGCACCGCCCGCGCAGCCCGGGCTGTTCTGGTCCGCGACGCAGTCTCCCGACCGGATCTGGCTCAAGCTGGCCAACACGACGGCGGAGCCGCTGGACGTGCACGTCGCGATCGAGGGCCGGGACGCCGCGCCGCGGCCGGACTTCCGGCTGGACGCCTATTCGGACACCGTCGCGGTCTTCAACCTGCGCTGACGGGCGACGAGGATTTCCGCGGCGGCGCCGAAGACCCGGTCGACGGTCACCCGCTGCATGCAGATGTTGTCGCGGCATGCGCTTTGCCGGTTGTTGAACGCGTTCACGCAGGGGCTGCACGCCACCTGCGCCGACAGGGGATGGCTGCGCGGTCCGCGGGCGGCAAAGAGCCGGGGCGTCTCGGGGCCGAACAGGGCGATGACGTCCACCGGGGTGAGGGCGGCGAAGTGGGCCGGCCCGCTGTCGTTGGTGATGAGCAGCTCCGCTTGGCCGAAGAGGACCAGCAGTTCCCGCAGGCTGGTGCGACCGGCCAGGCTGACGGCGCGAGGCGAGCCCACGGCGGCGGCGAGTTCGCCCACCCGGGCCGCCTCCTCCGGGCTGCCGGTGAAGCCGACGATGAGCGTGGAATCGCTGGCGACCAGCCGCCGGGCGAGGGCGACGTAGTTTTCGGCCGGCCACCGCCGCAGCGGCAGCATGTCGCTGCAGTTGGCATTGAGCAGCACGAGCGGGCCGCCGGAGCCGCCGGCCGCCGCTTCCACCAGGGCGCGCACCCGCTCGGTTTCCGCCGCGGTCGGCGCGAACTGCGGCAGCGCCAGCGGGGGCGGCGGCCGGAAATTGAACGTGGGAAAAGTCGCGGGAGGAAAGTCCAGCGCGTGCACCAGGCTGAGGAACGTCTCGCTCGTGTGCAGGTGGGGATTGTACATCACGCGGTGGGTGAGCAGGTCTCCCCGGTAGGGGCCCTCGTCGAAATACGTGTGGAAGCCGACGCGATGGGGCGCCCCGCTGAGAAAGGCGAGCAGCGCCGAGGACCGGGCGAAGAACTCCATGTCGATCGTCGCGTCGCAGCGCAGGGCGCGGATGCGGCGGAGCGCGCCCCAGCCGGTGCGCAGCAGGGCCCCCAGGCTGCGCGTGTCGACCGTCACGACGTTCTCCGGCGGCAGGAGGCCGAGCACGTCGAGAATGAAGCGGTTCTCCGCGAACGCGGCGAAATGCACCCGCTCGCGCCCGACCCGGCGCACGGCTTCGGCGAGGGCGTCATAGGCCAGCACGGTGGAACCCTGCTCCGCCAGCTTGATGAAGAGGATGCGCCCCGGCGGAGGGGCCGTGGAGGCGGGAGGGCCGCCGCCGAGGCCGAGGCGGCGCAGCCGGGTGAGCAGCCAGCAGGCGGGAATGCCCGCCAGGCGGTCGATCCGCAGCAGGAGCCGCGGCCGGCGGCTGAGCGGGAGCGGCCGATCCGGCGCGGGCAGGGTCAAGTGACGGCGAGGCCGGGCTTGGGCCGGCTGGCGCGCCCGCCC
>DASRSH010000154.1:0-6547 GCA_035656575.1 Opitutaceae bacterium
CGCGATCCCAAGTTCGCCGCGGCCGCCCTCCGCAGCTGGCATTTCATCGAGACCTACCAGATCGATCACCGCCACGGCGAGTGGTTCGAGTCGATCCAGCCCGACGGCACCCCCGTCCCCGGCGATCCCAAGGTCAGCCTCTGGAAATGCCCCTACCATAACAGCCGCGGCTGCTTTCAGGTCATGGCGCGCTGCCGGGAACTGGAATCCCAGCCGTAGAGCCATTCTTCCGCACTCTGGCCCCTTATGCTCCGCAGCGTCCGCGCGGGAGTGCGGGGCAGCCACGCTGGCACCGCCCCGGCCTTCACTGCACGGGGATTTCCGCCCGGCCCCACTCGAGGGCCTCCGAGCGGATGTCTCTCACTACCGTCTCGGCGCGCGCGAGGCAGCGCACGACATGCCCGGGCGGGCATTCGGGCGCCAGGCGCATGCGGGAATACTCCGCGGCGTTCTCGGGATCATCCGAGATGATCGGCACGTCGCCCACTTTGACCACGTAGGGGTCGTCGGAATAGACCCGCAGCCGGCGGCCCCCTGCCCGCAGGGTGAACGTCTCCCCGGGCCGGAGCGCGCCGCCGCTTCCGCCCTCCACGACCACGTCGAATCTGGGGGCGGCATAGAAGGGAACGACATTCATTTCGTCGTTCCAGGTTCCGCCTAAACGGGCGCGGACCTTCACATCGAAACGCAAAGCGACGGGCGCGGCGTATTTCGGCGCCTCGACCGCCGCGATCACCGGCACCGACACCTCCGCCGTCGCGCCGGGGGCCAATTCGGCGACCGTGAAATCGGGCCGCGCGATTTCCACGCCCGGCTCCGGCGACGCGACAAATCCCGTCAGGCCGCGCGCCGCGCTCGCTCCGCGGTTGTACAGCCGAACCTTGAGGGTGGCCGTCCGCCCCACGGGCAGAAGGCCGGCCGATCCCGCGAGCCCGCCCAGCACGACCACCTCGGCCGGATCGCCCGGCCGGTGCAGCCCGATCTGGTGGGGCGCGCCGTCCACCTCGAGGCTGATGCGGCCGGCCCCATCGCTGCGCACGCTGCGCTGCGAGAGAGATCCCGTCGCCTCATCGTAATCCGAAACGTCGTAATCCGTCTCGGGCCGGTAGCGGGCCGCCGTCTCGATTCGCACCGTCGCGCCCGGCCGCGGCGCGCCGTCGGGCAGGGCGGACAGCGTCGCCACGCGAAATCCTCCGGCGGTGACGCCGTGCAGCTCGGTCAGGCCATAGCGCGCGGGCGTGCAGGCCACCCGGTAGCCCCACACCTCAAATTGCGGGAGGAACTCCAGGGCGTGCCACCGGCGCGGCGGCGGCATGGGGCGGCGAAACCCGTCAACCGCCCACTCGAACGCCTGGGTGAAGGCCACGGTCTTGCCCGCGGCATCGACTTCATGCGTGCCCGGGAAGAGCGCCCACGCGGTGTCGGGAAGCTCCTCGCGCTGCGTCGCCCGCCACACCCGCTCGTTGCCGGCCCGCAGGTAGTCGCTTTGCGTGTCGTGGATCCGCAGGCGCATCCCGTGCAGATTCTCCGCCCCGTCGGCGACGCGCACATAGGCGGTGTCCGCAGGCGTCCCGAGGAACGATTCGGTCGAGCCGCAGAGCGGGTTGACGGACCCGATCAGTTGCGGAAACCGCTCGGCAATCCGGTAGGACATGAGGCCGCCCATGCTGAAGCCGAGCAGCGCGCGGTGCGAGCGATCGGAAAGGGTGCGGTAAGCGGAGTCGATGTGCCGGACGAGCTCGGGAAAATAATCCTCCCACAGAAAGGGGCTTTCGTGGGGGAGAAAGACGTTGTAGGGGGCGTAGTGGGTCATCTTTTCTCCCCCGTCCCAAAAGACCTGGCCGTCCGCCATCACATAGATCACGCGGTCGCGCTGCACGCGCCGCGCCACTTCGCCCAGGTCGATGTGTGAGCCGGGCACGCCCTCCTTGAACACGCGTCCGCCCCAGCCGTGAAGGAAATAGATCACGGGCAGCCGGTCGCGCGTCGCATCGTAATCGGGCGGCAGGAAGATCCGGTACCAGCGCCGCTCGCCCATGACCGCGCTCTCATGGCTTTCGTAGCGGTCGTGGGCGCCGGTTTCGCCCACCAGCCGGATATCGCCGAGAATGGCGCCGGGCGGAAGGCTCACCTCGAGGCGATGATGGCCCGCCGCCAGTCCAAACCGGTAAAAGCCGCCGAACGGATACAGGAACATCGGAGAGGCGTCCTGCCAGTGTCCGTCTCTCGCAGGAAGATTCACCGTCAGTTCCCGTCCGTCGTCCATCCGCACCGTGGCCGACGCGGCCTGGCCGGACGGCACCCGAACGCGGCACACCAGCGCCACGATGTCGTCGCGCGGCAGGGCGAGGTCAAACATGGCGCGGGTGCGCCCGGCCGCGTCGAGCACGGTGCTGCGGGGCGCAAAGCGCAGGGAATTGCTGTCGTCGTACACGATGACGCGGCACATGTCGTTCGCCTCGTGGTGCACTCCGCCCATGGCATAGACATAGGTGCGGCCGGCGCGGAGCGCCGTCATGGTCCCGCCGCCGTCCACCCGCGCGATGGAGTCATCCTGGGAGGACCACTCCAGGTCGCGCGGCCCGTAGCGCGCCGGGGTGATCGCCGCCTGCAGGGTCCAGGTCCGCCCCGCGTGCACAAAAACCGTCGACGGCTGAAAATCGACCACCGTGATCTGCGCAGGCCCGGTCACGGGCGCCGCCAGCAGCAGGGCGCAGAGCCATCGCTTCCCCCACCTCATTTGGAGCATGCTCATGAACCGACGGGGGCCAAGCGCCAGGGAAGCGGCAGCCGCACCGTTCCGGCCCGGGCCACGCCCACATCGGCGTCGGCGGGGCTCGCCGCCACCAGCAGGGCGAAGGCCGAGGGGATCACGTCGTATTCCGCCGCCTGGGGCCCGAGCAGGGACAGGCGGACGACGAAGCTGCCCCGGGCCAGGAAATTCGGGTCGAAGGCGACGACCAGCCGGTGCCGGCCCGCCGCCAGGCGGCCCAACTCCAGGGTGTCGTAATGAAACGACGTGAAAAGGTCGTTGCCCCAGGGATCGCCGAGCGACACCCCGATCGCCCGCACCGGCATGTCCTCCCGCGCTTCGATTTCCAGTTCCATCTCGAACGGCTCCCCCTGCGTGGCGGTGGCGAGCGGCCGGCCCGAAGGAGCCCGCAGGCGAGCGACGACGAAGCGCGCCGCGCCCGAGCCGCGCCGCGGCACATTCGCATGGGCCAGATCGCATTCTCCGCTGAGCACGTCGGACTTCGCGGCGTATTCCGCCAGCACTTCGTGGGTGGGGCCGTGGCTGCGCACCCGGCCGCCAACGAGGTACAGCACCTCCTGGCACAGCGAAGACACCGCCGCCAGGTCGTGGCTGACGAACAGGACGGTGCGGCCGCCGGAACCGACGTCGCGCATCTTGCCCAGGCACTTCTTCTGGAACTGGGCGTCGCCGACCGCCAGGACCTCGTCCACGATCAGGATTTCCGGCTCAAGATGGGCGGCGACGGCGAAGGCCAGCCGGACATACATGCCGCTCGAGTACCGCTTCACCGGGGTGTCGATGAACTTCTCCACCTCCGAGAAGGCGACGATCTCGTCGAACTTCGCCCGGATCTCGCGCCGGGTCATGCCCAGGATCGCGCCGTTGAGGAAGACATTCTCGCGGCCGGTCAGGTCCGGATGAAAGCCGGTTCCGACCTCGAGCAGCGACGCGACGCGCCCGCGCATCACCGCCCGGCCGTGGGTGGGCTCCGTGATGCGCGAGAGGATCTTGAGCAGCGTCGACTTGCCGGCGCCGTTGCGGCCGATGATCCCGGTGATGCGCCCGCTGGGAATGGCGAAGGAAACGTCCGTCAGCGCGTGGAATTCCTGGTCGTTGCGCACCTCCAGCCCGCGCCGGCGGCGCCACCAGGCGGCGAAGGCGTCCTGCACGCGCGCCGGCCCGATTGCGCCCAGCTGGTACGTCTTGCCCAGCCCTTCGGCTTCGATGATCGGCCGGTTCATGCGACGTCGACGAAGGTTTTCTCCGCCCGGTCGAAGAGCGCGAGGCCGGAGACGAGGACGGCCAGCGTCATCCCCAGCGAGATCGCGAGCAGGCCCGCCGACGGGGACGGGCTGCCCAGCAGCATCGCCCGGCTGTATTCCACGGGCACGGCCATCGGATTGAGCGCGACCCAGGGCAGCCAGCGATGCGGGATGGCGCTCAAGGGGTAGATCACGGGCGTCGCGTACATCCACAGCTGAATCAGAAACTGGGTCAGCATCGACAGGTCGCGAAATCGCGCCGACAGCGCGGCCAGCCACAATCCGACGCCGAGGCTGAAGGCGCCGACCTGGACGATCACGAGCGGGAGGAGAACGATCCAGGGCGTGACCCCGAAGGTCGGCGCGGCGGGCCCCAGCTTGTAACCGAGATAGAACAGGACGAAGAGCGACAGCTGGATGCCCAGAGCCACCAGGTTGGAGATGACCCCGGAGAGCGGCACGATCAGCCGCGGGAAATAGACCTTGCCGAACAACTGGTGGTTGATCGCCAGCGTCATGGCGGTCGAGTTGAAGGTCGCGGCGAAGTATCCCCACAGGAGCTGGCCGCACAGGTAGAACAGCGGACCAGGCAGCCCCGAGGTGGACAGGTGCGCCACGCGTCCAAAAATGAGCGTGAAGACGATCGTGTTGAGCAGGGGCTGCAGCAGAAACCACAGCGGGCCCAGGATCGTCTGCTTGTAGCGCGCGGCGATGTCGCGCCACACCATCACCCACAGCAGATCGCGATAGGTGTAGAGTTCTCCCCAGGGGGCGAGCCGCAGGCCGCGCGTCGGCTGGATGACGGTTTCGCGAATGGCCGGCGTCGCGGAGGAATTCATTCGGGCGGGGATTCGGGTCTGTCGGATATGCCAGGGCCCGTCCGGGGCAGGCAATAGCGATTCGGCCTCACCGCCGCAGCAGCGCGCGCATCCGATCCCGCACCCCGCCCTCCCATTCCTCCGCGGTGACGCTGTACATCACCGTGTCGCGCAGCGTGCCGTCGCGCCGAAGGATGGCGCGCCGGATCACGCCGTCCTTCTTCGCGCCCAGCCTTTCGATGGCGGCCTGCGAGCGGGTGTTGAGGATGTCCGTGCGCCATCCGACCACGGGGCAGCCCAGGGTCTCGAAGGCGTGCCGCATGAGCAGCCACTTGCACGCGGTGTTGACGAAAGTCCGCTGCCAGCTCGCCGCGTAGAACGTGGACCCGATCTCCACCCGGCGGGCCGCCGCGACGACGTCGTGATAGGTGGTGCTGCCCACCATGCGCCCGCCGCCGCATTCGCGCGCGACGAACGCCAGGCGGGTGCCCGCCGCCTGCTCCGCCAGCAGTTTCTCGATGTAGGCGCGGGTGTTTTCCGGCTCGGGCACGGTGGTGAACCGCAGCCGCCACAACTCCCCGTCCGCGGCGACCGCGCGCAACTCCTCCGCGTGCGCCAGGGTCAGCGGCTCGAGCCGGACGCCCTCCCCTTCCAGGACCACCGGTTGCAGCCATTCCGTGCTCATCACGCCAGGGTCCATCCCCCGTCGATCAGCAGCGTGGCGCCGGTGATCAGCGATGCGGCGGGCGAGGCCAGGAAAACTACCGGCTCGGCGACCTCCCGCGGCTCCCCCACCCGGCCGAGCGGAATGCGTTTGAGGACGGAGGCGCGGAACGCCCGGTCATCGAGCCATTTTCTGGTTCCGGGCGTGCGGATGAAGGTGGGCGCCACCGCGTTGACGGTGATGCCGTGCGGGGCCCATTCCAGCGCCAGGCAGCGCGTCAGATGCGCGATCGCCGCCTTGGTCATGCAGTACACCGCTTCCGTCGGCAGCGCGACGGCGCCGGCCTGGGAGCCGATGTTCACGATCCGGCCCCGCTTCTGCCGCTTCATCAGCCGCGCGACCGCCTGCGCGGTGAAGAACGTCCCCTTCAGATTGACCCGCAAGGTCGCGTCAAAATCCGCTTCCGTCACGGCCAGGGCGGGCGCCGGGGCGCCGATGCCGGCGTTGTTGACCAGAATGTCGATCCGCCGGAATCGCCGGACGGCTTCCCGGACGGCGGCGCGAATCTGGGCCGGATCGCCCACGTCCATCTGAACGGCCAGCGCCCGGCGCCCCAGCCGCTCGATCCGCCGGGCGAGCGCGGAGCCGGTGCGCGCGTCGCGCAAACCCAGGACGACGTCGGCTCCGGCCTCCGCCAGCGCCATCGCGCAGGCCGCCCCGATTCCCCGCGCCGCTCCCGTGACCAGCGCCACCTGCCCGTCCAGCCGAAACGGCCCCCGCGATCGCGTCATGGCGCCGAAGCCGCGAGAGCGGACATCCGCTTCAGTTCCTGCAATTCGGCGTAGAGGCTGGCCTGATAAAGGAGCCGCGCCAGCAGCCCGCTCACGACCCGCAGCCGCCCGACATCCAGCTTGGAGAACGCCTCGGGCTCGGTCGACAGGGCCTTGAGCACGCCGATCGGGCCGGACGCCGCCTTGAGCGGCACGACGACCATGGAGCGCACGCGGACCTGCCGGCAGGCCTCCCGGTCCACCCGGGCGTCGGTTTC
>DASRSH010000155.1:0-1895 GCA_035656575.1 Opitutaceae bacterium
GAAAATGTCCGGCTGGTCGTGTGCAGGTCGGTCAGCTCCCGGCTGTCGAAGTGCGGGCTTTGCGAAGTGAACACGAGGTCGCCGATATGCGGCAGGGTCTCGCCCTTGCGGATCCCGAAATAAACCTGGCACGAACTCGAATTGATGCGGACCGCGCGCGCCTCGGCGGCGAACGCCGCCGGGAGGTGCTCCTCCCCCACCAGCCGAAAGAGCGTGTTCATCAGGTTCGCGTTGGACAGGACCGCCCGCGCGCGGATGACCCGCCCGTTGCGGGCCACGATGCCCGCGGCGCGCGGCCCGCCCGGCCCGCTTTCGATCAGGATCCGCTCGACCAGGACCTTCTTGCGCAGTTCGACGCCGTTGCGGCGCAGTTCGGCGGCCATCTTTTCGATCAGAAGGTCCGACCCGCCGCGAAAGGTGAACACCCCCGCGCCCATGAAGTTGGTGAAGACGATGCCGTAGGTGATCGCCGGATCGTCGAGGGTCGAGCCGTTGGCATAGGCGATCGGCTCCATCAGCAGGCGCTGGACGTCGGGCCGGCCGGGAAAAAACCGGTCGAACATCTGCCCAGTCGTCTCCGTGTTCGGATCGTAGAAGTTCATCCCGGCCAGGTGGGCGTAGAACGCCTCGACGCGCTCCCGCTCCAGGCCGAACTGCTCGACCAGGATGCGGGTGTAGTCCTCGCGCGTGAACGTGGTCCGCACGTCCATCTCAGGATTGATGAAGCGGATGTCCTTGAGCGGAACAATCGAATCGGCGATCTCCCGGGTCCAGTACTTGCGGCAGGACTTGATCATCCCGCTGGGAAAGCCATGCAGGGAAATGTCAAAGATGTGGCCGCCCTTGCGGGTGAACCATGTCGCCAGCCCGCCAAACTGATAGTGGTGCTCAAGCAGGAGCACGCGGTGCCCCGCCTTCGCCAGGCAATTGGCGCCGGTCAGGCCGCCCAGCCCGCTGCCGATGACGATGACGTCATACTCGTCGGCCACCCCCTTGAGCCAGTCGTAGGCCATCAGGAGAGCAGATGCAGGTTGGCCATGGTGATGCCGCTGATCATCGACCCCACGATGCCGAGCAGGCCCTGATCCGTCCCGCACAAATGCAGGTTGGAAAGGCCGATGTCCCCCCGCGGCCGCTTGTCGGGCGAACCGTAGATGGCGCCATGGCGGTGGCCGGTGAACCGTTCGATGGTCCGCGGCGTGAACATGTCGGTGGCGCGCGTCGCCGCCGCGAAGGCGGCTTCCGGGACGGCCGGCAGGAAGCGCCGGGCGCTGCGCTGCACGCGTTCGAACCACACCCGCTTCATCTCGGCGTAAGCCGCGGGCTCCGCCCCGGCCCACGCCTCGTAGTTCGCCAGGCTGGTCACCCGCAAGAGACCTTCGCGGGGCCGCTCCGCGTCGGTGTAGCGGAAGTTGTTGGGCAGGCAGAGCACGCCGCTGCGGGGATCGACCGGGGCGGCGGGGCGCTCGTAGTGAAAGTCCGTCCCCTCGTTGAAGAAGACCATCGTGTCGGTCCAGCCGAGTTCGCGCGGCTCGCGGTCCAGGACGGTCAGCGTCTCGACATACGTCACGACTCCGGGCCGGGGCGGCCGCGGGGCCGCCGGCTCGTTCGCGCCGGCCGGCGCCTCCACCAGGGCCGCCGTCTCGGCGCCCCCGATCGAGGAGAGGATGCGGTCGGCCGAGACTTCGCTGCCGTCGTCGAGCACCAGGGCCGTGGCCCGTCCGCCCGCGGTGCGGATCGCGCGCACCCCGCACTTCATGCGCCGCTCGCCGCCGGCTTCCCGGTACTTTTCCAGGAGCACGCGCAGGAGCAGCCGGACGCCTTCGGCCGGGCGGGCCAGGCCCTCGAGATAAATGGCCTGGAACAGCATCGCGGCCTGCCCGAAGGGGAAGTCG
>DASRSH010000156.1:0-3555 GCA_035656575.1 Opitutaceae bacterium
GAGCCTCCCGCCGCTCCCATCGAAACCCAAGGCGAGCTGCTTTAACTCCCATTATTCATGAAAAATTGGGGTTAATCGTTCAGCCCTTTCCCGGCGAGGATGCGCTGGCGATGCTTTTCAATCCTGGCTTCGCGCGTTTGCGACTGCTTCGCGGAAGAAATGAAAAGGAGGTACGCCCGCTGCCGACCGGGGGTCAGGCCGGCAAAGGCGGCTTTAAGCGCCGGAGCATGCGCGAACGCCTTTTCCAATTCCGGAGGGACTTTGTAGTCCGAAGTCTTCCGGTATTTGACCTGCAGGCCCGCCTTTTCCGCGGCGATCGCCTCCTTCAGGTAGGCCTTCACGGTGGGCTCCATCCGGACGACCTCCGGCACCGACCGGAACTTGATCCAGCGGGCTCCCTGGGTGTGCTCGCCGGGCTTTTCGAGGACCCCCTTGGCGTCCTTGAGCAGGGCGCCCTTGCAGTACATCAGCGCGCAGGATTCCTTGAAGGGAATGATGATGGCGACGTTCCCGCCTTCAAAAGAGTAGCAGGGCTTGCTCCACTTCAGCTCCTCGGCGAAGGGAAAGCCGAGGACGATCTTTCGCAGGCGGGTCATTTCCTCCCGCCAGCGGTCGGCGCTCGCGAGGAAGGCATCCACCTTGGGGTTGGATTGGGCCCGGGGCACAGCCGCTCAACTCCATTTCAAGCTCGCGCGGGCGAAGGGAAAATCGCGGATGCGAATGCCGGTCGCGGCAAAAATCGCGTTGCCCACCGCGGGGGCGAGGGGGGGCAGGGCGGGTTCGCCCAGGCCGGTCGGAGGGTACTCGGTTTTTACAAAGTGGACGTCAATCCGCCGCACGGACTGCGGCATGCGCAGCATGGGATATTGGTGGAAATTCGTCTGGGTGACCCGCCCGCGCTCGATGGTCAGCTCCTGGCCCCAGCACGCGTTGAGCCCGTCGTTGATCGAACCCTGCACCTGATTTTCCGCGCCGCTCAGATTGACGATCTGGGACCCGACGTCGGCCGCGGCCGTCACCCGGTCCACCGTCAGGCGGCCATCCGGAGTGACCGTCACTTCCGCAACCTCCGCAACATAGCCGAGGTGGGAGAAATAGTAGCCCAGCCCGCGGCCCCGGCCGCGGGGGAGCGGCTGGCCCCAGCCGGACTTTTCCGCCGCGACGCGGATGGCGCCGCGCATGCGCTCGGCGTTGTAAGGCTGTCCCTTCGGTGTGGTCGCCGGAATCAGCTTGCGGTCGCCCAGCAGCGCCAGGTTGAACGCCACCGGATCCTGACCGGCGGCGTGGGCGAGCTCATCGAGGAAGCTGCCGATCACGAACGCGTACGCATTGGCGCCGGGCGCCCGCCACGGACCCATCGGAATGCCGTTGTCGAGCCGGGTGTCGAGCAGCTGGAAATGCGGAATGAACGGCGCCGGGAAGTCGTCGGGCCCCAGGCCCGAGCCGAAATTCACATGATGCATGCGCCAGGCGCTTACCCGGCCGGCCGCGTCGACCGCACCGCGCAGGTAGTGAAAGCCGCCCGGCCGATAATGATCGTGCTGCAGGTCGTCGGTCCGGTCCCAGACGAGCATGACCGGCGTTCCCGTGCGCTGCGCTATGGCGACCGCTTCGAGAACCGGATCGGGATCGAGCCGCCGGCCGAACCCGCCGCCAATCCGCGTAAGGTGAAAGTCCACGTCCTCATCGCGGATGCCCAGCATTTCGGTGATGCGCTGGCGCGCCAGGCCGGGATTTTGGGTCGGGGCCCACACGCGCACCTTGCCTTCCTTGACCCACGCGGTGCAGTTTTGCGGCTCCAGGTTGGTATGGGAGATGAAGGGATAGGTATAGGCGGCTTCGACCACCTGGGCGCCTGCGGCCAGCGCTCCGTCGACGTCGCCGGTTTCACGCACCAGGCGCCCGGCGCCCCGCCGGGCGGCTGCCTGGGCCTGCTGCGTGAAATCCGTCCAGGAGCTGGCGGCATAAGGCCCCTCGTTCCATTGCACGCGGAGCCGCTGGCGCGCGGAAAAGACGGCCCAGGTGGAGTCGCCCACGATGGCCACACCGGGGAGAAGCCCGGTCAATTCGCCTTCGGGGAACGTGCGCGGCTGGATGAACGCGTCCCGGATCCCCGGCAGCGCCTTGATCTCGTCCAAGTTCGCGCTCACCGGGCGGCCCGCCCATACCGGGCACTTCTGATAGACGGCGTAAAGCATGCCCGGCTGCTTCTGATCGATGCCGAAAAGCGGGCGGCCGGTGACGATGGCCGGGTTGTCCACGCCCCCCTGGCGGGACCCCAAGAGCCGGAACTGAGAGGGGTCCTTGAGCACGACCTGGTCCAGCGCAGGGGGCGGCAGGGTCGCGGCCACCGCCGCAAGCGCGCCAAAGCCCAGCGTCCGGCCCGTGTCGCGGTGCCGCACGTAGCCGTTGTCGGCGTAGCACTCGCTCTCCGGCACGCCCCAGGTCTTCGCCGCCGCCTCGATCAGCATCGTGCGCGCCGCCGCTCCCAATTGCCGCATCCGGGTGTAGTCCATCGGGGTCGACATGCTCCCCCCGGCAAACTGCGGTCCGTAAATGTCCGCCAGGGGCACCGACTCGACGCGAACGTGATGCCAGTCCGCCCCCATCTCCTCGGCCACGATCATCGGCAGGGAAGTCTTGATGCCCTGGCCGACCTCAGGCCGAGCGGAGTAGATCGTCACCGTGCCATCCGGAGCGACACGGATGAAATCGTTGGGCGCGAAGGTATCCTCGAGCGAAGCGGCGTGCGCCACCTGGGCGCGGCCGGGCGTGCGCATGTAATATGCCAGCACCAGGCCGCCGCCGGCGGCCAGCGCTCCCTGCAGGAAGCGCCGGCGGGTCAGGGCCGCGGAGGGTGCCGCGCTCATGCGCCCCTTTCCTTGGCCGCCAGCTCCGCGGCGCGATGGATGCCCGCGCGAATCCGGTAATAGGTGGCGCAGCGGCACAGGTTTCCCGCCATCGCCGCATCGATGTCGTCGTCGGTGGGATGCGGATTGCCCGCCAGCAGCGCGGCGGCCGACATGATCTGACCGCCCTGGCAGTAGCCGCATTGCGCGACGTCGAGCTCGCACCAGGCCTTCTGCAGCGGGTGCGATCCGTCGGACGACAACCCCTCGATGGTCGTGATGGACGACGAACCGACGGCGGACACCGGCAAGAGGCACGAGCGCATCGCGGATCCGTCCACGTGCACGGTGCACGCGCCGCATTGACCGATGCCGCAGCCATATTTCGAGCCCCGGAGATCCAGATGATCGCGCAGCACCCAAAGCAGCGGCGTTTCCGGCGCGGCCTCCACGGTTCGCTCCTGGCCGTTGATCTTTAGGGTATAGACGCTCATGGCCGCACGCGAGGCATCAGCCCTTGCTCCGGCTGCGCTGAACCACCCAGTCGACCACGGCCTGATCGTTACCCTCGTTCTGCCAAACGACGGTCAGAAACTCGGCGGGCATGATGTCGTGGGTCTTGAAGAACCGCCGGTCGCCGCCGCAGCAGTACATCAGACTGGCCGGCAGTTCGCCGCGCAGCTTGGCCTGGGCCTTGGGAATGATC
>DASRSH010000157.1:0-7532 GCA_035656575.1 Opitutaceae bacterium
TACGCACCTACGTCAAAAATCATAATGACGACGCGACCCCCTTTCGCTGGGTCGCCACCGCCGACGACATCCTCGAAAAACTCCGCCGTTTAACGAAAGTTATTTCTGCGACACAACACTAGCCCCAATTTTTCATGAAAATCACTGCAATCTCGAGGGAAGACGCCGGGCGATAACCGGCCGAAACCTTCCAGCGATGGGCTGAGAGCCCACCTCGGGCGGTTTCGGCCGGTTATCGCCCGGCGCTTCGTCGATCTTGAAGCGTTTTCATGAAAAATTGGGGCGAGAGCAATCTGTACCACTATCGGCGGGCGAGCCCTGGCTCAGCAGGGCCCCTGCCCGCCCGGATCGGGCTTCTGATCGTGAAAATCGCGATGGGCGGCATCCCGATTTTTCGGTTCCTCCTCATAATCCTCGTGCCGGGACCGGCCGTCGCCGCATAGGCCCTCTTCCTCGCCGAAGCGATCGTCGGGCAGCGCGCGGTCAACGAGGGAAGCGGGGGCACTGGGCTGAGCCGATTTAGGCCTTTGGGAGCTCATGCCCACACTCTAGCCCCGCTCCGCCGCGCTGCCATCCGGGCGGGAGCCCGCCTCGCGGCAGGGGCATTTCCCGGGGGCTCGGGGCGCGGAAGGGGTCATGTACCAAATCCCAACAAGCCGGTTTTGGCGCTAGCGAGAGCACCGGTCCTTGTTCGGCTTGTTGGGATTTGGTACATGACCCCTTCCGCTAGCCGTCCACCGGGTGGGCCGGGCTCGTCAAAATCAATTGGTGGAATTCCACGTCCAGCCACCGGCCGAACTTGAAGCCGGCCTCGCGAAAGGTTCCGCAGAGCTGGAAGCCCAGCGAGCGGTGCAGCTTCACACTTGCCGCATTGGACGAGTCGATGACGCCGATGAGGACGTGGTAATCGTTTTCCCGGGCCGCGGCGATGACCGCTTCCAGCAGCCTGCGCCCCAGGCCTTCGCCGCGGCGGTCCTTGCGCACGTAGACCGAGTGCTCCACGGTGTACTTGTACGCCGGGAAAGCCCGGAAGGTGCCGTAACTGCCGAAGCCGAGGAGCGTTCCGGCGGAATCCACCGCGCCAATCACGGGAAAGCCGCCGCGCCGTTTGGTTTCGAACCACGCCTGCATCATTTCGGGCGAGCGCGCGCGGTAGTCGTACAGCGCCGTGCTCGTGAGGATGACATCGTTGAGAATCTCCAGGATGGGCGCCGCGTATTCCGGACCGCAGCGGATCAGCGACACTGGCGGCGGCGCGCTCATGCCGCCTGAACGACGGATCCGCCCTTCAGCCGCAGCAGCCGCTGGCAGCGTCCGGCCAGCTCCAGATCGTGGGTCACCAGCACGAGGCTCGTGCCGCGCTCGCGGTTGAGGGCAAAGATCAGCTCGGTCATCGCCGCGCCGGTCTCGTTGTCGAGATTGCCCGTGGGTTCATCGCAAAAGAGAATGCGCGGCCGGTTGACGAAAGCGCGAGCCAAAGCCACCCGCTGCTGCTCGCCGCCCGAGAGCTGAACGGGATAGTGCGCCATCCGGTCGCCCAATCCGACCCGGGCGAGCAGGTCACGCGCCTCCCCCTCCCCGCCGCGCTCGCCCCGCAATTCCAGCGGAACCAGGACGTTTTCGAGGGCAGTTAGGGTCGGGATCAACTGAAAGTTCTGGAAGACGAAGCCCACATGGCGATTGCGCACCCGCGCCCGTCCATCCTCGTCCAGGGGCTCGAGCGGCACCCCGGCGAGTATCACGGTCCCACCTGAAGGGCGGTCCAGCCCCGCGCAAAGGCCGAGGAGGGTCGTCTTGCCGCTGCCGCTGGGCCCGACCACGGCCAGGGTCGCCGCGGGGGCCAGTTCGAAAGAGACTTCCTTCAGCACGGTCAGCGGGCCCCGCGCCGTGTTATAATGCTTGGTCAGGCGCTCCACGCTCAAAATCGCTCCTTCGGCCATGCGTAAATGCTTAATTCACGGTCTGCCGTGTCGATAGAAAACCGGATGCTCTCACCCAAACTCAAGGACATGTTTGCGGTCGCCAAGGAACTGCCGGCGGCCCCGCAGGTGCTGTCGGAGCTGGCGGAGCTGCTGCAGGACATCAACACGGAGACCGAGGCCATTTCCGCCCTGCTGCGCCAGGACGCCCCCCTTGCGGCGGCCATCCTCCGGGCCGCGAACAGCCCCTATTACGGCTCCGGCGGCGTGGGCGACGTGGACGGCGCGATCAACCGGGTGGGCTTCCGCGAAGTGCACCGGCTGGTCGGCTATGCCGCCACCGGGCTGCTCGCGGAACGCGCGCTCATCTTTTACGGCATCGATCCGGAAATGCTGCGCGAGCACATGATCGCGACCGCCTTCGCCTGCGAGCTGCTGGCGGAGCGCACCGCCTTCAATCCCCGCCACGCCTACACCGCCGGCCTGCTCCGTCCCGTGGGCATGCTCGTCCTGGACCGGATGGCGCGGCGCGCCCTCGCCGAGAGCGACATTTTCCACCTGGAGCGCGACAGCGATTACGCGACCTGGGAAGGACGGGTGATGGAAATTCGCAATGCCGCCGTTGCGACGGTGGTCATGGCCGAATGGCGATTCTCCCGGGACGTCATTGAAGCCGTGCGCGGCCACCTGCTGACCCCGGGCGCCGCCGTGCCGACCCTTCCGGCCGCCGTGCTCCACCTGGCCGCCGGCGTGACCGAGCAGCTGGGCTTGGGGCTGCCGGGTGAGACCGGCTACTGGGTTCCCACGCCGGAAAAGCTTCAGCTGGCCGCCCTCAAACCGGAGGACCTCGAGCGGGCGCTCGCGGAAACCCGGGAGAAAATGGACCAGATCCGGCTCGCCTACAGCACGTCCTGATAGAGCCGCTCGTAGGCGCGCACCGCCTGCTTCCAGCCAAAGTCGCGCGCCATTCCCCGCTGCTGCACGGCGCGGTAGCGTTCGCCGTCGGCAAACAGCCGCCGCGCCCGCTCCAGCCCCGCGAGCAGGCTGTCCGCGCGCGGGGCGCACATGATGCCCGTGCCGCGCGCGGGGTCGTCGTCGGCGTCGGAAACGGTGTCCACGAGCCCCCCCACGCGGCTGACGATCGGGACCGTGCCGTAGGCCTGCGAATACATCTGATTGAGGCCGCACGGTTCGAACAGCGAGGGCATGACGAAGAAGTCGGCCCCCGCCTCGATCAGGTGGCTCATCCTTTCGTCCAGGCGGGCGCACAGGTAAACCCGGTCCGGCGCCGCGGCCGTCCAGGCGTGAAAAGCATCCTCATACCGCTTTTCGCCCGAACCCAGCACGACCAGCCGGCAGGGTTCGCCGTCGAAGAACGCGCGGGCGGCGAGGAGGAGGTCCATGCCCTTCTGCTCCACCATCCGGCACACCAGGCCGAAAATCGGCCCGCTGAAATCGCCGGCGAAGCCGCAGGCCTCCAGCAGCGCGCGGCGGCATTCCCGCTTGCCCGTCAGATCGTTCGCCGTGTAGCGGGCCGGGATCAGCGGGTCGAGGGCGGGATTCCACACCGACGTGTCGATGCCGTTGATGAGTCCGACGATGTCATCGCCGCGGGTCTGCACCACCCCTTCCAGCCCGCAGCCGAATTCGGGCGTCTGGATCTCCTCGGCGTAATGCGGACTGACGGTCGTGACCCGGTCGGCGAACAGCAGCCCGGCCTTCATGAAGTTCACCTGGCCGTAGTATTCGAGCCCGTCGATGGCGAACAGCTCGTCGGGCACGTTCAGCCGGGCGAATACCGCGCGCGGAAACAGGCCCTGGTAGGCGATATTGTGAATGGTGAACAGCGTCTTGACCGCGATGGGCGTGCCCTGCAGGTGTTCGGCCTGCCGCAGCAGCAGGGGAATCAGCGCCGCCTGCCAGTCGTGGCCGTGGACGATGTCGGGCGCCTCGTTGAGCAGGCGCAGGGTTTCGACCACCGCCTTCGCGAAAAAAATGAACCGGTCGGCGTTGTCCTCGTAGTCGCGCTCCCCGGTGCCGTAGGGATGGCTGCGGTCGAAATACTCGTCGCGGCACACCAGATGGACCGCCAGCCGGGGGCGAGGCCGGAACACCCGCACCTCGCCCGACACGGTGGCGTCGCCGAGTTCGATCTTCAGGCGCAGGCGCCGCTCCGCTTTGGCCGCTTCGGGATGCGCCAGCACCGCCCGGTAGCCGGGCACGAAGACGCTCACCTCGTGCCCCATGTCCGCGAGGGTTCCGGTCAGCGCCCCCACCGCGTCCGCCAGGCCGCCGGTTTTCACGTAGGGGTACAATTCGCTGGCGGCGTGGACGATCTTCACGAAGCGGGCAGATTACGAGGGCGCGCCGGGACTTGTCCAGTTCGGCAGCGTTGACGGCGGGCGCGCGAGCCGATTGATTGGAGCATGCGCCTTCGCGCGATTCTCGCCGCCGGGGCTGCGCTGGCCAGCTTGACCCTGCTGGCGGCCCCGCCCCTTCAGCCCAGGCTCGATGCCTCCGGCAATTTTGTCCATGACGCCAACGTGACGGTGGCGCTGGTGGCGCTTTCGCCGGCCGGAATCACGCTGGAGTGCCGCCAGCCGGCGGCGGGCGGCGAACAGGTCTGGCGCGAGCGCTATGTGGTGAAGGACAATAAGCTCACCCTCGCGGGCATCAGCCTGCCGACGGAAATGCCGGCCCAGCCCGCCCACATCGAGTGGCGGGAAACCACTGTGCAGGCGGCGCCCGCGCCCGCGGCCCCGCCCGCCAAAGTGGCGGGAACCGATCTGCGGGGAACGATGGTCGATCCGCGCTGGGCGTCGTATCCGGACTACCTGCACACCGTGGTGCAGACGATCGAGACCACCTGGGATCACGAGCGCATCACCCAGAAGCTCAATGCCCACACCGGCAACCGCGTGTCGGTGCAGTTCGTTTTGGACGCCGACGGGGCCATTCCTCGCATCGAGGGAGTGGAATACTCGCCGGGCATGGCGGATCCCGCGGTCCGCGCCTGCGTCGCGGCGATTACCAGCCCCGCGCCCTATCCTCCCTGGACCGCGGACATGATCGCCCTGCTCGGCCGCGAGCAGACGCTGAGTCTGGCGTTTTATTATCCCTGAAAACCGGCATGCGTTTACGTGATCGGCTCCTGGCGGTGCTGCGGGAGCCCGCCTATCAACCCGCCAGCGAGGCGGAACTGGCCCGGCGGCTGAACCTGGACAAGAAACAGCGGGCGTCGCTGGCGCACGAAGTGCGGCTGCTGCTCGCCGCGGGCGAAGTGGTCCGCGTGGCCGGCGACCGCCTCCGGCTGAAGGGCGCCGAGGGCGAGATCAATGGGCGGATCCATTTCCGCGCCGGAGGCTCGGCCTTCGTCGTGCCCGACGCCGCGGGCGGGGATGACGCCGGCCCGTCGGTGCAGATCGCCCCCGACGAGACGGGCGTCGCGCTGCCCGGCGACCGGGTATGCGTCCGCATCTTTCCCGGCGTCGAGGGCCGCCGCCCCGGCGAAGCGGTGGGGCGGGTGCTCCGCGTCCTGGAGCGGGAGCGCACCGAGACCGTGGGCGAACTGCGGCGTACGGCGCGCGGTTTCGCCGTCGTGGCCGACCAGCCCCAATTCGTCCATCCCATCGCCGTGCCCGACCCGACCCGCGGTCCCGTCAAGCCGCCGCCCCGCCCCGGGGACAAGGTCGTGGTCCGCCTCGACGAATGGCGTGATCCGCGGGTGCCGCTCACCGGCGTGGTCACGGCCCGGCTGGGGCGCACGCACGAGCCGCAGGCCGAACTGCTCGGCATCTACCGCAAGTTCAATCTCGAAACCTCGTTCCCGCCCGCGGTGGAGCGCGAGGCGGCGGCCTTGCCGGCGCAGGTGCAGCCCCGCGACCTGGCGGGCCGGCTGGACTACCGCGCCGCGCCGGTCTTCACCATCGATCCGGACGATGCGAAGGACTTCGACGATGCGCTCTCGCTCGAACCGCTGCCGGGCGGGGGCCACAAGGTGGGCATTCACATTGCGGATGTGTCCACCTACGTGCGGCCGGGCACCGCGCTCGACCGCGAGGCCCAGAGGCGCGGCAATTCCACGTATCTGGTCGGCACGGTAATTCCGATGCTGCCGGAAAAGCTGTCCAACGGGCTGTGCTCCCTGGTCGAAGCCGAGGACCGCCTGTGCAAGGCCGTGTTTCTGTCCTTCGGCCGCAACGGCCGCATCGTCGACACGGCGTTCGCCAACACGGTCATCCGCAGCCGCAAGCGCCTCACCTACCGGCAGGCCTATGCCCTGCTCTTCGAAAACGACCTGCAGCGCATCCGCGCCCTGCCGGTACCGCCCAGCCATCAGACGGGCTCGACGGGCCGGCCCCTGAAGTCGCTGTCGGACGGGGAGCTGGTCGACCTGCAGTCCTGGCTGCGCACGCTTTGGCGCTACGGCTCCCGGCTCCGCCAGGACCGAATGGCCAAGGGGAGCCTCGACCTGGACATGCCGGAGACGAAAATATTCGTCGACGCCCAGGGCTATGCCGACCGGCTGGAGCGCATCGAGCAGGACGAGAGCCACCAGCTCATCGAGGAGTTCATGCTGGCGGCGAACGAGGCCGTGGCGCGCCTGACCCGCACGGAGCAGCTGCCTTCGCTCTATCGCGTGCACGACGAACCGGACGAGGAAAAGCTGGCCGAATACGGCCAGTTCGTCGCCACGTTCGGCATCCAGGCCGGCGACTTGCGGCGGCGAGAGCAGGTGGTTCGCCTCCTGCAGACCCTGAAGGAGCACCCGCAGGGTTATGTCCTGCGCACCCAATTTCTGCGCAGCCTGCGCAAGGCGGCGTACCGCGCGTCCCCCGACGGCCACTATGGGCTGCACAAGCGGGACTACACGCATTTCACCTCGCCCATCCGCCGCTATTCGGATCTGGCCGTGCACCGGGTGCTCGAAACCTACCTGGTCAAGCACGGCCTGGGCGGCCAGCCCGGCCGGGCCGGTTACGACATTCGCGGGGCGCAGGCCCTGGCCGAGCACCTCAGCCTGACCGAAGTCAATTCCGCCGAGGCGGAGCGGGAGAGCGTGAAGATCAAGCTGCTCGAGTATTTCGAGCGCGAGCTGTCCAAGCGCACGCCCACGCGCCTCCCGGCCGTCATCACCGACGTCCGCCGGCACGGGTTTTTCATCGAACTGGTCGACTCGATGACGTTCGGTTTCGTCCCGGCTGAGCGCCTCGCCGACGACCACTATCAGCTCAACGCCGGAGGCACCGCTCTCGTCGGGCGGCGCAAGCATCGCCGCTTCGAACTGAACGGGCGGCTTGACGTCGTGGTGGACAAGGTGGATCGATATCGGAGAACGATTGATTTCCGGCCGGCATGAAGCACTACGATTTCCCCAACCGATTCGCGGCGATCTATGACAAGGCAGTCGACCTCTATTCGGCCGGCCGCAAAGGGGCGGAGACCTATTTCACGCCGGATGAGAAGGCATGGCTGGCGGCCAACGGCATCACGCCGCAGCACATGTACGACTACGCCGAGGATCAGAACAACTACAGCGAGCCCGGCTACGATCACGCCCTGACCATCGAATTGGTGCGCTGCATGTACTTCCTCAAGGTGCAAGGCGGCCAG
>DASRSH010000158.1:0-18863 GCA_035656575.1 Opitutaceae bacterium
CGGGCGACCCCCCGCGCGGCCGCGGCGCGGGCGCCCGCGGCGCTTTCCGTGCGCAACCTGGGCCGCGAGCTCATGGGCGCCCAGGCCCCCGCCCTGCTGGGCGTGGGGGTCCTGCTCACCGCCGCATTGATCGGCGCGGTCGTCCTCGCCGCGGGCGAAAGGGGCCGGCGATGAGCGCCCTCCAGGCCTGCCTCCTGTTTTCCAGCGCGCTGTTCGCGCTCGGCCTGGCCGCGGCGCTCGCGCGCCGGACCGCCATCCTCGTGCTGCTGGCGCTCGAGCTGATGCTGAGCGCAGGCACCGTGAACCTGGTTGCGTTCTGGCGCTATGGACCCCGCCCGGCCGACGCGTCGGGGCTCCTGTTTGTGCTCTTCGCGATCGCCATCTCCGCGGCCGAGGCCGGGGTGGGCCTCGCCCTGGTCATCGCCGTGCGGCGCCACCACGCGAGCATCCGGCTGGATCAGCCGGCGCGCCTGAAAGGCTGAGCCATGCGCGCGACCGCCGAGCATCTCTGGGCCATTCCCGCGCTCCCCCTGGCCGCGGCGGCGGTCATTTCCCTCTTGCCCCGGCGCTGCGCCCGCGCGGCGTGCTGGTTCGCCACCGCCAGCGTGGCGTCGGGGCTTGTCTGGTCCCTCGCCGCCCTGGCCGAAGCCGCGCGCTCCGCCGGACCGCTGGTCGCGAACTTCGCCTGGTTTCAGATCGCCGGCGCGCCCGTCCGCCTGGGGCTGCTGCTCGACCCGCTCGGCGCCGCAATGTGCGTCATGGTCACGGCGATCTGCACGGCGGTCTTTGTCTTCAGCGGCGGTTACATGGCCGAGGACCGCAACCGCAAGGCCTTCTTCGGCTACCTCAGTTTGTTCGCCGCCGCCATGCTGGGCCTGGTGATCGCGAACAGCCTGCTCCTGCTCTTCGTCTGCTGGGAAATCGTGGGCTCGGCTTCCTACCTGCTGATCGGCTTCTGGCACGAGCGGCCGGCCGCCGCCGCCGCGGCAAAAAAGGCGTTCCTCACCACGCGGATCGGCGACCTCGGGCTGTTCCTCGGCATGCTGTGGCTGTACCGGTCGGACGGAACGCTGCTGTTTTACGACCACGGGGCGGGCGTTCTCGACCCCGCCGTTCTCGGCCGCCTGGCGGCGCCGACCGGCATTGCGCTCCTGCTCTTTTGCGGCGCGATTGGCAAGTCGGGCCAGTTCCCCTTGCAGGTGTGGCTGCCGGACGCGATGGAAGGCCCGACCCCCGTCAGCGCTCTCATCCACGCCGCCACCATGGTCGCGGCCGGGGTTTTTCTTCTCGCCCGCGTTTACCCCTTGATGGCCGCCGACCAGGCGCTGGCGCAGGTTCCGTTTCATGCCCTCTCGGTCGTCGCCGGGATCGGCGCGCTCACCGCCCTCATCGGCGCAGCGGCCGCGGTCGCGCAGGCCGATCTCAAGCGGGTGCTGGCGTATTCCACGGTCTCGCAGCTGGGGTACATGATGCTCGCCATCGGGGTCGGCTCGTGGGTGGCGGCCATCTTTCACCTCCTGACCCACGCCTTTTTCAAGGCCCTGCTGTTTCTCGGCGCGGGCTCGGTCATTCATGCCACGCATCATGAGCAGCAGCTGCGCCGCCTGGGCGGCCTGGGCCGCCGCCTGCCGGCAACGTTCGCCACCTTCGCCATCGGCGCGATGTCGCTGGCCGGCGTTCCCTTCCTGCTTTCCGGGTACTGGAGCAAGGAGGCGATCCTCCATGCCGCCGCCGGCTGGGCGCCCTCCCGGCTGCCCCTGCTGGCCGCCCTCGCGGGCGTGGCCCTGACGGCCTTCTACGTCACCCGGATGGTCGCCCTGGTTTTTGCGGGCGAAGCCCGCGCGCCCGCGGCGGCGCACGCGACCGAAAGCGGCCCCTCCCTGGTCGGCCCCCTGTTCTTCCTGAGCCTGGGGGCGGTCCTGCTGGGCTTTGTCGGAACGCCGGGGCGGCCCTGGCTCCAATCCTTCCTGACCGGAGCCCCGCTCGCGCGCGAGGCGCCGCTGGGCGCGCCCAGCCTGGTCCTGCTTTCCGCCGGCCTGCTCGTCGCGGGGGCCGCGGCGGCGTGGTCCCTGTACGGTCGGCGGCCGGCGCGGTCCGCCGACGCGCCCGATCCTCTGGCCCAGCGCTGGCCGCGGCTCTTCCCCTTCCTGGCCGCCGGACTGGGCTTTGACCGGCTTTACGCCCGGACGGTGGTCCGCGCCGCCACCTTCGCCGCCGCGGCGGCGGACGACCTCGATCGGACGATCTGGGATGGAAGCGTGCGGGCGGTGGCCGCCGCGGCCGTGCGCACGGGAGCGGCCGGCCGCTCGGCGGAGGAGCGCGCCCTGAACGGCGGGTTCTCGGCGGCAACGGCGGGCATGCGCCGCGGAGCCCGCGCCATCCACGACCGCCAGCGCGGCCGGGCGCAATTCTACCTGGGCGCGCTGGCGGCCGGATTCATCGCCCTCGCGGCGGCGATCTGGTGGGAGGGCCGCCCATGACCGCCCCCTGGCTGTCCCTGGTCATCTTCACGCCCTGGGCCGGGGCGCTGGCCGTGGCGCTTCTGCCCCGCGGCGCGGAGCGGACGCAGCGCCGGGCGACGCTCCTCTTCAGCCTCTCGACGCTGCTGTGGGCGGCGCCGCTGCTCGCCCGTTTCCATCCCGCGGCGCCGGGCCTGCAGGAGGTGGAGAACGTCGCCTGGATTCCCTCCCTGCACATCCGCTACCATGTGGGCCTCGACGGCCTGAGCCTCGTCCTCGTGCTGCTGGCTGGCGTCGTCGCTCCGGCCGCGCTCCTGGCGTCCTCCGGTCCGCTCCCGCACCGGCGCCTGTTCGGGTCGCTCTTCCTGCTGCTCCAGGGGACGGCCCTCGGAGCCTTCCTCACCGTCGACTTCTTCGCCTGGTTCCTGTTTTGGGAGCTGAGCCTGGTCCCGGCGTACTTCCTGCTGCGGCTGTGGGGCGGCGCCGGCGCGGCCCGCGCCGCGTATCAGTTCATCCTTTACACGCTGGGCGGCAGCGTCCTCCTCCTGCTCGGCTTCATCGCGCTCTACGCCGCGGCGGGCACGCTGGATTTCGCCGCCCTGGCGGATCTCGGGCGGTCGGGCGAGCTGGCGCTCCGGCTCGCGGCGTGCGGCCGGATCTGGCCGGCGGCGGTCTTCGGCGGGATCCTCATCGGCCTCGCGGTCAAGGTGCCGCTGTTCCCGTTCCATACCTGGCTGCCCCCGGCCTATGCCGAGGCCCCTCCGGGCCTCGCGATGTTCCTGACCGGAGTGATGTCCAAGATGGGCCTCTACGGTATCCTGCGCATCCTCTGGCCGATCTTCCCGTCGGCGCTGCGCGCCGCCGCGCCGGTCCTGATCGGGCTGGCGGTGGCCGGCGCCGTCCTGCCTGCCCTGGCCGCGGCGCACCAGAGCCGGATCCGGCGGATGCTGGCCTACGCCTCGGTGAGCCACGTCAGCACCTGCCTGATCGCCGTGTTCGCGGTCGCGGCGGGAAGCCCAGCCCGCGCCGCGGGGGCCGCCGGCGACGCCCTGGGCGGGGCGCTTTTCCAAATGGTGAGCCACGGACTGTCCGCGGCGGCCCTCTTCGCCTGCGCGGGGATTCTGGAGTCGCGGGCGGAAGGCCGCGGCGACCTGGCGGATTTCGGCGGGGTTCAGCTCGCCGCGCCGCGGCTGGCCGGTCTCTGCGCGGTCGCCGTCTTCGCCTCCATCGGCCTGCCGGGGCTCAACGGGTTCATCGGGGAGTTTCTCATCTTTCGGGGGCTGTTCACCCTGAACGCGCTCGCCGCGTGCGTCGCCGTCGCGGGACTGTTCTTCACGGCGCTCTACCTGCTCGGATTCTGGCAAAAGGTCTTTCACGGGCCGGCGGCCGGCGCCGGCGCGGGATTCCGCGATCTGGCCTTCAGCGAGGCGGCTCCCCTGGCCGGCTTGGCGGCGCTGATCGTCGTGTGCGGCGTGGCGCCGCAGGTGCTGACCTGGATGTTCAATCCGCTCGTGGCCCGCTGGGCCGGAATGCCCTGAGCCATGAACACCCTGCCCAGCGCCATCTACCTCTGCTTTGCCGGCTCGGCGGCGGCGCTGGTCTTCGGCCGGCGCTCGGCCGCCCTGGCCCGCCGATTGGCCCTGGCCTTCGCGGTGGCGGCGGCGCTCGTGGTCGCGCGGGCGGCGCTGGATTTTGCGCCGGCCGGCGAACTGCGCACCCTGACGAATGCCGCCTGGGTCCCGGCCCTGGGCATCCGGTACCACTTGGCCGTCGACGGCATCAGCCTGACCCTCGCGGTGCTGACCGCGATCGCCGCGATCGCCGGGATCCTGTTTTCATGGAATGTCACGGAGTCGGCGGGCGAGTTCTTCGCGCTCTATCTCGCCCTGCTCGGGGCGGTCTATGGCGTCTTCCTGAGCGAAAACCTCTTCACCCTCTTCGTCTTCTATGAGATCGCGATCATCCCCAAGTACTTCCTGATCGCCCGGTGGGGCGGCGGGGAGCGCGAATTCGCGGCCATGAAGCTCGTGCTCTACTCCTTCGCGGGCAGCGCCCTGGTGCTCGCCGGCCTGCTGTGGGCCAGCGCGGCCTCCGGCGCCCACACCTTCGAGCTTCCGGCCCTGGCGGCGGCGACGCGCGCGCTGCCCGGCCACGTGCAGGTGCCTCTCTTCGCGCTGGTCTTCGTCGGCTTCGCCACCTTGGCCGGCCTGTTCCCCCTGCACTCCTGGGCTCCGGACGGCCACGTGGCCGCGCCGACCGCCGCGTCGATGCTGCTGGCCGGCGTGGTGATGAAGCTGGGCGCGTACGGCTGCCTGCGGGTCGCCCTGCCGCTCTTTCCCGCGGGCTTTCACGCCCTGCAAGGGACGATCGCGGTCCTCGCCGTCATCGGAATCCTGTACGCGGCCCTGGTGGCCCTCGTGCAGTCGGACTTCAAGCGCGTGGTCGGCTTTTCCAGCGTGAGCCATATGGGCTTCGTCCTGCTGGGCGTGGCGGCCGGAACGCCGCGCGCGGTGGCCGGCGCCGTGCTGCAGATGTTCTCGCACGGCGTGCTGGCGGGACTGCTGTTCGGCGTCGTGGGCCGGATGGTCTACGACCGGACCCACACGCGCGACCTGGCCAGCCTGCGGATGATGGGCCTGGGCCGGCTGCTGCCCTTCGCGGCGGCGAGCTTTGCCGTCGCCGGCTTCGCCTCGATGGGCATGCCCGGCTTCAGCGGCTTTCCGGCGGAGCTCATGATCCTGATCGGTACCTGGCGGTATTCGCCCGCTCTGACCCTGGGCGCGGTGATCGGCATCGTGCTGTGCGCGGCGTTCACGCTGCGGGCCCTCCAGGCCGGCTTCCTCGGCGGCCCCCCGCCCGCCGGCGCGCCCGTGCTGCCGCCGATCACCTGGCCGGAGAAGGCCGGGACCTGCCTGCTGGTGGCCGCCAGCGTCGCGGTCGGACTGCACCCGTCGCTTCTGCTCGATTGGATCGAGCCCGCCCTGCATTCCGCGTTGTTCCTGCCGGTTTGGCCGGGAGCCGCCCCATGAATCCGTCGTACGCCCAACTGTTTCGCGCGCTGCTGCCCGAGCTTGCCCTGGTCGCCGGCGCCTGCGCGGTCCTCGGCGTCGATCTCGCCTGGCTGTCCGGATGGGCGCCGGCCCGGCGCCGGGCGGCGGCGCTGGTCGTCGCGGCCGCCTCCGTCGTCGCCGCGCTTGGCCTCGTCTGCGCCGGGCCGCGCGGATCCCTTTACGGCGGCGAGTGGATCCTCGATCCCCTGGCGGTCGGCACGCAGGCGGCTCTCCTCGGGCTCCTCCTGCTCGGCCTCGGCGCCACGTCCGGCGCGAAGCTGCAGCAGGATCCGGCCGAGTTCGTCGCGCTGACGCTGCTGGCCGGCGCCGGCTTTCTGGCGATGGCCGCGGCCCAGCAGCTGCTCCTCGCCTTCCTGGCGCTGGAACTGGCCAGCCTTTGCCTGTACGTCCTGACGGGATACGACCGGCTCTCGCCGGCCTCGGCCGAAGCGGGCCTGAAGTACTTCCTCCTGGGCGGCATGGCCGCCGCGTTCCTGCTTTTCGGGCTGAGCCTCATTTACGGGTCCGAGGGCACCCTCGAACTGCCGCGCATCGGCGCCCGGGTCGCGGCGCAGGGAATGACGCCCTTGCTGCAGGTCGGGCTCGCGATGGTCGTGGTCGCCTTGGGCTTCAAAACCGCGGCCGCGCCGTTCCACTTTTGGGCTCCCGATGTTTACGAGGGAGCTCCCGCCCCCGCGGCGGCCGTCATCGCCTCCGCCTCCAAGGTGGCGGCCGTGGTTCTCTTTGCCCGGCTGCTGGGGGTGGGCTTCGGAGCCGCCGGCTGGCCGCCGGCCGTCGCCGTGCTCGCGGCCGCTTCCCTGCTCGTCGGCAATATCGGCGCCCTCGGCCAAGGCAATCTGCGGCGGCTCCTGGGCTACTCCGCGGTCGCGCACGCGGGAGCGCTGCTGCTGGCGCTGCTGCTGCTGCGGGCCGCGGGGCCGGGGCCGCTGTGGTATTATGCGCTCACCTACGGCGTGGCGACGCTGGGGGCGTTCGGCGTGATCGCGACCCTGGAGTCGGACGGCGACTGCCAGCGGATTTCCGACCTGGCGGGACTCCACCGGCGCTCGCCGCTGCTGGCCGCCTGCCTGGCCGTGTTCGTCCTGTCGCTGGCGGGAATTCCGCCCCTCGCCGGATTCTTCGGAAAGTTCGCCGTCTTTGCCGCCGCCCTGTCCGCCGGCGGCGTGGCCTCGGCCCCCGGCGCCCTGGCGCTGGCCGCCATCGCGCTCACGGTCGTGGCGCTCTATTATTACCTGCGGCTTCTCAAGCCGGCGTTTCTCTCCCCCGTGCCGGCGGGAGCCGCCGTAATTTCCGTGCCGTGGGCGGTCCGGGTGTGCCTGGTGGCCGCCGCGGTCCTCCTGGTGATTCTTGGGCTCTTTCCCCGCCTGCTGCTCGACCGGCTATAGCCGCCAGCTTTGCAGGATGCGCTGGTAATTGGCGCGCTCGAAGGCCTCGGGCGCCGGGCAGCGCCGCAGGTCAAGGCAGCCCCGCAAGTCGGCCACCGACGCGTATTCGTGCTCCGCCAGCCAGCGCGCAACGCTGTCGCGCAAGCTGGTCAGATGCCGCGGCCCGTCGCGCAGCAGGGCGGACACGAGCTGGACGGCGCTGGCTCCCGCCGCAATCGCCTTGAGGGCGTCCGGCGCATGATGAACGCCTCCGCTGGCCGCCAGGGACATTTTGACGTGAGGCGAAACAATCGCCAGCCAGCGGAGGCGAAGGAGCAGTTCGGACGAATCCGACAGGTGCAGTTCCGGCTTCACCTCCAGGTTTTCCAGGTCGAAGTCGGGCTGATAAAAGCGGTTGAAGAAGACGAGGCCCCGCGCCCCGGCGTGCTCCAGCGCCCGGGCGAACTGAACGAGCGACGTATGGAAGGGGGAGAGCTTGACCGCGACGGGGATCGCGACCCGCTGGACCACGGACCCGACGGTTTCAATCATCGCCTCCTCGACTTCCAGGGCGTTGCACAGCGGATCGGTCGCCAGATGGTAGAGGTTCAGCTCGATGGCATCGGCCCCGGCGGATTCCATCCGCGCGGCGTACGTGGTCCAGCTGCCGGCATGGCAGCCGTTGAGCGACGCGATGACGGGAATCGTCAGGGCCGACTTCAACTCGCCGAGCTGGCGCAGATACCGGTCGGGCGCGAGCTGGTAGTCGTCGAACCGCGGAAAATACGAGAGGGCCTCGGAATGCCCGTCGGCCGTGCGCAGGAAGTCGTTGATCAGCGCTTCGCGCTCCGCGTCGATCTGCTCCTCGAAGAGCGAACGCATGACCACGGCCCCGGCCCCCGCATCCTGCAGGCGGCACGCCATCTCGACGTCGTCGCACAGGGGGGATGCCCCCACGATGAAGGGGGAGCGGAGCGCGAGGCCGGCGTAGGAAGTTTCCAGGCTCATGAGTGCGGGGGCGTGGGCGGGGGTTTGCCGGCTTCGGCCAGATAGGCATAGCGCTCATAGCGCTGGCGCACGAACGCCCGCGCCTGCTCCGCCAGCAGGGCGGCGCGCTCGGGCGCCACATGGCCGAGCAGGCCGAAGCGGTTTTCGTTCGCCATAAATTTGGCCAGGTCGCTCTTCGGCGGCGCGGAATCCAGCCGCAAGGCCGCCTTGCCTTCCGCCTTCAGCCGCGGGTCGAATCGGAACAGGGGCCAATAGCCGGTATCGACGGCCAGCTTTTGCTGGTCCAATCCGAGCTGGAGGGGATAGCCGTGCGCGATGCAGTGCGAATAGGCCACGATCAGCGCCGGGCCGGGGAAGCTCTCGGCCTCGCGGAAGGCCGCCACCGTCTGGCTGTCCTTCGCGCCGAAGGCGACGGTCGCCACGTAGACGTACCCATACTGCACCGCCATGAGCGCGAGATCCTTCTTGCCGACGGCCTTGCCGCCCGCGGCGAACTTCGCCACCGCGCCGAGCGGGGTCGACTTCGACGCCTGCCCGCCGGTGTTGGAATAGACCTCGGTGTCGAGCACCAGCACCCGGACCCGGGCCCCGGAGGCCAGGACATGGTCCAGCCCGCCGTAGCCGATGTCGTAGGCCCAGCCGTCGCCGCCGACGATCCAGACCGACTTCTCCACCAGATAGTCCGCCAGCTCCGCCAGGCGCCCGGCTTCCGGCTCGGCCGCGCCGGCGAGCGCCGCGCGCAGGGCGGCCACCCGGCCGCGCTGCGCGGCGACGCCGGCGTCGGTGCCCGGGTCCTCCTGCAGCAGCCCGTCGGCCAGCTCCGCGCCGATCCGCCCCCGCAGCGCGGTCACGAGCGAGCGCGCGGTCTGCCGGCGGGCTTCGTACGCCAGGCGCAGGCCCAGGCCGAATTCCGCGTTGTCCTCGAAAAGCGAATTGGCCCAGGCGGGCCCGCGGCCGTCGCGATTGGAGCAATACGGCGTCGTCGGCAGGTTGCCCCCGTAGATGGACGAGCAGCCGGTCGCGTTGGCGATCAGCAGCCGGTCGCCGAAAAGCTGGGTCAGGAGCTTGATATAGGGCGTCTCGCCGCAGCCCGCGCAGGCGCCGGAGAATTCGAACAGGGGGGGGAGGAACTGGCTGCCCTTGACCGTGCCCGCGTCGACGGTCGACCGGTCCGGATCCGGCAGCGCGATAAAATAGTCCCAGTTGACGCGTTCCGCCGCGAGGCGCGGCGCCTGCGGCGTCAGGTCGAGCGCCTTGTGGCGGGGGTTGGCCTTGTCCTTGGCCGGACAGACCTGGACGCAGAGCGAGCAGCCGGTGCAGTCCTCCGGCGCCACCTGCAGGGTGTAACGCATCCCCGGATGCTCCGCGGAGCGAAAGGCGGCGCTCTTGAACTCCGCCGGCGCGCCGGCCAGCGCCTCCGGCGCCACGAACTTCGCCCGGATGGCCGCGTGCGGGCACACCAGGACGCATTTGTTGCACTGGATGCAGAGCGCGCTGTCCCAGGTGGGAATGTCCAGGGCGATGTTGCGCTTCTCGAAGCGCGAGGTGCCGGTCGGCCAGCAGCCGTCCGCCGGCATCGCGCTCACCGGCATCAGATCGCCCTCGTCGGCCAGCAGCCGCGCCGTGACGTCCCGCACGAAGGCGGGGGCGCCCGGATAGCGGGGCGGCAGGCCGACCCGGCGGACGACTTCCTCCATCGGGATGGGCACCTCGTGGAGGTTCGCCAGGGCCGCGTCGACCGCGGCAAAATTCATGGTGACCACGTCCGGGCCCTTGCGCCCGTAGGTCTTCTCGATCGCGTGCTTGATCTGGGCGATCGCCTCGTCCTTCGGGAGGACGTCCGCGAGGGCGAAAAAGCAGGTCTGGAGAATCGTGGTGGTCCGCCGGCCCATGCCCGATGCCGCCGCCACCTTGCTCGCGTCGATGACGAAGAGCCGCAGGCGCTTTTCAATCAGCGTCGCCTGCCAGTCGTGCGGCAGGCGCGACCAGGTCTCGTCCGCCCCATAGGGCGAATTGAGCAGCACGGTGGCGCCGCGGGCGGCGTAGCGCAGGACGTCCACGCGCCCGACGAAGGCGATCTGGCTGCAGGCCACGAACTGCGCCTCGCGAATGAGGTAGGGGGCGCGGATTTCGCGGGGGCCGAAGCGCAGGTGCGAGACGGTCACCGAGCCCGATTTCTTGGAGTCGTAGACGAAGTAGCCCTGGGCGAAGTTTTCGGTCTGCTCCCCGATGATCTTGATGGAGTTCTTGTTCGCTCCCACGGTGCCGTCGGCCCCCAGGCCGACGAAGACGCAGCGCCGCACGTCCTCCGCCTCCAGGTCGAAATCGGGGTCGTAGGGCAGCGACAGGTCGGTGACATCGTCGCGAATCCCGATCGTGAAGCGCGGCGGCCGCAGCTTCGGGTCGCAGAGATGATGAAAGATCCCCCGCACCATGCCGGGGGTGAACTCCTTCGAGCCCAGCCCGTAGCGGCCGCCCGTGAGTTCGACGGCCGGGGCGCCCGGGCCGCGCTCGGCGAGGCTCGCCGCCACGTTGAGGAAAAGCGGTTCGCCCACCGACCCCGGCTCCTTGGTCCGGTCCAGCACCGCCACCGCGGTGGCGGTCGCGGGCAGCGCCTGCAGAAAGGCTCCGCTGGCGAACGGGAGAAACAGCCGCACCGCCACGACTCCGACGCGCGCGTCGCGTGCGACCAGCCAGTCCACCGTCTCGCGGATCGTCTCCACGGCGCTGCCCATGGCCACGATGACGTGCTCAGCCTGGGGATGGCCGTAGTAATCGAACAGGCGGTAGGGGCGGCCGGTCAGGGCGGCCAGGCGGTCCATCTTCTGCTGCACGATCCCGGGGGTGGCCGCGTAAAAGCGGTTCACGGCCTCGCGGCCCTGGAAATAGACGTCCGGATTCTGCGCGGTGCCGTGCAGCGTCGGCCGGTCGGGCGTCATCGCCCGGCGCCGGAAGGCCGCGATATCCTCCTCGTCGACCAGCTCGCGCAGATCGGAGTCGGCGAGCTGCCGGATCTTCGCCACCTCGTGGGAGGTGCGGAAGCCGTCGAAGAAGTGAATGAACGGCAGGCGCGCGCGGTAGCTCGCCGCGTGCGCCACCAGCGCGAGATCATGCGCCTCCTGGGGGGAATTGCTGCACAGCAGCGCGCAGCCCGTGGCGCGGCAGGCCATCACGTCCTGGTGGTCGCCGAAGATCGAAAGCCCCTGGGCGGCCAGCGCCCGGGCGCTGACATGCAGCGTGCAGGGCAGCAGTTCGCCCGCGATCTTGTACAGATTCGGGATCATCAGGAGCAGGCCCTGCGAGGCCGTGAACGTCGTGGTGAGCGCGCCGGCGAGGAGGCTGCCATGCACCGTCCCGGCGACTCCCGCCTCGGATTGCAGCTCGACGACCCGCGGAATCTGCCCCCAAAGGTTGGGCCGCCCGGCCGCCGCCCATTCGTCGCAGGACTCCGCCATGGGCGAGGAAGGGGTGATGGGGTAGATCGCGATGAGCTCGTTCAGGCGGTACGCCACGGAGGCAACGGCCTCGTTGCCGTCACACGTGACAAACTCGCGGGTCCGGGATGTGTCGTGGGCAACCATGCGGCAGCATCTTCGCCCCACCGCGGATTTCCGTCTGCGCATATCTTGGCAAGGAAGCCGCAGCTTTGGCAGGGGGAGGACCAAGATGTGCGCAGGTTATCGCACAAGGCGCGCAGCGTCCCCGCCCCGGAAGGTGCATGGTGGGTCCGCGACTCCCATGGCCCCGACCCTGACACCCACCCAGCCTGCCGGGGCCAGCCGGGCTTCCCGCCTGCTGGCCTCGGACAAGCGGTACAAGCTGCTCGAGGCGCACATCAAGAAGTTCCAGCACCGGCAGGATGCCCTGATCGAGGTGCTGCACAAGGCGCAGGAGCTGTTCGGCTACCTGGACGACGACACCCTCCGCTTCGTCTCCTGGCAGCTCAAGCTTCCGCCCAGCCGGGTGTACGGCGTCGCCACCTTCTACCATTTCTTCACGCTCAAGCCCCAGGGGCGGCACACCTGCGTGGTTTGCCTGGGCACCGCCTGCTACGTCAAGGGGGCCGACCAGGTGCTGGCGGCGGTCGAACAGGCGGCCGGCATCCGCGCCGGCCAGACCACGGCGGACAACGAGCTCTCGCTCTTGACCGCACGGTGCCTGGGCGCGTGCGGCATCGCTCCCGCGGTCGTGTACGATGGCGGGGTCGCCCCGCGCCAGACCGCCGCCACCGCGCTGGAGCATCTCGCGGCCTGGAGGACGACGCCATGACCTACGCGGAGCTGGAGCACATTGGCCAGGCCGAAAAGGGGCGCGCGAAGAAGCTCGTGCTGCGCTGCTGCAGCGCGGCCGGCTGCGCGTCGTCCGGCGCCCAAGGCGTGTACGAACGGCTGGTGGAAGCGGTCAAGGCCGCCGGGCTGCAGGAGTCCATCGAGGTGAGGAGCGTCGGCTGCCTGCGCCTGTGCTGCGAGGGGCCCCTGGTGCAGGCCGATCCCGACGGGACCCTCTACGGCAAGGTGCGGCCGGAGCAGGCTTCCGCCCTGATCGCGGCCCTGCAGGGCAAGCCCGCCGACCTGCGCACGCTCGACCCCCTCGGGCCCTTCTTCGCCCGCCAGCTCTCCATCGTTCTCGCCCGGAGCGGACGCATCGATCCCGATCGCATCGAAGCCTACATCGCGGAGGACGGGTACGCGGCGCTGCACGAGGCGCTGACCGAGAAGACACCGGCCGAGGTCATCGATTGCATCACGCGCAGCGGGCTGCGCGGACGCGGCGGCGCGGGATTTCCCACCGGGCTCAAGTGGGGCACGGTCGCCAAGTCGCCGGGGCCCCGCAAGTTCGTGATCTGCAATGCGGACGAAGGCGATCCGGGCGCCTTCATGGACCGCAGCGTGCTCGAGAGCGATCCGCACGCGGTGCTGGAGGGCATGGCCATCGCCGGCTACGCGGTCGGCGCCGACCAGGGTTTCATTTATGTCCGCGCCGAGTATCCGCTCGCCATCCGCCGTCTCCAGACCGCGATCAAGCAGGCGAAGCAGATCGGGCTCATCGGCGGCGGGGTCTTCGACTCGCCGTTCCACTTCAACCTGGACATCCGCATCGGCGCCGGCGCGTTCGTCTGCGGGGAGGAAACCGCGCTGATGGCCTCCGTGGAGGGCAAGCGGGGGACCCCGCGCCCCCGGCCGCCCTTTCCGGCCGAGAGCGGCCTGTGGGGCTGCCCCACCCTCATCAACAACGTGGAGACGTTCGCCAATGTGCCGGCGATCCTGCGCCGCGGCGCCGAATGGTTCGCGGGGATCGGCACGGAAAAGAGCAAGGGGACCAAGGTCTTCGCCCTGGCCGGGAAGATTCGCAATACCGGACTGATCGAGGTTCCGATGGGCACGTCCCTCCGCACGATTGTCGAGGACATGGGCGGCGGGGCTCCCGACGGCGGGCGCATCAAGGCCGTCCAGACCGGCGGCCCTTCCGGGGGCTGCATTCCGGCGCAGCACCTCGACACGCCGGTCGACTATGAGTCGCTCGCGGCGCTCGGCTCGATCATGGGCTCGGGCGGCATGATCGCGATGGACGAATCCACCAGCATGGTCGACGTCGCGCGGTTCTTCATGGAATTCTGCATGGACGAATCCTGCGGCAAGTGCGTGCCCTGCCGGGCGGGCACGGTGCAACTCCACGAGCTGCTGAAAAAGATCCTGGCCGGCCAGGCCCGCGCCGCCGACCTCGCCCAGCTCGAGGAGCTGTGCGACCTCGTCAAGCACACGAGCCTCTGCGGCCTCGGCCAGACCGCGCCCAATCCGGTGCTGAGCGCCCTGCGCTTCTTCCGGCCCGAATTCCTGGCCCGGCTCCAGCCGGAGCCGGCCCCCTGATCCCATGGCCACCGCCGCGAAAACCCTCCTGATCGACGGCAAGCCCGTCAGCGCCGAAGCGGGCACCAGCCTGCTCCAGGCGGCGCGCGAATGCGGAGCGCGGATCCCCACCTTGTGCCATCTGGAGGGCGTCGACGACATGGGCGCCTGCCGGCTTTGCCTGGTCGAGGTCAAGGGCTCGGCCAAGCTCCTTCCCGCCTGCACCACGCGCGTGCACGAGGGCATGGAAGTCACCACCGACAGCGAGCGGCTGCGCCGCTACCGGCGGATGATCCTCGAATTGCTCTTCGCCGAGCGCAATCACGTGTGCGCCGTCTGCGTCGCCAACGGCAACTGCGAGCTTCAGACCCTGGCCTACGAAGCCGGCATGGACCACGTGCGCTTCGCCTACACGTCGCCCGCCTGGGGCGTCGACCTCACCCATCCCACGCTGGGCATGGACCACAACCGGTGCATCCTCTGCACCCGGTGCGTCCGCGCCTGCTGGGACATCGAGGGCGCCGGCACCAAAAGCGTCGCCGGCCGGGGCGCGCAATCGAAAATCATCAACGATCTCAATGCGCCGTGGGGCGAATCCGAGAGCTGCACCTCGTGCGGCAAATGCGTGCTCTCGTGCCCGACCGGCGCCCTCTTTCACCAGGGGGTCACCGTGGGCGAAAGCGTGCGGGACCGCGCCAAACTGGAATATATCGTCAACGCCCGGGAGAAAAAACAATGGCTCGTCTCCGGTTAGCGACCGTCTGGCTCGGCGGCTGTTCCGGCTGCCACATGTCCTTCCTCGATCTCGACGAATTCCTCTTCGAGGTCGCCGAGGCCGTCGAGCTGGTTTGCAGCCCCCTGGCCGACGGCAAGGAGTATCCCTCCGGCGTGGACCTCTGCCTGATCGAGGGCGCGGTCTGCAACGAGGATAACCTCGAGCTGGCCCGCCGGATCCGCGCGCGCACGCGCCTCGTCGTCTCCTTCGGCGACTGCGCCGTCACCGGGAATGTCCCGGCCCTGCGCAACGTCCTGGGCGCGGGCAACGCCGCCGACGTGCTGCAATGCGCGTACGTGGAGCATGCCGCGCCGGGCGGCGCCGTGCCGCCCCCGGACGGCATCGTGCCCGCGCTCCTGCCGCGGGTGCTGCCGCTGCACGCGGTGATCCCGGTCGACCATTACCTCCCCGGGTGCCCGCCGTCGGCCAGCCGGATCAAGGCGTTCCTGGCCCCGCTGCTCGCCGGCGGCGCGCCCCGGCTCGAGGGCGAACAGCTCAAATTCGGATAACCATGGCCTCGCGCATCGTCATCGATCCTGTCACCCGCATCGAGGGGCACGCCAAGATCAGCGTGTTTCTGGATGACCATGGAAACGTGAGCGACGCCGCCTTCCACGTGGTCGAGTTTCGCGGGTTCGAAAAATTCTGCCTGGGCCGCCCCTACACCGAGATGACGGGCATCACGCCCCGGATCTGCGGCATCTGCCCGGTGAGCCACCTGCTCGCCTCAGCCAAGGCGGGCGACGCGATCATGGCGGTCAGCATCCCTCCGGCCGCGGACAAGCTGCGCCGCCTGATGAACCTCGGGCAGATCGTGCAGAGCCACGCGCTGAGCTTTTTTCACCTCAGCGCGCCCGACCTCCTCCTCGGCTGGGATGCGCCGCCGGCGGACCGCAATGTTTTCGGCCTCATGGCCTCGCACCGCGAACTGGCGCGGGCGGGCATCCGCCTGCGCCAGTTCGGCCAGGAGGTGATCGAGGTTCTCGGCGGCAAGCGGATCCATCCGGCCTGGGCGGTGCCCGGGGGGGTGCGGGCTCCTCTGGGCAACGAAGGGCGGGAGCGCCTGCAGGCCTGGCTCCCGGAAGTGTTCGCGACCGTCCGCGCGACGCTGGCGCTCTACCGCGGAACGCTTCCCGCCCGCGAAGGCGAGAGCCGCGTCTTTGGCGACTTCCCCTCCCTCTTCATGGGCCTCGTGGCCCCGGACGGGACCTGGGAGCACCATGGCGGAAGGCTCCGCTTCACGGACGCCGGCGGCCGCATCGTCGCCGATCAGATCGAACCGCGGGATTATCGCGACGTGATCGCCGAGTGCGCCCATCCGTCCTCCTACCTCAAGTCCCCCTACTACCGGCCGCTCGGGCCTGAAGCCGGCATGTACCGGGTCGGCCCGCTGGCCCGGCTGAATATCTGCTCGCGCATGGGGGTGCCGGAAGCCGACGAGGAATTGCGGCGCTTCCGCGCTTTGGGCCGCGGCGCCGTCACCTCGTCCTTCCATTATCACTACGCCCGGCTGATCGAAATCCTCGCCGCCCTCGAATACATCGAGCGCGCCCTGCGGGATCCCGACCTCGGCAGCGCGGAATTGCGCGCCGATGCCGGCATCAACAGCCGCCGCGGCGTGGGGGCGAGCGAAGCGCCCCGGGGAACCCTGTTTCACGACTACAGCGTGGATGCCAACGGGCTGCTGACCGGCGTGAACCTGATCGTGGCGACGGGGCAGAACAACTTGGCGATGAACCGCACGGTGGCCCAGATCGCGCGCCACTTCGTCACCGGCGGCCGGATCACCGAACCCATGCTCAACCGCATCGAGCACGGCATCCGCTGCTTCGATCCCTGCCTGAGCTGCTCCACCCACGCCGTCGGCCATATGGCGCTGCACGTGACGCTCCTGGACGCGGACGGGAAAGTCCGGCATGAAGCCTGGCGCGACTGATTCCTGGCTCGTCATCGGGTACGGGAACACCCTGCGCGAGGACGACGGCGCCGGACCGGCGGTGGCCGAAGCGATTGCCGAGCGCGGGGCGCCGGGCGTGCGCGCGCTGGCCTGCCCCCAGCTCAGTCCCGAGCACGCCGAAACGGTGGCGGCCGCGGGCCAGGTGATCTTTGTGGACGCGTCCGCTGCCGGGGGAGCCGGCATCGGCTGGGAGTCCCTGGCGCCGCCGGCGGCGGCCACGATCGACGGCCACACCCTCGCGCCGGGCACCCTGCTGGCCCTCGCGCGCCAGGTTTACGGCCGCGCCCCCCCCAGCTTCGCCCTCACGATTCCCGCCCGCCGGCTCGGCTTTGGGGAGCGGCTTTCCCCCGAAACGCAGGCCGGCGTGGACGCGGCCATCCGGGCGATCCTGGAAGCGACGAGCCGGGCCGCCCCAGAGAACCAAAAAGCGATCAGACTTGGCCAATGATCGCGGAGCGCTCCGTCCGCCCCTGCCTCATGATGCGGCCGATGAGAAAACCGAAGGCCCCTCCCGCCCTGGGCGAGGTCGTCGCGGGCGAACTGGCCGCGTCGAGCCACCGCATCGCGCGGCGCCTGAGGCGCGTGACGAAGAAGCCCTCTCCCGGCGAGGTGCATGAATTGCGCCGGGATTTGCGCCGGCTGGGCGCGCGGCTGGAGATCGCCTCCGTCCTCGTCCACTCCCGCCGGGTCAAGGCCGCGCAGCGGTCGGTCCGCCGGGCGCTTTCCGCGACCGGAAAACTGCGGGATGCCCACGTCCAATTGGACCTGCTGGCCCGGCTCGGCCCCCCCGGCTTCGATGAGCTGGAGCGGCTCGTCCGGCGCCAGATCGACCGGCTCGAGAAGCGCCTGCTGAAGCATCCTCCCCCGGACACCCAACTGAGGCGGCGGGTGCGCCGCGTCGGTCCCCGCTTGCGCCGGCTGCCGCACGACCCCGCGAGCGAGGAGATGCTGCGCTGGCTGCTGAAAGCCGCCCTGATTGACCGTCGGCGGCGCGCGGACAAGTTCGCGCAAGCGGCCGCCGCGGACGACCGCCTGATGCACGCCGCCCGGATCGCCGGCCGCCGGCAAAGCCTCTTCACCAAGATCGTGCGCGGCCTGATTTCCGATCCCCACCTCCCGGCGCCCGTTCCGGCCGCCCATCTGTCGGCCATGGGGGAACGGCACGATTGGGACGTCCTGCTGCATCAGATCCGCAAGTGGGAGGCCCGCGGGTGGTGCTCGGCCGCCCAGAGCCGCGCCGCCGCCGAAGCCATCCGGCAATGGCGCCCGGCGCCGTCCGGCCAGGAAGGCCGCTCCCCGTGACCGCCTTCACCTGCCCGGTTCCGTTCTCAGGCCGGACGGAGATCACCGTCGCCCATGGCGGCGGCGGCAAGCTCACCCAGGAGCTGATCGACGGCATCTTCCGCCCCGCCTTCGGCGCCGCTGCCGGAGAACCGCCCCACGACGGAGCCGTCCTGCCCGTGGCCGGCGCCCGGATCGCCTTCACCACGGATGCGCATGTGGTCAGCCCGCTGTTTTTTCCCGGCGGCAGCATCGGCTCCGTGGCGGTCAACGGCACGATCAACGACCTGGCCATGTGCGGGGCGCGGCCGCGGTGGCTGAGCGCCAGCTTCGTGATCGAAGAGGGCTTCGCCATCGCGACCCTTCGGCGCATCGCCGAGGAAATGGGCCGGGTGGCCGCCGCCGCCGGTGTGTCGATCGTGACCGGCGACACCAAGGTGGTGGAACGCGGCAAAGGCGACGGGCTCTACGTTTCGATGGCGGGGGTCGGCATCCTGGAACACGGGCTGCAGATCGGCCCCGCATCCATCGCGCCCGGCGACGCCGTCGTCCTCAGCGGCGATATCGGGCGGCACGGCATGGCCATTCTCGCCCAGCGCGAGGGGCTGAACTTCGCGGCGCCGATCGCCAGCGAGTGCGCTCCGCTGGCAGCGTCGGTCCAGGCGCTGCTTGCCGCCGGCCTGGAAGTCCATTGCCTGCGCGACCTGACCCGCGGCGGCCTCGCCACCGCCCTGATCGAATTGGCCGAAGCCTCGGAAACCGCCTTCACGATCTCCGAGCCGGCGGTGGCCGTGGACGAGGTCGTGCGCGGCGCGTGCGAGATCCTCGGCCTCGAGCCGGCCTACGTGGCCAACGAAGGCCGCTTTGTCTGCATCCTGCCCGCCCGGCAGGCAAACGCCGCCGTGCGCATCCTGCGCGGCGTGGCCCCCGGCGGTTCAGCCGCCGCCTACATCGGCTTCGTCGCCGCGGGCCCGGGCGCAGTCCGCCTGCGCAGCATCATCGGCGCCGAGCGCATCCTCGACCGCCTGAGCGGCGAGCAGCTCCCGCGCATCTGCTAGCAAGGGGTCACGTACCAAATCCCAACAATCCGGGCGAAGCCCGG
>DASRSH010000159.1:0-6104 GCA_035656575.1 Opitutaceae bacterium
CCGGAGAAATTCATCTTGTGACCGTGCGTCAGGTGGCCGCCGTGCGACAGGTCCATGGTCAGGATCAGGTCGCCGGGTTGCAGCATGGCGAAGTAAACCGCCGCGTTCGCCTGCGAGCCGGAATGCGGCTGCACGTTCACGTGCTCCGCCTCGAACAGCCGCTTGGCGCGGTCGATGGCCAGGTCCTCGACCACGTCCGCGTTCTCACAGCCGCCGTACCAGCGCTTGCGCGGGTAACCCTCCGCGTACTTGTTGGTCAGGCACGAGCCCTGCGCTTCCATCACCGCGCGGCTGGTGAAGTTCTCGCTGGCGATCAGCTCGATGTTGTCGCGCTGCCGTGCGTATTCATCCTGGATCGCGCGAAAAACTTCGGGATCGGCCTCGGAGAGCGCCGGCTTGCTGCTGGAGGTGGGTTCGGGATTCGATTTCGGTTCCATTGCTTTAAAAGTTATCTCCTGGCGCCCACCGCTGTAGGCGGTGCTCATCCAGGCCTCGAGGATTTCCTTGAGGCGCTTGCCCCGGATTTCCTGCGCGGCGATGCATAGTACATTGGCATCATGCTGCTCGCGGCTCAAGCGCGCCATTTCGGAATTGTGCGCCAGCACGGCGCGCACGCCGGGCACCTTGTTGGCCGCCATGCTCAGGCCAAAGCCGGTCCGGTCGATGATGATGCCGCTGTCGGCCTGCCCGTTGGCCACCGCGCGGGCCACGCGCGTCGCGATCTCGTCGGTGTTGCAGCCGCCCAGGTCCTCGAAGGGAAAGCCCGCGCCGGAGAGCCAGGAGCGCACCTGCTCCTTCAGCTCGGCCGCACCCGCGTCGGCGGCGATCGCCACCTTCTTCAGCGCAGTCACGCGCGTCTCGTCGTGCGTGGAGCGCAGCACGAGGTCGAGCAGCCGCGGCAGCGCGGCGCGAATCTGGTCGCGGCATTCGCGGTAGACTTCGCGCGACTGGCCGATCGGGTCGGAAAGCTCGCGCTCCATCACCGGCAGGTCGGTCTCGAATTCGCGCAGCAAAAAGGTCTTCTCCGCCGCGGCGGGAAAAAGCAGCAGCATCGAGTCGAGGTGGCCGTAGGTCATCACGAAAATGAAGTCGGCCTTGCGGACGAGGTCGGCCATCAGCGGCTTGCTGCGGATGTTGCGGATATCGAGGCCCAGCTCGTGCATCACCTCCACCGAGTGCGGGCTGGGCGACTGCCCGCCGACCGCGCCGATGCCCGCCGAGGTCACCTCGATGTCGCTGCGGCCCTTCACCAGGTCCGCGAAGAGGCCCTGCGCCATCGGGCTTCGGCATACGTTGCCGGTACAGACAAAAAGGACGGTTCTCATGCGATAGCCAAACCCTCAAGATAGAACCGAAGTGAAATTTCCATGCGAGCTTTTTATTGGACCGACGTGTTCGCCGGTTTCGCGTCATTTGCCGCCGCCTGCGCGGCGGGTCCCGTGCTGCCCTCGGCCGGCTCGGCCATCGGGCTGCCCGAGAGCCGGATGGCGCGCACGCTGTCGAGCGCGGTGACCAGCACCGGGTCGTGAATGCGCGGGAGGCTCAGCAGCACGGGCGTCTGCTCCAGCGTGGCGAGGTAGGCGTCCCATTCCGGGTCCTGCCCGTTGACCAGCGAGGCCTCGCTCATGCGCTTGCGCGCGGCCTGTTCCTGGATGACGTCCTGCACGTGGTCCTCGCGGATGAGCATCAGCGCGGCCTTCTCGTTGCGGTCGTCGACCGTCATCGCGATGTCCGGCGTCACCGGCCGGGTCATCGTGTCGCCGGGCAGCCGGTGGAAAACCATGGCGAAACGCAGGATTTCGCCGTCGGCCAGCTTGTCCTCCTCGAAGCGCGTGCCCGCCGTTGCGCGCCCCACCACCAGAGCGCCGTCGGATTGGAGGCGGCCGGCCAGCGCCTCCCCCGCGCCCGCCGTCTGGCCGTTGGTCAGCACGATGAACGGGCCGTCGAGGTGCGGCAGGGTGGGAATCGGCGCGGGCGGCGCGGCGCCGGCCTTCGGCGGCGGGACATATTTGAGCAGCGACGTGTCGGCCGGCACGAGGAAGCCGAGCACCTGCGCCGCGCCCGCGTAGTCGTCCGACGCGTTGCCACGCAAATCGAGCACCACGCCGAGCACATGCTGCGACGCGGTCATTGCGTTGAGGTCCGCCGCGAGGCCGGCCCAGTCCTTCTTCGGCGTGAACGAGCCCAGCCGGCAGTAGGCGATCTCGTCCGGCAGCGCGGCGGTCAGGATCGGCGTGGGCACGACCGTCCCCGGCGTGATCAGGCTGATTTTGCCGTTCGAGCGCGCGGCCAGGTCGCTGAGTTTGTCGCCCACCTTGTAATGAAGCCCGGTAAAGTCGATGTAGCGCGCCTGCAGGAAGGGCAACGCCTCGGCGGTCGGATCGGCGGGCGGTGCGGCCGGCACGTTCGGCGCCGTTGCCGGGACTGTCGGCTCCGCGGGCAGAAGTCCTCCTGCCGCAAGCCACAAGCCTGCCGAAATGGCATGAACTATTTTCATTCCAGAGTCAGTCGAGCGGCAATATCGCGCCTATACTGACATCCGGCAAAATGAATTTTTGCCACCCTCCGGTAGGCCAACTCGCGGGCCGTGGCCAGGTCGGCGGCCCATCCGGTCACGCTGAGCACCCGCCCGCCTGCCGCGACCACCTTCCCGCCGGCCCATTTCGTGCCCGCGTGGAAGACGTAAGTGCCGGGGATATCCTCCTCCAAGCCCTTGATTTCCGCGCCCGCTTCCGGCGTGCCGGGGTAGCCCGCCGCGGCCATCACGACGGTGACGGCGTGCTTCGTGTTGAGCCGCAGCGGCACCTTGCCCAGCCGGCGCTCGCGCACCGCCTGCAGCAGTTCGATCAGCGGCACATCCAGCAGCGGCAAAAGCACCTGCGTCTCGGGATCGCCCCCGCGCACGTTGAACTCGAGGATGCTCGGGCCGTCCTTGGTCCAGATCAGCCCGATGAAAAGAATGCCGCGAAAATCGATTCCGTCGTCACGAAACGCCTCCAGCGTCGGCTCGACCACCAGGCGCGCGATCTCCGCCTGCAATTCCGGCGTCGCGAACGGCGCCGGCGCGTAGGCGCCCATGCCGCCGGTGTTCAGGCCCGTGTCGCCGTCGCCGAGCTTCTTGTGGTCCTGCGCGATGGGCAAAATCACGTGAGACACGCCGTCGGTCAGCACGTGCACCGACATCTCGCGTCCGGCCATGAATTCCTCGATCACGAGCTGGTTCCCCGCGTCGCCGAAGACGCGCAGGTCCATGATCTGCCCCAGCGCCGCCGCCGCCTCGACCGGCGTGTCGGCGATGATCACGCCCTTGCCCGCGGCCAAACCGTCCGCCTTCAGCACTTGCGGGTAGCTCGGCCGCTGCGCGAGGTATTCCGCCGCCGCTTTCGAGTCCGTGAAGCACTCACCCTCCGCCGTCGGCAGGCCGTATTTGAGCAAAAGCTGCTTCGTGAAAACCTTGCTCCCCTCCAGCCGCGCCGCCGCCTGATTGGGACCGAAAATCGCCAGCCCCGCCGCCTCAAAACGGTCCACCACGCCCGCGCACAACGGCGCTTCCGGCCCGACAATGGTCAGGTCCGGCTTCTCCTTTGCCGCCCACGCCACCAGGCCGTCGAGGTCGGCCGCGCCCAGCGGCAGATTCGTGCCGAGCTGCGCCGTGCCCGCGTTGCCTGGCGCGATGAAAAGCTCCACCGCCGGATCATCCTGGCGCAGCCGCCACGCGAAGGCGTGCTCGCGCCCGCCGGAACCGATCAGCAGGATCTTCATTGCGGTGCGGCCGCCTGGGGGGCCGGAGTGGTGGAGCACTTCAGGCAGTAAATCGTCGGCTTCGCCGGCAGCGAGCCCTTCGTCACCACGATCTCGTCCGTGCTGATCTTCCGCACCGGGAACTTCGTCCCGGCGAGGTAGTCATCCAGCGAGCGAAGCCCGAGCGAGCCCGACAGGTCTGTCTTGTACGTGATCGGGATGATCATCTTCGCGTCGAGATCGAGCGCCATCTGGTCCAGGTCCGCCACGCCCAGCGCCTGCACGCCGACCGGCAGAAACAGCACGTCGACCTTGCCGATCTGCTCCCGCTCGCGCTGCAGCAACGGCGCGTAGGGCTGGCCCAGGTCGCAGAACTTCACGCCGTCGAACTTCACCGTGAACGCCGTGTTCGCCACGCCCTGCCCATCGGGGTCCTTCTGCATCGCGATGCCGTAAAACGGAATGCCGTTGGCGCGGTTCAAGCCCACCGCCATCACGCTGCGGAAAATCAGCGGGTCGCCGAAAAGCTGGTCCGCCGCGCCCGCGTCCTCCGCCTCGTGCGTCACCAGCACGAAATCGGCCGCCAGATGCTGCGGAAACGCGTAGTGCACCGTCTGTGAGCCGAACGGATCGATCGCGCACCGGATGCCAAACGACGACGTCAGATAGACGAACCCATGCCCGTACCAGTGCACCGTCACCCCGCCCGGCACACCCATCAGGGCGGTCGAAGGATTCACCGGCTGCGCCCGCGGCGCCACGGGCGTGGCGGCGGTATTGCCCGGGGTGGAGTTGGTCGGGGCGGCCGTCTGGGCCGGGGCCGGGCTCAAGCCCAGCAAAAACAGCAAAAGGAAATGGTGGAGACGCACCAAACGAGCCTAGGACTCTTATCCCGAGTAGGCAAGGGTCGCGTTGCTCACCATGCGCTTTCTGGCAAGGCGCGACAAGGGAGCATAGCCCTAGGCTCTGTGACCGAGGAGCAACGCAGCCAGAAAGCGCATGGTGAGCAACCCGAAGGGCCGGGGCTCTTTTGGCTGGCAGCTTCGTCGCTCACTCGTCACTTAGCCACGGCTATGCTCCTCTTTGGGTTCTCGCTGCCAGCAAAATGCCCGCCCGGCGGGGCCCTTGCCTACTCGGGATAAGAGTCCTGAGGCCAACCCGCCCGATGGAAAATCAAATTGTATCGCACCAGCGTGCCCATGATAACATGGGCGACTTGTAATGAAATTCCCCGACGCCCTCCGGCGCGAAGCCTGGGCCCGCCACATCCTCTTCTGGGGCCAAATCCTCCTCCTCGCCGGGTTCCTCGGCTACCGCGCCTATGTCGGCATCCAGACCCCCGGCACGATCATCAGCCACGACGTCATCCCCGTTCCGCAGCCGGAAAAAACCGACTCCATGATCAACCTCATCCGCGGTCCGTTGAAGGTCCTGCGCTTCGTGCCCGGCGATCCCTTCTTCGCCGCGCATCCCAGGGCGATCGTCGTCTTCGGCAGCGGCGACGGCGGCTGGGGCGGCTGGGAAGACCGCGTCAGCCGCGCCCTCCAGGCCGATGGCTGCGAAATGATCAGCTTCGATTGCTACATGTATTCCCGCACCGACTACGACCTGCCCACCCTCCAGGCCGACATGAACACCCTCGCCCACGCCTATCCGCGCCCCGGGCCCATGCCGCCGGTCATCCTCGGCGGTTGGTCCATGGGCGCCGACCAGGCCGTCGCCGCCGCCGGCGGACCCAGGCGCCCGGCCGATGTCGTCGGCCTCCTGCTCATCTCACCCAGCGCCCGCAGCCGCTACGGCGAGCGCGAGCCCGACCGCTGGAACGTCCCGCCCACCGGCCCCGGCACCTTCGCCCTCGCCGACTTCGCCACCGGGCTCGACGGCCTGCGCGTCGCCCAGTGGGACGCCAACCTCGACCTCCTCGACTCCGACGCCTGGCTCACCGACCTCAGCGCCACGCACAAGGCCTACAACTTCAGGCTCGGCTTCCACGACTACGCCGGCGCCAGCGACGCCTTCCTCAACGAACTCAAGAAAACCGTCGGCTGGATTTTATCCACGCAGCCGTAGCGCGGCCTACCGCACCACCGGCTCAATCTGCCCCTTCGCCATCCAGCCCGCGTGGCCCGCGTCATCGGCCACCAGCAAAAAATCATTGTACGCCTTCTCGATCTTCACCGTCGCGCCCGGCGCCGGCGTAAAGCCCGCCTGCTCGCCCGCGCCCGGAAACGGCGACACCAGCGCCTGCGGATTCTTGTCCACCACCACCGCCTCGCGTAGCCCGCCCGACGAAATCGCAATCGCCGCGATCGCGCCAACCAGCACCAGCGCGCACGCCCAGCTCGCGGCGGAAAACAGCCCGC
>DASRSH010000160.1:0-5255 GCA_035656575.1 Opitutaceae bacterium
TTACCCGGCGGACTTCGAACCGCCGGCCTGATGACACTCAGACCGGCTACCGACGCAATCCTAGGAATCTATAATCCTAGATGCGACCGTAGCGTTCTTGGAGGAGTTCCAGCCCCTCGGCGAGGAGTTGCGGCACTCTCCGGCGAGTCCGGATGGCGAGCATCTCGTAGCCGTCGGCAACGCCGCGTGGCACGCGTTTGTTGAATTGCACCATCTCGTCTTCGCGCACTTGAGTGAACTTTTCTCCCCTTGGAGGCAGGGTCTCTTGTGCCTCGGGCTCTGCCGCCGGCCGCCGCGAGGGCGGCTCGGCAATCTTCAGACCTTTCGCCATCACGCGGCCTCGCTTTTGCTCTGGAGTCGATCGACCACCGCCTGAGCAAGCGCGACGACACGTTCCTGGACACTAGGGAACGGAATCTCAGAAGCTGCCCTTCCCTCGTTGTGGCCCTGCCGGATGGATGGCAGTTCCTGCATGATCGGTTCCAGCACGTTGATTTTTGCCTTGCGGAGATAATCGCGCGCGGCTCGATCTTCGGCATCCGATCCCTTGGCGCGGCAGAACACAAACCAGACTTTGCCCGAGTTGACGCCGCTTTGTTCCAGTTCGTAGGCGGCTTCGACCTGGGCTTCCATGTCATCTAGGCCGTAGCAGGTCGGCATCAGCACTAGGTCGGACGCCCGCGCCATGGTCCGGCCACCCTGTTCGGCATGGGCTGGGCCATCGAGGATAACCAGATCGAAGCGGTCGGCTTCCTTCAATGCCCGGTCGAGGGTGCGGAACTTCTCGACCGCGATTTCCGGCTGGATGCCAGCCCGGTCGCGCCGCGCCTTCCACTTGGCGCTGGTACCCTGCGCTGGATCGAGGTCGGCGATTTTCACGCTCCAGCCGGCCTTAGTGAATTCCACGGCGAGCAAGCGGGCTACGGCGCTTTTGCCGACCCCACCCTTCTGTGAGATCAAGGAGATGATCATTGCTAGTATCCTACGATGCTAGGATTTGTCCGGCCTATGATCCTATCGTACGCGACTCCTATGATCCTAGCAAGCAACCAAGATGCAGATCCGCAGCTGAGGCGCAGAGGGGAGCGGGCCAAGCGAGCGCGTAGGTAAGCCTCTCTATGCGGCGAACCTATAATTCTATGTTCATAGTAATCGTGAATCATAGAATCATAGGAACGGTCCTTCTGAGACTAGCCCGCCGTTTGCGAGGGTGGCGCCAGGACGGCACGTGAAAATGCGTGCCGAGTCGCGGCTTGTTCAGCTCAATCAGCGGGCTAAGCGGGTGCCGCTATCGAAACTTCCACAAAGAATTTTTGGCGGGAAAGTCGAGATATTTCAGAAGGTAAGCGCGACTCGGGCACAGGAAACTGTGGACAACCGGATTTTTCGGCCGGACACTGGGCTTCCTAGTAATCGAGTCGGGTCGCCTATGCCGAAGACTAGCCGTTCCACACCGCACACCCGGGCTTTTCGCCAGCGCTTGCGAGCGGCGGGCGGGGAGGAGGTGCTGTTTCAGCTTCCGCGTGAGACGGTGGCATTTCTCGACGCGATCAAGCAACGCCAGGGCCTGCGCAACCGCAGCCAGGCGCTTCTACAGCTCATTGAACAGGGGAGGGCAGCCGCCCAGCAGATGACCTGAAAATGCAAAAGCCCGCCTTGCCGGGCGGGCTTTAGCGAAACTCGCGACGAGCCGGTCGGCTACGTCAAGGGGCGATCGACACCCCCAACGTAGCCATCAGCGGTCTCGCCATCAAGCGGAAATTGCCGTTTCCGCTGAGGGGAGAGGTTTGCCCGTCGCGATCCACCCGAACGGAGGATTGTGATGACGATGGAAAGCGCCCGAGAGGCGCGAGGGGAAGGCTATGCCGGCGCCCCCACCGGCTTCCGACGACTGACACCGAGCCTGCTCAGGGCCGACCGCACGGCGGCGGGCTTCGACGGCCTGCCGGATGGCGTGACAGCGCCGGGGCAGTTGCTGGCCGCATTCAAGGCCGCGGCCCCGCGACTCGGGCTGCCGTCGCGGCTGGTGCATGCGGTGGACTGGCTGTTCCGCTTCACCCAGCCGCAGGACTGGGGGAGGGGAGGGCGGCCGATCGTCTGGCCGTCCGCTGCCACGCAGCAGGACGCGCTTGGCCTGTCGGAAAGCCGGGTGAAGGCGCTGAACCGTGCGCTGATCGAGGTCGGGGTGGTGACCATGAAGGACAGCCCGAACGGCAAGCGCTACGGCGTGCGCGACAGGGCCGGGCAGATCACCGAGGCGTACGGCTTCGACCTCTCCCCGATCGCCGCGCGGCACGCGGAGTTTGTGCGGCTGGCGGAGGAGGCGCGGGCGGCACGGGCGGAGATGGGCCGGCTGCGCCGGCGGGCGACGATCGCGCGGAAGGCGATCACCCAGATCCTGGAGACCGCGGCCGAATACGGCCTGCCGGGTGAGGACTGGGCCAGCCTGGCGCGTGAGACCCGCACGCTGGCCAAGGCGCTCAGGAAGGTGGAACGGCCCGAGGAGATGGTGCTGGGCGTGGAGAGCCTGGAGCGAAGGCAGCGCGCGGCGCGCGAACGCCTGGAAATCCTGCTGTCTAGCGCCGAGGAGAGCAATCCTGAAACAGCGGATTCAGCCCCCTTGGGGCCTGAAAGCAGGCCCCACCAAAATACCTACAACTCACCGCTGAATCCGAATCCGGATACGGTATTTGCGAACGAGGGGTGTAGCGACCCGCCGGGCGAGGTTGTGCCGACCCAGGCAGCGCCGGAGCGACCGGCAAGGCCGCACGGGGAAAAACCGGCAACGCCGGTGCGGGTCGAAGGGACGGTGCTGCGGCTCTCGACGGAAGAGCTGGTGCGGCTGGCGCCGCGGCTGCGGCCCTATCTCGCCGTCCCGACCCCGACCTGGCCGGCCGTGGTGGACGCGGCGGACTGGCTGCGCGGCGAACTCGGGGTGTCGAAATCGCTCTGGGGCGAGGCCTGCCTGGCGATGGGCCGGGAGGAGGCGGCGATCGCGGTGGCGATCGTCTCGGCGAAGCCTTCGGGGCATTTCCGGTCGTCGCCGGGGGGGTATTTCCACGGGATGGTGGCGAAGGCGAAGGCCGGGGAGCTGAACCTGGCGCGGACGATCTGGGGGTTGCGCACGCGCGACCGGCGGGCCGGGGCAGGGGAGGGGCGTTCCCCGCGGCGGGCGAACTGATGGCGGCGCCGGATTTTCGTGCCCGCGGGCTACGGCGTGGTGAAGGCCCGCCATGCGGCGCGGCCGGTGGCCTCGCGGACGACGCCGGCGGCGGTCAGTTGCCGGACCAGCTTGAGGGCGGCCTGCGGCGTGATCGACAGGCTGTCCGCCAGGCTCCGCGCGGTGACGACCGGGGAGCGGAGCACGTGATCGAGCGCCTGCGGCAGATGCGAGCGCGCGGTGCGGGCGAGGGCAGTTCCGGCGGCTTCCGCCCGCAGCAGGCCGGCCAGTTCCTCGCGTGCGGCGCGTGCCGCGGCGGCGATGCAGGCGAGGAAACCTGCCACCCACGCCGTGCCGACCTGCAGCGCCAGGCGATGGTGGAGTTGGACCGGGGCCGACCAGAAGGGCAGGGGGATGTCGCGGCCGAAGCCGGCCTCGCGCCAGAGGCAGGCAGCGAGGAACACGCCGTCCGCGGCGAGCGGATCAGCGTGACCCTGCCGGTTGATCCAGGTCCGGGCGCCGCGTGCCGCCCGGATCAGCACCGGTCCCTGATCACGCGCGGCGATCGAGGCGAGCCAGTCGCCGATGGCGTCGTCGTCACCGGCGGCCGGCCACCCCAGGGATGCGAGCGTCTGCCGCACCGCCGGCGGGTCGCGGATCGGGCGCCAGGTGCGGTGCTCGGCGAGCCGGCGCCAGAGCCGGGCCAGACGGAGCGCGGCAGCGGCCACATCGTCGGACGGGACGACATCGGGGCTGGCGCCTTGCATGGTCATGGCCGGCAGCTCGGAATCGAGGCGATTGGCCAGGGCTGCCGCTGCGTAGGAGCCGGTCACGCCGGCGTCGCGGAGGGTGAGGTCGCGCGGGTGAACCCAGATGTGGGCATGGCCGAGCCAGCCGGCGGCTTCGCGGAAGGCGACGCGGGCCCGCAGGCCCTCGACCACGGCAGGGGAGGCCGCCGCCGCCGACGCTTCCAGCCGGGCGACGGCATCCTGCGCCTCGGCGAGCGGGGTGAGCAGCGGATGCCGGGTCGTGTCATCGTCGGGCGCACGGCGCGGCACCGCCGCGGCGGAGGGTGTAAGGCCGGCCAGATCAGGGGCGGAAGCTATCATCAGGAAACCGCGATAGCACAGAAGGTTAGGCGTCGAGACGAAAACAACAGAGCGCTTTAGGTTCCGATGTCTTGCAGGTTCTGGAGGTGTCTGAAACCCGGGAGCGACGGCTTGACGCCGCCACATTCAGCGGCCATCTTGACACGTACAGGTAGACGTACGCAGCAAATCAGCCGCGCCTGTTTCCTCCTGGAGCCGCACCATGGGCCATGTCTCCTACACCGACCTGCGCCAGAACCTCGCCCGCTACCTGGACGAGGCGGCGGAAAGCCGCGCGCCGCTTCTGGTCACGCGGCAGAACGGCAAAGGCGACGTGGTGATGCTGTCGGCGGAGGAGTTTGCCGGCTGGCAGGAGACGGTCCGCCTGCTCAGCAGCCCGCGCAACGCGGAAAGGCTGATGCGGTCCATCCGCCAGCTCGAAGCCGGCCAGGGTGAGGTTCACGAGCTCATCGAGGACGACCAGGCCGCGGCATAGTTGGCCGACATGGAACTGCGCTTCTCCGGCGACGCGTGGGAAGACTACCAGCACTGGTTCACCAGCGACCGGAACGTCTTTCGCCGCCTGAATCTGGTCATCAAGGACATCCGCCGGTCGCCCTTCGAGGGAATCGGCAAGCCGGAGCCGTTGAAAGAGAACCTGTCAGGCTGGTGGTCGCGCCGAATCACCGAGGAGCACCGCGTCGTCTATCGCGTGGTCGGCACGGAAGAGAGCCAGGCTGTGGAGATCGCCTCCTGCCGGTACCATTACGGGTAGGAGGTCGTTGATGGTTCGCAGGGTGCCTGTCCCGGAGATTCCGCCGGTGCCATCCCGTCGGTCCGGCGGCGCAGCGGTGCGCGCCAAGAGGCGCGCACACTCTCTCTTTGCCTCGGGGGGCGCTGCCCCCCGAACCCCCGGGGATATTTACACAAGGAAATTTTCACGCTTCGTGCCAGGCAGACTCGGAAGGCCGTTACCCAAAACATGTAGCCGTTAAACCAGGGTGACC
>DASRSH010000161.1:0-19116 GCA_035656575.1 Opitutaceae bacterium
GGCGTGTAGCCGGCTCCCATCTGGCCCAGCACGGTCCGCTCCCGGTCCAGAACCCACGCGCCCGTCAGGTTCCTGGGGGCGGTCCGGAAACGCAGCGGCGGAAATCCGGCCGCATCGCGGTACGGCTGGATGGCCGTCCAATAGGCGGGGTCGTCCAGATTGAGGATGCGCGGATCGGAGTAGAGCCGGGAAAACTCGGCCTGGCTCGTGGCTTCGTCAAAGCCCGCCCAGATCATGTAGTAAGTCCAGCGGGGCTGTTTCAGGAACACGTCGGGGGTCGGCGGATTGCCCACTTCGGCGAGCGCCATCACCTTGCCCTGCGAGAGGCGCACGAGCGTGTCGTAGTAGCTTTGGCCGAAGTCCCGGTTGTAGGCGTCGAGGGCCACGATGTCGCAATACTGGACGCCGGGAAAATACTTGTCGTACTCCATGCCCGGTCGGCTGGGCCGGTCGACGTTCCAAACCCACAGGAGATTCTTGAGGTGATGGACGTTCACGAAGCGGTCGAATTCCTGCCGGTAAAGCGCGCGGGTCGTGTAGGGCTCCTGGGTCCGGTAGCCCCACCAGAACCAGTCGCCGTTCATCTCATGGTAAGGCCGCCACAGCACCGGCACATGCGCGTCCTGCAGCTGCTTCAGGTAGCCCGCGATGACGTCGACCTGTTCGCACCAGTGCTTGTAGAGGGCCGTCCCCGGGGTGAGAATGTCGCGGAACTGGGAGTCGAGGAGCTTGCCCTGCACGCTCTTGAGCTGATTCGGATCGGCCCCCGGCAGGGGCTGGAAGGTTCCGGGCTCGGTCGACGTCGGCGGGATGGCATGCCAGCACAGGGCGATGATCGAGCCCAGGCGGTTCTGCCGGATGGCTTCCTTGACGATTTCCGGCCGGACCAGGTACGAATCGGTGTCACCCTTGCCCGCAAAGCCCCAATCGCTGCCCCAAATCACCGGCGTCTTGCCCGTGTACTGACCGACGAAGACGCTGTTGCGATCGTGGGTGGCGGGAAAATTGTGCTGGCCCGTCAGGGTATAGGTGCCGGAGATCGACTGGAGAAACTTGAGCAGGGCTCGCGTTTCAGGCATCGCGTCGGGCGTGACGGGCTCGGCGTGTTCGTATTGGCCCCAGGCCAGCGGAGCGGCCAGAAGCGCGGCCAGACAGAGGAGGAGTTTCATTTTACGAAGACATCGAAATAATCGTGGTAGAGCACGATCTTGAAATCGTCCGGATCCTTGACGTAGAACCGGACATTGTAGAAGCCGGGATGAAGATGAACGGCGACCCGCGCCTTCGCCCGCCCCCGGGCATCCGTGACCACACGCGCAAAGTCCACATAGTGCTCCTCGGCGTGACCCGGCACCGCGCTGGACAGCCATTCGTTGCCAGGATGGTTTGGCCGGTCGTTCAGGCACAGGATGTACGGATGGTCGGGGAGCATTCCCTCCAGCCGTATCCGGATGGACAAGGCGCCGCGTTCGGTCTGCCGGACATCGATGGCGCCCCGGGTGGCCGGACTGATCACCCGGCCCCACGCCGGCGGATTGACGAGGGGCATTTCGGCCGCGGGCGCGCCCGCCGCCAGGGCCAGCCACGCAAAAGCAATGCGACGCATAAGGGGGACGATCATTTCGGCGCTCGCCTCCGGGGACTGCAACCCTGAATTTTGCGGGCGGCATGCCGCACCTCAACGACCTCGTCGCCTACTGCGACCAGCGCACGCGCCGCGCGCAGTTCACGGACGCTCCCGGCGCCTTCAACGGACTGCAGATGGCCAACGACGGGCGGGTGTCCCGCATCGGCGCCGCCGTCGACGCCGGCGTGGAGCCGTTCCGCGCCGCGGCCGCGCAAGGGATCGACTTTCTCATCGTCCATCACGGGATGTACTGGGACATGCCCCGGCCGCTGACCGGACCCGTGTATGAGCGGGTGGCCACGCTGCTGCGGGGCAACTGCGCCCTTTACTCGTCCCACCTGCCGCTCGATGCCCACCCCGAGATCGGCAACAATGCGCTGCTGGCGCGGCAGGCCGGGCTCGCCCCCCGGCGCGGCTTCATCCCCAATCCGGGCGGCGACATCGGCCTGATCGCGGCCGGCGGGCTGCCGCGGGCCGAGCTGCGCGCGCGGCTGGAAAAGCACTATCCGCGCGTGACCGCGCTGGAGTTCGGGACGGAGACGCCGCGCGAAGTCGCCTTCTGCTCGGGCAGCGGCAGCGGCGCCCTCGCCGCGCTCGACGGGGTGGACACCCTGGTCACCGGCGAGTTGCGCGAGGAGCATTTCAACCGCGCGCAGGAGGAGCGGCTGAATCTGTACCTCTGCGGCCATTACGCCACTGAAGTGCACGCGGTGCGCGCGCTTGCCGCCGAGCTGTCGGCCCGCTTCAATCTGCCCTGGACGTTCGTCCCGACCGCCAACCCCTTCTGACCGCCGCCCGATGAAAATTGCGATCCTCAACGGCCCCAATCTCGACCGGCTGGGCTTGCGCGAGCCGGAGATCTACGGCTCCGCGACCCTGGCCGACCTGGAGAAGGGCCTGCGCGCGGAGTTCGAGGGGAAGGCCGAGCTGGAATTCTTCCAGTCCAACCACGAGGGCGCCCTGATCGACCGGATCGCCAGCTTGGCGGACCGCCGTTTCGACGGGCTGGCCATCAATCCCGGCGCCCTCACGCACACGAGCGTCGCCCTGCGCGACGCCCTGCTGGGGGCGCACCTGCGCACGGTCGAGGTGCACATCTCGAACATCTACCGCCGCGAGGATTTCCGCCATAAGTCCCTCACCGCCCCCGCCTGCGACGCCGTGATCACGGGCCTCGGCTTTGAGGGCTACCACGCCGCGGTGCGCTATCTCGCCCGTCCCAAGCCCTGAGCGGGCGCGGAGCCGATCCTCCGCGCGGCGCAGTCTTTCCCATGAAAAACCTCGCTGTCCTGTTCCCGTTCCGGCGCCTCCTCCTCGCCGGCGGCCTCATTTTCGCCGCCGCGATCAGTTCGGTGCGGCTGGCGGCGGACCCGGCCTATACCTTCAAACGCGGGGCCAACGTCTCGCACTGGCTTTCGCAAAACGAGGGCCGCCTGTCTTATGCCGCCCCGTGGTTCGGTCCGTCCGACATCGACTGGCTGGCGCGCCAAGGCTTCGACCACATCCGGCTGCCGGTGGATTTTCGGCAGTGCCTCCGGCCCGACGGCACGCTCGACGAGGCCAAGGTCGCGCCGATCAGCGCGGCGATCGGGTGGGCGCGGGCCCGCGGGCTGGGCGTGGTGCTCGACGCCCACTTCCTGCCCGGCGGCGACTTCAATGCCAACGGCGGGGACAGCCGGATCTACACGGACCCGGCCATCGAGGCCAAGGCCGCGAACTGCTGGCGGCTGATGGCCCGGCATTTCGCCGGCGAAGGCCCAAACGTGCGCTTCGAAATCCTCAATGAGCCCGTCGCCCCGGAGAACCGGCTGCTCAACCCGGTCATGCACCACCTGCTGGCGGTGATTCGCGAAAGCAATCCCACCCGGATTGTCTACGTCACATCGAACAAGTGGAGCAGCTTCCACACGGTCGACGACGTCGTCCTGCCCGACGACCCGAACGTCGCCCTCACCATCCATTTCTACGAGCCGCTGATCTTCACCCACCAAGGCGCCCCGTGGGTCGGCTTCAAGCGGGATCTGCCTCCCGTCACCTTCCCGGGCGTAGTGCCGGACGTGACGGGCTACACCCTGCCCAATTTCACCCTGCACCTGCACCCCGGCGATCCGATCAACGCCGAGCAGATCGAAGCCACCTTTGCCAGCGTGTCCGCCTGGCTGGCGCGGCACGCGCCGAAAATCGAGGTGTACGTGGGGGAATTCGGCGTCTATCAGCCGGCCCCCGCCGACTCGAAGCGGCGCTGGATCCAAACCGTGCGCACGGCGGCGGAACGGCGCGGCTGGGGCTGGGCGGTCTGGGAATACGGCGACTTCGGCTTCGGCGTTCGCAGCCGCGACGGCGCGGGCACCCCCGTCCTCGCGGGGCTGTTTTCCCGTTGAGCCACCCTCTCCGCCCCCCGGGGCTGCGCGCCGCGGCGCGGAACCGCCCGGACCTGATCTCCTCTACAGCGCCAGCCGGGCCAGGTTGAGAACCGCGCAGGCCGCGAGGGCCGCGGCCACATCGTCGGCCACGATGCCCCAGCCTCCGGGCAGCGCTTGGAGCCGGCGGATGCCCAGCGGCTTCAGGACATCGAAGAACCGGAAGAGGAGGAAACCGGCGGCGACCACCGCCACGCGGCTCCAGTCAAACCGGCCATCGTGCCATCCCGGAGGCAGGCACTCGAGCAGGCCGGGAGCGCCGAGAAAGACCAGCGGCATGGCGATGCATTCGTCCAGAATCACGCAGCCGGGGTCCTTCTTCGCCAGGCGAAACTCCGCCTCTCCGCACAAGGCGACCGCCAGGTAGCCCAACGCGGCCGTGACCGCCAGGATGAAGATCGCCATCCCGATCGGACCCATGTCGTCCCCCACCCGCAGGAACACGACGGCAAAGTACAGCAGCCCCGCCGCCGAGCCCCACGTGCCCGGAGCCGGCAGGCGCCGGCCGAGCGGCCCCAGGGTCGCCAGCGAAACCACGGTCGCGGTGGGCAGAAAGCGCGGCCAGATCGGCTGGCGCAGGCTCATCCGGCGGCGTCCGCAAAGACCACCTTGCGGTAGCGCGTCACATAGCGCGCGCCGGACCAGACGGCGAGGGCCGTGCCGATCCAGAAAATGGCCTCGCCGATCCAATGCACCCGCATGCTGAAAACCGTAAAGTCGCGGGCGAAGGCCCGGGGCCAGTCCCAGCGCACCATCGGCGCCGCGAGCAGGAAGCCCAGGGCGATGAGCTGGGTCACGGTCTTGCTCTTGCCGCCGCGGTCGGCCGGGACGATCACGCCTTTGGACGCCGCCACCATCCGCATGCCCGTGACCAGGAATTCCCGGCACAGGGTCACGAGCGCCAGGGGAATGGGGATTTCGCTGCGCATCGTCCCGCCGACGTTGCGCACGATGCCGACGAAGCCGATCACGACCCCCAGGACCATGATCTTGTCGGTCAGCGCATCCATCAGCTTGCCGAAGTTGGTCACCAGGTGGCGCCGCCGCGCGATGTACCCGTCGAGCCAGTCCCCGATCGCCGCCAGGATGAAGAGGCCGAACGCCGCCGTCGCCGCCCACGGAAAATGGCAGTACATCAGCCACACGATGACGAACATCATCGGTATCCGGGAAAGCGTGATGGCGTTGGGCAGGTTCATGCGCGCCGGCGGAAAGTTCACAGCACAACCTGACCCGCCTTGAATGCAAGCGTCCGTTGTGCTGGACTGCGCCCGACCCATGCGTCACTGCATCTACCCCGGCACCTTCGATCCCATCACTTACGGGCACCTGGACGTCCTCGGCCGGGCGGCGAAGCTGTTTGATCGGGTCACGGTCGCCGTGGCCCATAACCCCGGCAAGGACCCCCTGTTTTCGTCCGAGCAGCGCATGGCCATGATCCAGGAGAGCGTGCGCCCCCTGCCCAACGTGACGGTGACGGAATTCCGGGGGCTGCTGGTCGACTTCGCCCGCGAGCAGAAGGCGGACGCCATCATCCGCGGACTGCGCGCCCTCTCCGACTTCGAATTCGAGTTCAACATGGCCCTGATGAACCGGCACCTGCAGCCGGCCATTGAAACGCTGTTCGTCATGCCCAACGAGCAATTCAGCTACACGAGCTCGTCGCTCGTCAAGCAGGTCGCCAAGTACGGCGGGGATGTCGGCCACTTCGTGCCTCCGAACGTTGCCGCCCAGTTGAAGAGCGCCTACCACCGCAGTTAGCCGTATGTGGCGCGGCCTCCTGGCCGGCGCGCTGCTTTCAGCCGCCGCCCCTCCCGTCCCTCTCCCTGTCGCCCCAGCCGCCCGGCTACATCAAGCCGGGCTTGATGCCCTCCACTCGGGCAAGCCGACCGCGCTGCGCGACGCGCTCGCCCTGTTTCAGCAGGCCACCCGGCTCGATCCCGGCAACGCGGGGTATTGGGGCGACTACGGCGGCACCTGCCTGCGCGTGGCCGACCACGAACGGTCCTATTTCATGGCGGTGCGCGGACGCGACGCGCTCGAAAAGACCGTGCAGCTCAATCCGGCCGATGTGGACGCCCGGGAGGAGCTGATGCAGTTCTACGGCATCGCGCCGTGGCCTTTGGGGGATGAGAGCCGGGCCCAGGAAGAGGCGGCGGCCATCGGCCGCCAGGACCCATTCGTCGGCGCCCGGGAGGAGTGCCGGCTGGGAAGGATCTTCGAAAACAAGCACGAGCCCGGGCTCGCCCGCACGGCCTACGCGGCCGCCCTGCGCTTCGATCCGCGCAATGCGGCCGCGGCCGCTGCCCTGAAGCGGCTGAGCGCGGCCAAGTCATGATCCCGCCGATCCGGCGCCGCTTCCACTTGCCTTCCCCGTCCTTGCGGCGATGGTTCGCGCAATGACCGACGCCCGGGAACAGTTCTGCGAACGGATGCGGGCGGCCATCAGGAACGGCACCCTGCGCAAGCTGACTTTGGGCCGATACCGGGGCGCCGAGGCGACGCTGCGCAATCTTTTCGTCCGCCCCGTGCAGCTCAAGACCGGCCCCCATCTGAGCTTCGTCTGGCGGCACGCCACCCGCGACGTGACCAAGAACCACCTGCCGGCCGCCGCCGTCGCCATCCTCGAGCCGTTGATCGGCACGGGCTTTCTCGACGCGCACCTGTTCACCGCCGCGGAAACGGTCCAGCTCGAGTCCCATCCCCGCGGGAAGGCGCGCCTGACGGTGGCATTGCCCTCGCCCGACGTCGCGCCTCCGTCCCATGACAAGGCCAAGGCACGGGCGATTCCGCCGGGCGCGCCCTGGCTGCGCACGCTCAGAGTCACGAACGCGGCCGGGAAGCCCGACGAGGGCATGGCGCCAAAATTCCGCCAGATCGAGCGCTTCGCGGAGGTGGTGCAGCATCTGCTGGCCGAAAGCGCCCTCACCGCGCCCCTGGAGGTGGTGGACATGGGCTGCGGCAAGGGCTACCTGACGTTCGCCCTCGCCGCGGTGCTCGGGCCCGGGGCCCACATCTCCGGCGTCGAAGCGCGCCCCGAGTTGGTTGATTTTTGCAACCGCGCCGCGGCCGAACACGGGTTTGCTCCCGCGCTCGAGTTCAAGGCCGGGACGATCGCCGCCACGCCGCTCGCCAACGTGGATATCATGATCGCGCTGCACGCCTGCGACACGGCCACCGACGACGCCCTGGCCAAGGGCATCGAGGCGGGCGCCTCGCTGCTCGTCGTGGCCCCCTGCTGCCAGAAGGAGCTGCGCCGCCAGCTCCGCGCGCCCGCGGTGCTCGCCGGACCCCTGCGCCACGGGATCTTTCAGGAGCGCCAGGCCGAATTCGTGACGGACGCCCTGCGGGTCGAACTGCTCGAATGGGCCGGCTACCGCACCAAGGCCTTCGAATTTGTTTCCACCGAGCACACGGCCAAGAACCTGATGATCACCGCGGTCAAGGCGCACCCCCGGGGCGATGCGGCGCGGGCCGTGCGCGTGCGGGACCTGGCCGCGTTTTACGGCATCAAGCGCCACGCGCTGGCGCGCCAGCTCGGCTTCCTGCTCACTTGAGCTGGCCGACGCCGGACGGGGCCGAACCCGCCGCGCCCATCACCGGCTCCGGCGGGCGGTGCAGCGCCGCCTTGAAGAACTCGCCGCAGGGAGTGAGCGCAAAGCCGTCAAAGCTCTTCAGCAGCGACGGGTCCCACTGCGGGTCGAAGACCCAGGCCATCCAGCTGATGCCGCGGCGCTCGAGGTAGCGCGTGATGCGGTTGCCGTAGGAGTCGTCGGTGATCTTCTCGCCCGGCCGGTCCCAAAACCCGATTTCGGTGGCGATCATCGGATAATTCTCGGCCACAAACCCGAAATCCTCGTCCCACTTCGGCTCCCACGGCCGCGTGCGCTTCATGGGATACGGGTGGGTGACGTAGCCGATGTTGGCGGCGCGGATCGGCTCATAGTGAACCTGGTCGAGGTCGTACGCCCAGTCGTCGCCCGCCACCAGCGGAACGGTCTCGGTGTCGAAGGCGCGGATGATGCCGATCATCTGCTCGTTCAGATTGCGCCACGCCGTCCAGCTGAAGTCGCCGAGCTTGCCGCGAAAGTCCGTCGGTTCGTTGAACAACTCGAAAAATGCGACCGTATGGTTGCCGTCGAAGTGCTGCGCCATGCGCCGCCAGAAGTCGAAGGTCTCCTGCTGGCTCGTGTCGTACATCGGATCCTGGAACATGCCGGTCATCAGGTTGCCGATCGAATGCCAGTCGATGATGACGTACATCCCCAGGTCGGTGCACCAATCGACCGCCTGGTCCAGGAGGCGGGTGTACTCGGCCGGCCCATGATGGCGCCACGCCGTCGGATGCACGGGAATGCGCACCAGGTCGGCGCCGTAATTCTTCACCGCCGCGAAGAAGGCCTGATTCCACTCGCCCTGATTGAGCAGCTTGTCCGGATCTGCGATGGACACGCCCCGGAATAGGATCGGATGCCCGTCGGGCGTCACAAAGCGGTTCCCCCTGACCGAAATCAACGGCAGGACGTCGGCCTTGGGATTGGGCGGCGGCGTGCGATAGGCATCCGCGTTCCACCAGGCCTGATTCGGGGCGGCGTCGGCGGCGAGAACCATCGCCGCACCGAAACCAAGAAGCGCAAGGGATTTCAACATAGGGGAGTGTCAGCGTTGCGCGGCCCCGCCGACATGTAAAGCCTGCGGGAGGGGCGCGCCCCGACGCCTTTAGCCCTTCGCGCAGAAAGAAAGGGCGCTGGGTCGCGCCGGCGGTGGGCTCACATCCATCCCTCTGACCCTCGGAACACCTTCAGATCCTCGCCGGCCCCTGGCCTTCCAAGGCTTACGGGCCACAGTCCTTTCCAAGCACTATTGCCCCAGGCTCGGAGATTCTTCAGAACGTTGTCAGATGGATGTAATTTCATGGCGGCATTGGGCAGTGGTGGCACTGGGGCTGGCGGGGACCGGGTCCGCCGCGGCCGCGAACTTTCGGTCGATCTCGGTGGGCCCGACACCAGCCTGGGTGGAGCTCATGAGGCCCGAGCCTCCCTCGCCGGGAAATGCCGAGGCGCGGGAAGGGGTGGATTGGCTCCTGGACGATATCCAGTACGACGTCGCCACCGAGGAAGATTATTGCCATTACTGCTACCGGATCACGGACAACGCCGGCCTGCAGTCCTTGTCGCAGGCGTCGGTCGACTACGACCCGACTTATCAAACCGTCACTTTGCACCTGCTGCGGGTCCTGCGCAACGGCGTGACGCTGGATCGGCTGACGCTCGATCGATTCAAGGTCATTCAGCAGGAAAAGGATCTCGACCGTTTTGAATACAACGGTCGCCTGACCGCCCTGGCTCTGCTTGACGACATCCGGGTGGGCGATGAGGTGGAATTTGCCTACACCGTTCACGGGCGGAATCCCATTTTTCATGGCCGCTTCGAGGCCGATCCGGTTGTCCGGTGGAACGCGCCCATCGAACGGGAGCGGGTGCGCGTGCTGGTCCCAGCGTCGCGCCCGCTCGCCTTTCGACCGATTGCTGGCGCCGTTCTGCAGGAGACGATGCGGGAGCACGACGGAATCCGCGATTACGAGTGGACGGCGTCTCACCTGACCCCGATCGACCTCGATCCCGACCTGCCAACCTGGTGGGAGCCCTATCCCATGTTGGAAGTCAGCGAGTATGCACACTGGTCCGACGTCGTCGGCTGGGCGCTGCCTCTTTACGCGCTGCCGGACCATCCTAGCCCCGGCGTTGCCGCTCAGGCGCAGGCGCTGATCGCCGGGAAGCGCACGGCCGGCGAGCAGATGGCGTCCATCCTCGACTTTGTCCAAAACGACATCCGCTACTTGGGCATCGAGATGGGCACAGGGTCCCACCGGCCCAGTCCGCCCGAGCAGGTGTTGCGGCAGCGCTTTGGCGACTGCAAAGACAAGACGCGGCTCCTGTGCGCCCTCTTGCGGGCGGCGGGTTTTCCCACGGCAGTGCCTGCTCTTACGCACACGTGGCGAGGGCGGACCATCGCCGAGTGGAGTCCCAGCGTCGAAGTCTTCAATCACGTCATTGCGCGGGTCATCTGGCAGGGGCGCACGCTGTGGCTCGATTCAACCATCAGCGACCAGGGCGGCGCCATCGATGGCCGCTACATCCCTGAATACGAGTGGGCCTTGCCGATCGCCCGCGGCATCGGGGCCCTGCAAAGCGTGACTTGCCCGACGGCAGCCATTCCCACGACGACGACCACGGAATCGTTCAAGGTGAACGACGTCAATCAGCCGGTTCCCCTCGAAATGACCACACGGTACACGGGAGGGCAGGCTGACGAGGTGCGCAGCCTGCTGCGGCACCGGGCCCGCGACGAGGTGGAGCGCGACTACCTCAATTATCGCGCCACCGTTTACGGCCAATTGCGAACCCGGGCGCCGTTCGAGTGGGTTGACGATCGGGAAAGCAACCACCTCGTGGTCAAGGGGCACTACTTGATTGGAGAGTTCTTTCGCCGGACGAATGACCAGGCCAAACGGGCGGCATATGTGTATCCGGTGGGGATGCGCGATTATATGAGGGCGCCTGCGTCCATCAACCGGACGACGGCGCTGGGCGTCCGCCACCCCGTAAATTTCGATTACAAAGCGGACGTGACTCTGCCCAAAGGCTGGCCGGTGACATCGTCGCAGCTCGAAATCAGTGATGCAGCCTTCCGCGGCTACTCCCGCATAGCGAAGAGGGGGGACCAGGCCATTATCGAATGGGGGCTGCATACGCTGCGCGACTATGTGCCCGCGTCGGAGATTGACTCCTACTCCGAGGATTTGCGGCGCTTGCGCGATGCGGTTGGCTTTGAACTTACCATTGCCGGCGCCATCCCGGACACGACGAGCCGCTTTCGCCCCAGCGCGCTCACACTCGGGACTGCGCTTCTCGGGGTGCTGGCCGGGCTGGCCCTCGCCGGGCTGGCGCGCGCCCGTCCGCGGCGGCCGGATGTCGCGGCGCTCGGCGTGAGGCCCCGCCTGTCGGGACTTGGGGGTTGGCTGATCGTTCTGGCCCTCGCCGTGGTCGTGGTCGCACTCGCTCTGCCGGTGGAGACGATCATGCTGACGGGGAAATTTGTGGATGCCCGCGTGTGGGACCGGTTGAGCCGAATCCGCGGAGGCAGTCTGCTCAGCCACCTCGTGGTGGGGGAGATCTTCTGCTCTTGGGCCTTTGTCGCGATCAGCATCGCCGCCACGGCTGCATTTTTCCGCCGCGATCGCCGTTTCCCTCTCATCTACGCGACGCTGCTGGCTGGCCTGACGGTTTATCACTTTTGCGACTGGCTGGCTCTGCCCGCGGAGTACAAGCTTCGCTCCGGACCGGAGCTATGGTTGGCGCCTCTGGCCAGCGCGATCTTATGGATTTCTTATCTCGCAATGTCGCGGAGGGTCGCCGCCACTTTTGTCGCACCCGGGCCCGTTCGAAGCTTCAAGCCGAACTGGGCGCCAAAAGCAGTGGGAGGGACGGTTATTCTCCGCTTTTTCCGGTGTTTTACCGTGCTCGGCTGTCGTCCCGCCGTCTTGATTGAAGTGCAGGCTTCTCGGGCCAGCGCGGAGCAGCGCGCCGCCTTCTCCACGTGGCTGAGGCACGCCAGAACCGGCGAGGTCGGCCTTTGGCTGCGCGCGAACCATCATACGTGGCGGCCCCATCCAGGATCGGCCGAATGGATTGCCCTGCTGGCGGCACAAGCGGATTCGCCGCTTTCGCGGGACGCGATGCGGGAGCGGATCGGACGGCCGGCGAACGTCAGCGAACTGGTGGAGGCGGCGGAGTTTTTCATGGCGCGGACCGACTGGAGGCGGGCTGATGAAGCGCTGCGTTCGGCCTGGTCGGCGCAGCCGCGCGATCCGAGGGTCCTGCGCGACCGGATCATGCTGGCGGTCGCGCGTGACCGGCCGCCGAAAGAAATCGACGGCCTCTGCCGCGAGGCGCAAGCGGTGGATCCATCAGACCGGTATTCCGGCCGCCTGCGCATGCTGCTGGCGCTGGTGACCGATGGGCCCGCCGCCGAGGACGACGCGCTTCGCTACCTCGGCCAGTACCCGGACGACCTGGACGTATCTTTTGCGTTGGCCGCCCATCGGCGCCGCGCAGCGGCCGCCAATGGGCGCTGGGTGCGGATTGGTCGTCCATCGGTCGGAATCGCCTGTGCGGTTCTCGTGATCGTGGCGAGTCTATCCGCCGCTGCCTTCAAAAGGCGGCGCCAGATTGCGGAGCGTGGGGCTGTCCCGGTGCAGGCGCCGGCCTCGGTGCCGTCGCTCGATCAGGAACTTCCGCAGCCGCGGGCGGTGCCGGTCGCGCCGGTGACCTCATTTTCGACCACCCAGATATCCTATTACGAGACGGATCAGGCGATCGCCCTCCTGGCCAGGGCAGGCAATGCCCAGGAGGTGATGCCCGCGCGAAACATGTTCGCGGACGCGGCAGAACGGGGCGACGCGCGCGCCATGTGCTATCTCGGACTGCTCTACGCCGAGGGCCTGGGCAGCATTCGCGATTTGGCCTCGGCCGATACCTGGCTGCGCGCGAGCGCGGAAAGAGGCTACGCGCCAGCCATGTATTTCCTCGCTCGAAACATCCGGCGGCGCATCTCGGAAGGGAACACTTCCTTCATGGATACAGCCGAGCAGGCGGACTTCTGGATGGCGCGGTCGCGAGTGGCATGGACCGGCTCTTCGTCTCCATTTCGATCGCAATTGCCCGCGGGACGGGCGGATCATGTCAAAGCGGCCGCTCAACGCAGCCCCGACGCCGCGCGCGAGACGCCGGCCGCAGGGGGCGGAACCCGGGCGGCGAGACCCATCGTGACACCTTCGCCCGTCTATCCCGCCAGCTATCAATTCCTCCGCCTGCATGGAACGGTGATCGTGGATTTTCTCGTCGACAGGTCGGGCAAGGTCGAAAACGTCAGAGGGCTCTCGGCGAGCTTTCCGGGCTTTTTTGGGCCGGCTGTGGGCGCGGTGATGCACTGGCAGTTTGCTCCGGCGTTAAGCAACGGCCGGCCGGTCCCTTACCATCTGCAGGTCCCGATCGTGTTTCAAATCCATCGCAAGGGACCCGACGCTCAATGATCCGGGCCGTTGGTCTCTGCCCGACCAACTCTGTCGGACGGAAAACCACGGCCCCGCCAGCGCCGGGATCCTCGCAGCCGGGGGACTGGTGCTCGCGCGGCGCAAGGCAGCCAAACCCCAAGCGCCCCGGCCCGGAGAATCTTATCCCGTTCACTCGCGAAGCGCGGCCGGGCCGCTGGAGCGATGAACGGGCGCATAATGCTCCACGAGCGGGAACGGGTCGTAGTAGTGGTGAAGCATTCGCTTCCATTCCGCATACTGCGGCGACTTGCGGAATCCTTCGGTATGCGCCTCCACCGTTGCCCACCGGGCCAGCAGGATGAAGCGATTTCGCTGTTCCAGGCACCGGAGCAACTCGTGCGAGAGATAACCCGGGCTGCTGCCAATGAACCGGGAGGCCGCGGCAAAATCCCGCTCGAACTCCGCTTCCTGCCCCGGCTTCACGTTGAGTACGGCCACCTCGAGGATCATCGCGTGGCTGGAGGATGTGTCAGTCCGCGGCCTCAAACGCACGCGGAATCGCTTCTGCGTTAGAGATATAGCCCAGGCGGCGTCCGCGCACCAAGCGCTCTTGACTCGCTCGGCCGTATGCGGACGATTGACCGTTTTCTCCCTCATCCTATGAGCCAACAGTACAACAAGGTCATCAAACGGAAACGCCGGCACGCCTATCTCAAGCGCAAGCGCGCCGCGGCGGCGGCCGCCGCCAAAGCGAAGAAGTGATCAAGGTCAGCCTGATCTCGCTCGGCTGCGCCAAGAACCTCGTCGACAGCGAGATCATGGTGGGGCACCTCCACCAGGCCGGGATGCAGGTGGTGCCCGAGGCCGACACCGCGGATGTGGTGATCGTGAACACGTGCTCGTTCATCGATTCATCCAAGGAGGAATCGATCGGGCACATCCTGGAAGCGCATGAGCAGCGGGGCATGCGCAAGCGCCGGCGCAACCAGAAGCTGATCGTCGCCGGCTGCATGTCGCAGCGCTTCGCCAAGGCGCTCCCCGGCGAACTGCCGGAAGTGGACGCCTTCATCGGGCTGGACCAGGTGACGAAGGTCGCCCCGATCATTCAGGAGCTGCTGGCGAAGGAGGGCGCGGCGGCCGCGCCGGCCAGCTTCGTCACGCCCCGTTCGACTTTCATCCCCGACTACGATACGCCGCGCTTTCGCCTGACGCCGCGGCATTTCGCGTACGTGAAGATCGCCGAAGGCTGCAATCACCCCTGCACCTTCTGCATCATTCCCCAGATCCGGGGCCGGCACCGGAGCCGGACCGTGGCCAGCGTCGCCGCCGAGGCGCGCCGGCTGGTGGCCGAAGGCGTGCGGGAATTGAATCTCATTTCCCAGGACACGACCTATTTTGGGATGGACACCTGGGAGCAGCGCGCCGGACCCCGCGCGCCCGTCGATTCCTCCCGCGGCACGGCGCTGACGCAGCTGCTGCGCGAATTGAACGCCGTTGAGGGCGAGTTCTGGGTCCGGCTGCTTTACACCCATCCGGCGCACTGGAGCGACGAACTCATCGCGACGATTGCCGAGTGCCCCAAGGTGGCCCGCTACGTCGACATGCCCCTGCAGCACATCAGCGACCGCATGCTGGGCGCGATGCAGCGCGAGACGAGCGGGGACTACATTCGGGATCTGATTCGCCGGATCCGGGCGGGGATTCCCGGCATCGCCCTGCGCACGACGTTCATCGTCGGCTTTCCCGGCGAAACTGAAGCCGACGTGGATGAACTCTGCGCGTTCATCACCCAAACCCGCTTTGAGCGCCTGGGGGTCTTCAAGTATTCCCAGGAAGAGGGCACGCGCGCGGCCAAGATGCCCGGCCAGGTGTCCGCCGCCGACAAGGAGCGCCGCTGGCGCCGGGTGATGGCCCTGCAGAAGTCGATCGCCGCCGAGGTTTCCGCCGCCCGGGTCGGCGGCCGGCTCCGCGTCCTCGTCGAAGAGCCTGGCGTCGCCCGGGGCGAGGCCGACGCTCCCGACATTGACGGGCGCGTCTATGTCCCCCGCGAACTGCCGGTCGGCGAGTTCGCCGACGTCACGATCACGGGCTGCCGCGACTACGACCTTTTGGCTCTTCCCGCCGGGGAAAAGCCCAGCTCGTACAAGCTGGCCAAGCAGGCGCAGTAGAGCGTGGCCGCGGCGTCCCGCCGCTTTTGGCGCCGAACGCTGCGGCCGGACGCCGCTGCCCCCTTCCTACCCCGCCGCGCCGCAATAGCGGTCGATGATGCCGTCGAAGCTGCCGTTGCTGAAAAAGACCACGACGCGCGGCTGCCGCCCCGCGGGAAGCGTGGCTGCGATCAACGCGTCGCAGAGCGCGCGGTTGTCGGGATAATGCTCGGCGAAACGGCCGCGGGCGCGCACGGCCGCCGTCACTTCCTGGGGGTTGAAGCGCTCCGCTTCGGGTATGGTCTGCGAACGGTGGACCGGCCCCAAATAGAGCTCGTCGGCGTTGGCCAAGGCCCGCTCAAAGTCCGCTTGCAGCGTTTTCCGCGCGGCCGTGTTGCTGCGCGGTTCGAAGACCGCCGTCACCGCCGCGCCCGGAAATCGCGCCCGGAGCGAGCGCAACGTCTCCCCGATTGCCGTCGGATGATGGCCAAAATCCTCGACGACCGTCAGCCCGTCCGCGGCCTTGCGGACCTCCTGGCGGCGCTTCACGCCCCGGAAGCGCGTGAGGCTGTCCAGCTTGAGCCACCGCGGGTCGGCTCCCCGGCTCAGGCCGGCCGCCGTCGCCGCCATGGCCGCGTTGCGCACGTTGAACATCCCCGGCAGGGACCAGCGCACGGTCTCCCACTCCTGCCCCTTCCATCGCAGCTGGAACGTCACGCCCGCGGGGGATTCCTCCACCCCGGCAATGCGGACGTCATTCCCCTCGCCCAGGCCCACCCGCACGACCTGCGTCCAGGGCATCGGCCCCAGCGCCGCCAGGTTCGCGTCGTCGCCGTTCATCACGACGCAGCCGCTGCGCGGCACGATCCGCACCAGGTGCGAAAATGTCCGCTGCACGTCGGCCAGATCGCGGAAGATGTCCGCATGGTCGAATTCGAGGTTGTTCAACACCGCGATCCGCGGCGCGTAATGGATGAACTTGCTGCGCTTGTCGAAGAACGCGCTGTCGTATTCGTCGCCTTCAATGACGAAGGGATCCGCTTCCCGTCCGAGGTGGTTGCCCGTCGGCGGGTCCTGCGGCACGCCGCCGATCAGGAAGCCCGGGTCCTGGCCGTTCTCGCGCAGCAGAAACGCGGCCAGCGACGTGGTCGTGGTCTTGCCGTGCGTCCCGCAGACGACGAGGTTGCGCCGCTTTTCGAGCACGAAGCGGCGGAGCACTTCCGGCAGCGACCAGAAGGGAAGCGCGCGCGCATCGAGCAGCCATTCAACTTCGGGATTGCCCCGGGTCATGGCGTTGCCGATCACGACGCCATCCACAGCGAGGCGGCGAAGCCGGTCGGGATCGAATCCCGGCAGGACTTCAATGCCGGCCGCCCGCAGCACGTCGCTCATCGGGGGATACACGGCGGTGTCTGCGCCCAGGACTTCGTGTCCGGCCTGGCGCAGCAGCAGCGCCGCGTTGCCCATTGCCGTGCCGCCGATGCCCATGAAGTAAAGCCTCATTCTTCGCCAAGATGCGCCGTGAAACCCCTTGCGTGAATCCAAATGTGCGAGCCCTCCGCAGGCGGCTTCACCCCCACTCCGCCGGCAGACTCCCCTCCCACCTCCTGCCTGGTTCGGCCGCCCCTCCGGCGGCGATTTTCGTGAACGTCACCCCGCCGGCAGCGGACCATTATCCGATGAAGCGATGGATGCGGCCCGCCCTCCACTGGTTGTACTACGTCGCGCTGGCCTTCAAGTCGGCGGATGCCGCCCTGGAAACGGCCGGTGCCGTCCTGTTTTTCGTGCACTCGGCCGCGGGGCTCCGCCGCCTTGCGAACCGCCTGACCGGCTCGATTCTGGGCTCCGACCCGGACAACGCCATCGCGCTCGCCGTGCGCCACTCCTTCAGCCATCTGTCGCCCCGGCAGCGGGTGTTCGGCGCCTTGTTCCTCCTGGGCCACGGCATCATCAAGACGACCGTGGTGGTCGGTCTGTGGATGCGGTGGCGCTGGGCTGCGCGCCTCGCGATCGTCGCCCTGGCCGCGTTTGCGGCCTATGAAGGCTGGCGCGGGATTCACAACGGCTCCGTGGCCTATGGAGCGGTGGCCGCGATCGACATAGCGGCCGCCGGGCTGGTCTGGAACGAGTTTCGCCGCGCAGGGCGCAAGGGCGCTCACGCCAGGCAGTGAGAGCCGCCCTTGCGGTTTCGCTAAGGAGGAGACACGCGGGAGCTGCCTCCCAAAAGCGGGATGGACAATTCCCACTAGCGGAGTGGAAGGGTGCCGGCTCGAGTCATCCATCATACACTAGACCGTATTGCGTTCTGCTGGAAAACCCGGTTGAACGCCGTCGATGCGGTTCACCCTCGCCCGGTGTCTCACCATCGTTGCGGTCGCAGGTCCCGCGCTGTACGCGACCGAGTCGTCCTGGTACCGCGTTGACAGCCCAGGGACGAGGGTTTGCGCGTCGGTTCCGCAATCTGAAGTGCGGGATTCGGCCTATCGCTGCGCCGCCTTTCGCCAGGTGTTCGAGCGGATCTTTGGCCCGGTCCCGCCCCGGCCGCTCGACACGTGGGTCTTCTTCCGCGAAGCCGCTTCGCCGTGGGCCGGCATGACCCAGGCGGGCGCGGCGACTGCTGTCAACTGGGTGGAAACAGAGTCCTTTGGCTGCCACGACACCGCGTTCGCGCTCGATGACGATCCCGCGGATGGATGGGAAGAGGCTTGGGCGCTTCAGGCTCGTCTCTACCTCGAACGCATCTTGCGCCAGCCGCCGGGATGGCTGGTGCAGGGGATCAGTGCCTGTCTCTCAACCGCCGACTTTGCTCGAAACGGCGACTTGGCCGCTGGCCGTTTGGATCGCCGCTGCAGCCGCTGGCTGGAAAGGATGCCCGCGATGCCGTGGGCGGCATTCTTCCGCGCAACCTACGGCTTTGTCGACCGACCGGCCGCGGAGGATCCCGTGGGCCCCTATTATACCCAAGCCTGGCTCGTCGCCCATGCCCTCCTGCTGAGATGGGAACAGGGGAGAGGAACGCGGGACTTGGCCGGCCTTTGCCGACGGCTTCACGGGGATGCGCGGGATGAGTTCCGCGTGGAAGCGTGGCTGGGGCTGAATCCGGGCGGACTGTCTGCCGCGCTTCAGCATGCCGATCCCACGCAAGCCCTGTTGATCGCCGTCAACGGCCCGGAGCTGCGTCATCAACTAAACGACGTTCCTCTGTCTGAGGCCGAGCGAGATGCAACCTGGTACGATGTCATGGCGGACTCGGACCCGCTTCGGGCAGCTGTGGCGCTGGCGGCCGCCAAACGCCTCGCCCCTGACTCGCCGCAGGTTCTCGCAAGCGAAGCGCGCCAAGCCCTGAGGGCCGGGGATTCATCGGGCGCAGCCAATTTTTATAGGAGAGCCATCGCGGCGGGATGCGAGAACGGCTATGCGTACTATGTTTCGGCGCGACAGCGCTTGGATGATGTGACCGCCGGCAGAGGAGAAATACCGGGCGATGGCGGGGGGGAGGCTGTCCGCGCCGTCGCGGAATTGACACGGGCCCTGCACCTCGAGCCCGACAATCCGCTCATCTATATCCAGCTCTCCCGGGCGCTTTACCTTTCTCCGAAATTGGATCGCTCCCAAATCGGGCAGGTCATGCCGGGGTTAACCGACTCTCGTTCGCTGCAGGGCGTCCGCTATTACCTGGGACTGATTAACCTGCGCTGGGGAGACCGGCCCGGCGCCGCGCGCGAATTCCGGGCGATCATCGCAGACCCCAGGGCGGCCCCGCAGGATCGAACTCTGGCATCCCGTGCGCTGGCCCGCCTGGATCGGCCGTCTTCGGACCGGCCGGCGCCCATGATGGCGGCCGCGCCGATCTTCCTGGATGATTCC
>DASRSH010000162.1:0-8100 GCA_035656575.1 Opitutaceae bacterium
CATGAGGCGCACCACCTTTTGGTTGATGGCATTGTCCTCCGCCACGAGAATTCGCTCCCGCGCGGCTGCGGGCGCCGGCGCTGCCGGCTCGGACGGCGGCTCCGGCCGGGTCGCCGGCACCGCGAACAGGCGCACCAGCGCGCGGCGGAGGGCGTCGGGCTTGAGCGGCTTGGCCAGCCGAGCGGCGACGTTTCCGCCCTCGGAAGTGGAAGGGGGCGCCGCCCCGATGGGCAGAAGCAGGATCACGGGCACGGCGGCCAGCTGCCGGTAGGAGGTCAATTCCTCCGCCAGCTCGCTGCCGCGCATGTCCGCCAGTGGGTCCCCGACGACCAGCGCGTCGCACGGCTCCTCCCCCAGGCGCGCAATCGCCTCCTCGCCCGATCCCACGCCGGCCGCCGCGCAGCCCCAGCGGCGCAGCAGGTCCACGGCCAGTTCGCGGGCCGCCGGATTGCCTTCCGCCAGCAGGATTCTGCGGCCGGCAAAACGCCCGGCATCGACGTCCGGCACCGGATCGCCCGCCGCCATGACGACGGTGAAATGAAAAATCGAGCCGCGGCCCGCTTCGCTCTCCGCCCACATCCTTCCGCCCATCAGCTCGGCCAGGCGCTTGCTGATCGCCAGCCCCAGGCCGGTTCCGCCGTACTTGCGCGTGGTCGAGGCGTCGGCCTGGCTGAACAGCCGGAAGAGCCGGCCCATGGCTTCGCGCGGGATGCCCACGCCTGTGTCGCGCACCGTGAAGTGCAGCTCGATCCGTCCCTCGCGCTCCCCCGCCCGCCGCACCGCCACCACGACCTCGCCCGCTTCCGTGAACTTCACGGCGTTGGCGAGCAGGTTCACCAGAATCTGGCGCAGCCGGCTCGCGTCGCCCATCATGATCGCGGGAATATCCGGCGCCAGGTCGCACAGCAGCTCCAGCGGCTTCGCGGCCGCCTGCGGCGCGAGCACGTCCATCGCTCCCTCGATGCAGTCCCGCAGGTCGAAAGGCTCGTTCTCCAGTTCCAGGTGCCCGGCATCGATCTTGGAAAAGTCGAGGATGTCGTTGATCAGGCGCAGCAGCGCCTCGGCGCTTTGCGCGATCGTTTCCGCCAGTTCGCTCTGCTCGCGGTTGAGCGGCGAGTTGAGCAGCAGGCTCGTCATGCCCAGGACGCCGTTCATCGGCGTGCGAATCTCATGGCTGATCACCGCCAGAAACTGGCTCTTGGCCAGGTTCGCCCGCTCCGCCGCTTCCTTCGCCGCCTGCAGCTCCGCCGCCTGGCGCTTCAATTCGGTGATGTCGACGACCGTGCTCACCTCGTGGCGCTCGCCCGTGCGGGGATCGAGCACCGCCATGATCGTCAGGATGCCCCACACAACGGAGCCGTCGGGCCGCAGGTACCGCTTTTCCATCGAGAAGCGGTCGATCTCGCCCCGGCGCAATTTCTCCTGCAGGACCAGCTGGCGCTCCCGGTCGTCGGGATGGGTGATCGCCAAGTAATTGCGGACGTCGTGGGCCTGGTCGGGAGTGACGCCGGAAATGCGCACGTGCTCGGAATTCACCATGCGCGTGTTGGGCTCCGCCCCGCTCCGCAGCCAGCTGATGCCGACGGGAGCCTGCTCGAAGATGAACTGAAACAGGGCCGCCTGGCCTTCCAGAGCCGCCTCCGAGCGCCCCGCGCGGTTGGCCAGCAGGGCGCCGAGCACCGTCATCGCAAGTCCGCCGCCCAGGATCCAGGGCAGCAGCGGATCGCCCGGATGCGCTTGCCTCAGCCACGCCCACACTCCGGCCGCAAGGGCCGCGCCCAGCATGGCGATCGCCACGGGGACGACGCGGTAGCGGCGGGCCCGCGGGGGCTCGGGGGTTAGGGGCGGGGCTGACACAGCATCCGAACTATATCAGGCCCGCGGCCGCGCCGCTAGAATTTAACTGGCGCAGCAGCCATGCAGCGGGGGTCGCAGCCGGCGGCACGGCCAGCACGGTGCGGAGTCTTTCCGCCTGGGTCCGGGCGCGCTGCCGGCGCGCGGGGCTCTCCAGGCATTCGGCAATTTCCGCCGCGAGGGCGCCCGGCGCCGCCTTGTGCTGGATGTATTCCGGATACATGGGCTGGGAGAGAAGCAAGTTTGCGATGCCGAGGTACTTAACGTCCAGGAGCGTTCGGCCGAGCCAATAGGTCCCTGGATTGGCCCGATAGACGATGGCGCCGGGGATTCCGGCCAGCGCACACTGCATCGACATGGTCCCGCTGCTGGTCAGCACCGCCGCGGCGCCCACCCGGGCCGCTGCGACCGGCTGCAGCGACACGTCCGCATGCTCTGTGCGCGCCAGCTCCGCCTCCAGCACCTCTTTGACGGCCGCGCTCGGGTACAACACGACCGCGGGACGCTTCGGACCGGCCCGGTGTCCCGCGAGCAGGGCCGGAAAGATCCGCCTCACGGCCTGCCGGCGGCTGCCCGGCAGGAGCAGAATCGGCCCGTCCGCCGCGTAATGGGCGGGCGACCCCTGGTCGCCGTCCGCCTCCGTCACAAAAGGGTGGCCGACAAATTCCACCGGCAGCGGCGTATCGGCATACGACCCGACTTCGAACGGGAAGATCACGGCCATGGCATCGAGGTCGCGCGCCATGCTGAAGCGGCGCCCCCCTTTCCAGGCCCAGATTTGCGGGCTGATGTAATACAGGGTGCGGATCGTCCCGCCCCCTTTGCGGCTCAACCCTTGCCGCCGCAGCGCCTCCGCGATCCGCAGGTTGAAGCCGGGGTAGTCGACGAAACACACGGCGCGCGGCTGGTATTCGCGAATCCACTGCAGGGCCGCTTTGCCCAGCGCCGAAAAATACGGCAGATTCTTCAGCACCTCGACCACCCCGACGACCGAGGCCGAAGTCAGGTCGCACAGGAGCTGGGCTCCGGCGGCCGCCAATTCCGGGCCGCCGAACGCGCACACCCGCAAGGCTGGTTCCGCCCGCCGCGCCGCCCGGACCATCGCCGCGGCGTGCGCGTCGCCCGAATGCTCCCCCGCGATGATCAGCAGGTCCGGCCGGCCGCCGGGCGGTGGCAGCGCCAGCTTCATTCGGCCGCGCGGCGGATCTGGTCGGTGATCGCGATCGCGACCTCGAGCGCCGACTTGCCCATCGCGGCATTGACCTTGGGCTGGCGCGCCCGGGCCACGCTCTCGACGAAATGGGCCAGCTCCAGCGCGAGCGGCTCGCCCTTCTCGATGGGGATCTGATGCACGGGAATCGAGCTGTAGTCGCCGGGCGCCACGAGCCCGATCTTCATCTTCAGCCCGAACTTGATGATGTCGCTCTTGCGGATCAGGTGGCCCGTCTGTTCGCGGAAATCCAGCGAAAGGTAGGCGTCGTCCTGAAACACCCGAATCTCCCGCGCGCGCTTGAGGCTGATCCGGCTGGCGCTGAGATTGGCCACGCATCCGTTTTCGAACTGCAGCCGGGCGTTGGCGATGTCCTCGGTCTTCGACAGCACGCGCACGCCGACGCTGTCGATCCGCGCCAGCGGCGAGCGCACCAGGGCGAGAACGATGCCGATGTCGTGGATCATGAGGTCGAGGACGACCCCGACCTCGGTGCCGCGCAACTGGTAGGGGGCCAGGCGCTCCGCCGTGATGAATTGGGGATGGCTGACCTCCTTTTCCAGGAAGGCCATCACCGGATTGAAATGCTCCACATGCCCCACCTGCACGAGGCACTGGCGGCTGCGCGCCGCCGCCATGACCTCCTCGGCTTCGGCCAGGGACGCGCAGAGCGGCTTCTCGATCAGCAGATGACAGCCGTGGGCCAGGAGCGCGAGCGCCACTTCGGCGTGCCGGTCGGTGGGCACGACGACGGAAACCGCGTCGCACGCCGCGCCCATCTCCTCCAGGGTGCGAAACCGCCGGCAGCCGTGCCGGGCGGCAATCTCGGCCGCCCGGCCGTCGTCCGCCTCGTAAATTCCGGCCAGCTCGGCGCCGGGCAATTCCGTGTAGAGGCGGGCGTGGTGCTGCCCCAGGGACCCCGTGCCCGCCACTCCGCAGCGTATTTTCGGCTTCGCCATGGGCGGTCAGAGCGGCCGCAGGACGCCCTCGTGGAGCAGGAGCGAACGGGCGGCCTTGGCCGCATGGGCCGCGTTGTGCGTCACCAGCGCGAGGGCGGTGGACGTCGTCGCGCACAGTCCCATCAGCAGTTCGATCACTTCATCGCCCGTGCGCTCGTCGAGGTTGCCCGTGGGCTCGTCGGCAAGGATGAGGCGGGGGCGGTTCATCAGCGCGCGCGCCACCGCCACGCGCTGGCGCTCGCCGCCCGAGAGTTGGCCGGGATAATGGTGGCCGCGTTCCCGCAGGCCCACCGCCTGCAGCAGCTCCTCGGTCCGCTGCCGCGACTCGGCGCCGATCCCGCCGCCGATCCGGGCGGCGAGCAGGATGTTTTCGCGGGCGGACAGTTCGGGCACCAGATAGAAGGCCTGAAAGACCATGCCGACAAAGCGGCCCCGCCGCCGGGCGCCCAAATCCGCCGTCCCCTCCCAGCGCACTTCGCCGGCGTCGGGCCGGTCCAGGGCGGCCAGCAGATGCAGCAGGGTCGACTTGCCCGAGCCGGACTCGCCGCGGATGCTGACCGATTCACCCGGCGCCAGCGCGAGGTCAACGCCGCGGAGCACCTCGATCGTCCGATCGCCCGAGCGGTAGAATTTGCGCAGGCCGCGCGCCGTCAGGACGTCACTCATTGCGGAGGGCCTCCACCGGATTGAGCCGGGCGGCGAGCAGCGCCGGGATGGCGCCCGCCAGCGTCGAGAGCACGAGCGCGGAAACGACGATCGTCGTCAGGTCGCTGCCGGAAGTGTGCGCGGGCAGCTGGGTGAACTGATAGACGTTGGCGAAGGCCTCCTCGCCGCCGGTGAACCGCAGCACGAACGAGATGATCTCGTTGCGGTAGTGCAGGGAGACGAAGCCGAAGACCAGGCCCAGGGCCGTGCCGACGATGCCGATGAAGACCCCCTGCAGGCAGAAGCACGCGGCCACCTGCGCCCGGGTCGCGCCCAGGGCGGCGAACAGGCCGATTTCGCGCGTCTTCTTGAGCACGAGCACGATCAGCAGGCTCATGGTGAGGAACGCGGCGACCACCACGACGGCCAGCAGAATGAAGGTCATGATGGCCTTTTCCATGCGCACCGCCCACAGGAAATCCGCGTTCGAGGTTTTCCAGGACTGGGCCCACAGTCCGGGGACCGGCCGAAGGGTCCGTCCCTGGGCCCGGGCCAGCGTCCGGTTGATCGCGTTGGTCACGGCCTGGACGTCGCGGCCGGGGGCAATCTTCACCTCCAGGCCGTGCACGCCGGAACCCAGGTCATACAGGTCCTGCATCGTGCGCAGGGTCACAATCGCGGTCGACTTGTCGAGCTGCTGGTGCCCGATTTCAAAGATCCCCACCACGGTCAGCTCCCGCGGCAGAATGGCCTCGTCGGCCCGGCCCCAGTGCGTCAATTGCGCGGGGGAATAGACATCGACCTTGCTGCCCAGCCCCGCGCCGATCTGCTCGGCCAGGATCGAGCTGAGGATGATCGAGTCGTCGTCCAGGTCGTCGAGCGACCCCAGGCGGATGAACTTGTGCAGCGGAGTGACCTTTTCCACCGCCGCCGGATCGATGCCCTCGAGCACCGGCAAAACCGGCTTGTCGCCGTACAGGATGACGACAAAGCCCTGGGCGAAAGGGGCGGAGGCGACGACGCCGGGCACCGCATCCACGACGCGCTGCAGGCTCGCCGGGTCGGGAATGGTCGCCTCGGCCGTGATCTGGATGTCGCCGGCCGTGTCCTGGGTCATTTCGCCGATCTTCTCGCTGAAGCCGCCCATCACGCTGAGCACCACCAGCAGCAGCCAGACGCCGAGCGCGACGCTGAGCACCGAGATTCCGGTGAAGAAAAAACGCTGCCAGGTCGAGTAGAGCTGCTTGAGCGCCAGATAGACGTACCAGGGCATGCGCGCCGAATCTACAGGGGCAAAACCGGCATCGGCCGCGGCACGAACGCCTTCATGACCGCCCAGGCGACCAGGTAGCTCGTGGCGCAAACGATGAACATGATGAAATACGCGGTGTGGGGCGTCGCGGCGAACACGTCGTTTAGCCGGCCGGCCAGCAGCTGCACCGCCACGCCGCCGACTCCGCCGACCAGCGTCCCGATGCCCGTGACCGAACCGACCGCCCGCTTGGGAAACATGTCCGATACGGTCGTGAAGAGGTTCGCGGACCAGGCTTGGTGCGCCGCTGCTCCGACGCAGATCGTGCCGACGGCCAGAATGGGCGCCCAATGCTTCCCGAAGCGGGCGACGTTGCCGAAATATTCCGTGAGCAGGACGACCAGGGGGCAAACCGCGATCAGCAGCATCGTCCGCATGCGCGCGCGATACACCGTCAGGCCCCGGCGGATGAAGCCCATCGGCAGGCCCCCGCCGTAAACGCTGCCGACGATGGCCACGCCATACACGATGAAGGTGGGAAGGATCACCTGCTCCTTGGAATAGCCGAATTGCTTGAGCAGGTAATCCGGCAGCCAGAACAGGTAAAACCACCAGATCCCGTCGGTCAGGAACTTGCCGAACGCGAATGCCCACGTCTGGCGCAGGACGAACAGGCGCACCCAGGGCACCTTGGATTCGACCAGCGCCTCGGCGCCGGCGGCCGTTTCGGCGCTTTCGTTGATGAGGGCGAGTTCGGCCGGGGAAACCCTGGGGTGGCGGCCGGGCACGTCGTAATACTTCAGCCAGGGAATCAGCCAGAAAAAGCCCAGCCCGCCGGTGACGACGAAGGCGATCTTCCAGCCGGCCACGAAGCCAAAACGCGCCAGGATGAAAGGCACCAGGATCGCCGCGATCATGGCGCCGACATTGGTGCCGGCGTTGAAGATGCCGGTCGCCAGAGCGCGTTCGCGCTTGGGAAACCACTCCGCCACGGTCTTGATCGACGCGGGAAAGTTGCCGGCTTCGCCCACCGCGAAGGCGCTGCGCACCAGGATGTGCATCGCCAGCAGGCGGCCGACAAAGGCATTGAGCACCCCGAAGACCGACCAGACGGTCAGGGCCACGGCGAGTCCCAGGCGCGTGCCGACGCGGTCGATGAACCAGCCCGCCCCGACGGTCATCGCGGCGTACACGCCGGTGAAGGCCGAGGTCAGGTACGAGAAGTCCTCGTTCGACCAGCCAAAGCCGCCCTGGCTGGCGGGAAGACAGAAGTACTCCTTGAGATAGCTGATGACCTGGCGGTCGACGTAGTTGACCGTCGTGGAAAAAAACAGCAGGGCGCAGATCACCCAGCGCACGCGGCTGTGGGCCGGCCGCTCGCTCATGAGGCCGCGCCGCCGGGCCGAAGCTGGGGAAAGAGGATCACGTCGCGAATGCTTTCGGCGCCCGTGAGCAGGATGCACAGCCGGTCAATGCCCACGCCCATGCCGCCCGCCGGCGGCATGCCGTGCTCCAGCGCGAGCAGGAAGTCCTGATCGACGCTCTGCTGTTCCGCGCCGGCCTGGCGCTCGAACATCTCGCGCTGCACGTCCGGATCATTCTGCTCGGAGTACGCGGGGGCAATCTCCATTCCGCCGATGCACAGCTCGAACACGTCCAGCGTCGCCGGATCCTCCCGGTTGATCTTGGCGAGCGGACAGAGCTCTTTCGGCAGGTTCAGCACGAACGTCGGCTGGATCAGCCCCGGCTCGATCCGCTTCGAGAAGATCTCGTTGGTCACCTCGAAGTCCTCCCACTGCGGCTCCACCTTCAGGCCCAGCGCCTCGGCCGCGCGAATGTGCTCCTCCTTGCCGCGGCTGAACCAGTCGGGATCCCCGGTTTCGGCGCGAATCAGGTCCTTGTAGGCCACCTCGCGCCATTCGCCCGCAAAGTCGATCTCCTGTCCGCTGGCCGGATGCGGCACGCGGCTGGTGCCGAGCACGTCGCGGCAGAGGGTCTGCAGCAGGTCGCGGATCAGCGCCATCATGCCCCGATGGTCGCTGTAGGCCTGGTACACCTCGAGCATCGTGAATTCGGGGTTGTGGCGCCGGGAGACCCCCTCGTTGCGAAAATTGCGGCCGATTTCGTACACCCGGTCGACGCCGGCCACGAGCATCCGCTTGAGGTACAATTCCAGCGAG
>DASRSH010000163.1:0-8833 GCA_035656575.1 Opitutaceae bacterium
GAGGAGCGGGCCCGCGAGCTTTCCCCGTCTCCCTCGGAAGTGGTGCAGATCCTGGCCTATTTCGAGGCCCATCCGGAGCCGGCAAATATCGAGACTTCGGCCGCTCCCCATGCCGTTCTGCTGAAGCAGCTCCACCCCAGCGAGTTTCCCCGCCGGGAAAACCGCGTTTGCCAGCCCTTGCTGGCGCGGGGGGAGGTCATTGCCCTGCTGCTCGTCGGCGACCATGTCGGAGGAACGCCCTTTTCCGCCCAGGACTTCGACATGCTCAAGTGCGTGGGCGACCATGTCACCGCGAGCCTCCTCAACGTGCAGCTCGGGCAAAAGCTCGTCCAGGCCAAGGAAATGGAGGCGTTCCAGACGATGGCGGCGTTTTTTGTGCATGATCTCAAGAATGCCGCATCCACCTTGAGCCTCATGCTGAAGAACCTTCCGGTGCATTTCGCGGATCCCGCTTTTCGCGAAGACGCGCTGCGGGGCATTTCCAAGTCAGTGGGGCACATCAACCACGTGATTGGCCGGCTCAGTTCGTTGCGGCACGAGTTGAAGATCAACCCGGTGGAGACGGATCTGAATGAAATCGTCAATGGCGCCGTCGCCGCGCTCGACGCCGGCACCGGCTTGGGATTCCAGAAGGAGCTCGCCCCCCTCCCCCGGATCGCGGTCGACCGGGACCAAATCTCCAAGGTCGTGACCAACCTGGTCCTTAACGCCTCCGAGGCGACCGGAGCGGCGGGCGAGATCCGGGTGGCCACCAGCCAAGCGAACGGCTGGGTGATCCTCGAAGTCCGGGACAGCGGGTGCGGGATGACGCCAGAATTCGTCCAAAAGTCCCTTTTCCGCCCCTTCCAAAGCACCAAGAAAAACGGACTCGGCATTGGCATGTTCCAAAGTAAGATGATCGTGGAAGTCCATGGTGGCCGGATCTCTGTGTCCAGCGAGCCGGGTGCCGGGACGACCTTCCAGGTCTATTTGCCGACCAAAAGCAAAGGATGAAACCGAGGCTCCTCATCGTCGATGATGACGAAGAAATCCGCACGCAGATGAAATGGTCGCTGGCGGCCGATTACGACATCGTGTCGGCCGGCGACCGTCCCGCGGCGCTGGAGGCCTTTCTTGCGTCCAAGCCGGCCGTGGTGCTGCTCGACATGGGCCTGCCGCCCAAGCCGGGCACCCCGGAGGAAGGGTTGACGGCCCTTTCCGAGATGATGGCGATCGACCAGTCCGCCAAGATCGTCGTCATCACGGGCCAGGGCGAAAAGGAGATCGCCCTGCAGGCGATCGGATCGGGCGCCTACGATTTTCTGGGCAAGCCGCTGGACATGGAGGAGTTGAAGTTCCTGCTCCGCCGTTGCTTTCATGTTTCCCGGCTCGAGCGCGAATACCGCGACATGCAGCAGCGGGTGAAGGAAGACGGTTTTGAGGGCCTGCTCGGGGGCAGCCCATCGATGCAGGCGGTCTTCAGTTCGATCCGCAAGGTAGCGACCACCGACGCGCCCGTGCTCATTTTGGGCGACAGCGGCACGGGCAAGGAAATGACCGCGCGCGCCATTCACCAGCGCAGCCAGCGCAAGGACGGGCCGTTTGTCGCCATCAACTGCGGCGCCATTCCCGAAACGCTGATGGAAAGCGAGCTCTTCGGCCATGAAAAGGGTTCGTTCACGGGCGCGCATGCGCAGCGCAAGGGCCGGATCGAGAGCGCCGAGGGCGGCACGCTGTTTCTCGACGAGGTCGGCGAGATTTCCCCCAGTCTGCAGGTCAAGCTGCTGCGCTTTCTCCAAGAACGGGTGATCGAACGCGTCGGCGGCCGGACAGAGATTCCCGTGGATACCCGCGTCATTTCGGCCACGAACGCCGATTTGAAGAAGAAAATGGCCGCGGGCAGCTTCCGGGAGGACCTCTATTACCGCCTGGCCGTGGTCCAGATTCTTTTGCCCCCGCTGAAGGACCGCGGCGACGACGTCGCCCTGCTCGCCCGCTCGCTGCTGCAGCGGTTTGCCGCCGAAAGCGGCAAGTCCGGGGTGACATTCACGGCCGACGGCCTGCGCGCGATCCGCGCCTACACCTGGCCGGGCAACGTCCGCGAACTGCAGAACCGGGTGAAGCGGGGACTGATCATGTGCTCGAACCGGCGGGTCACCGCCGCGGACCTGGAGCTGGCCTCGGGCGACGCCATGAGCGCGCCGGTGTCGCTCAAGGAGGCGCGGGAGTCGCTGGAGCGCAACCTGATCAACGAAGCGCTGCGCAAGCATGGCGGCAAGATCAGCTCCGCCGCGGCGGAGCTGGGGGTCAGCCGGCCCACCTTTTACGAGCTCATGGACAAGCTCGGCATCCAAAAACCCGAATGATTCCCCCGCCCTTCTTATGAAACGTTTCGCCTGCCTCCTGTTCCTGCCGCTGCTGCTCGCGCTGCCCGGCTGCCAAACCGCGACCGCCCCGGCTAGCGCCGGAGTCGAGTCCCACGCCGAGATCACCCTGAAAGAGGGCGATGTGATCAAGGTCAGCTTCCCCGGCGCGCCTAACCTGGACTCGGCGCCCCAGCCCATCCGCCGGGACGGCAAGATCACCTTGCCGCTCATGGGCGAGGCGGTGGCCGCGGGGCTGACGCCGGTGCAGCTCCAGAATGAGATTCTGGCGGCGATCGGCTCGCAGCTGCTTTCCAAGGAGGTCCAGGTGACGGTCGTGTCGTCCACGTTTTCCGTGTACCTGGACGGCGCCGTTATGCGTCCGGGGAAAATCGATACCGATCATCCGATCACCATCTTGGACGCGATCATGGAGGCGGGCGGTTTCGACTACAGCAAGGCCAACACGACGGCCGTGCGGGTCATTCGGCACCCTCGCGGCGCCACGGCCTATGCCTATTACACCGTCAACGTGCAGAGCATGATGGACGGGGCGGACAAGCAGCCTTTTTACCTTCAGCCCGGCGATATTGTTCATGTGGACCAGAAGTTCTCCTGGTTTTAAGCGGTTCGCCGCCGCTGCCATCCTCCTGCTTGTCGCGTTCGCCTGGCCGCTGGCCGGGTTGGTGCGTTTCGCGCTCGCGGACGAACTTCTGAGCTACATCCCGCTGATTCCGCTGGTCAGCGCTTATCTGGCGTGGCAGGAGCGGCCGTACCCGGCGGACGACGCCCCCACCCGGCGGCTGTGGGCGCTGCTTCCCGCCGCCGCCGGGGCGGCCCTGTTGGCCGCCTTTTGGCTGACCCGGGGGCGACTGCGTCCGGTGGACGCGTACGCGCTGACGACGGGGGCCTTCCTTCTTGGTCTCGCCGCCGCCGCCGTTTGTTTTCTCGGCCGGAAGACGCTGGCCAAGGCGGCATTTCCCCTGGGCTTCCTGATCTTCATCGTGCCGATGCCCCACGTGCTGCGCACACACCTTGAAACGGGGTTGCAGCACGCCTCCGCCGTCGCTGCCGGTTGGCTGTTCTCCGCCAGCTTCACGCATTTCACGCGCGCGGGGCTGCTGCTGCACCTCTCCGACATCACCTTGGAGGTGGCTCCCGAGTGCAGCGGCATTCACTCGACCTGGGTGCTTCTGATCACCAGCGTGCTGGCCGCCCATCTTTTCCTGCGCCGTCCTTGGCACCGCGCGGCGGTGGTCGTGGCCGTTCTCCCGCTGGCCATTCTGCGCAACGGCTTCCGGATATTCGTCATCGGCCAGCTCTGCATTCACCTTGGGCCGGATATGATCGATTCGCCGATTCATCATCAGGGCGGCCCGATATTCTTCCTGCTTTCGCTGATTCCTTTTCTCCTTCTGCTCGGCTGGCTGCGGCGGGCGGAGTTCCCAACCGGAGCGCCCTCATGAGATTTCCCCGTTCGACCTGGATGCTGGCGGTGGCCTGCGGGCTGCTTGCGGCCGGCTGCACCAAGCAGATGCGCGAAGCCCGCGAACTGAAGCGCGCCGACCGCGACTTGGCCTCGGGAGCGATGGCCAAGGCCGAAGTGGAGTACATGCGAGCCCGCATGCTCGCCCCGCTCGATGCGGATCCTATACTCCGGCTCGGATTGCTCTATCAGACGGAAGGGCGAAATCGGGCGGCCTACGCTTTTCTGAAACGCGCGAACCAGCTCCAGCCCCAGAACGTTCGCGCCTTGGCAGCGCTGGCCCAAGTCGAACTTGACCTGGGCGGTGTGAAGGAAGCCCGTGAGTCCGCCGATGCCGCCCTGGCACTGGATCCGGCGAACGAACGCGCGCTCATCGTGCTGCAGCGCACCGTCCGCACCGCTGCCGATGCCGTCGATGCCGCCCGGCTCATGGCCCAGTTGCGCGGGCGCCACGGCGACTGCGCAGGCTATCACCTTGTGCTCGCCGGTGTTTGCGCGGTGCGCCGCGATGCTTCCGGCGCGGAAAGCGAGCTCCGCGACGCGGTGCGGCTGGATCCGCGCTTGGCGATCGCGCACGAGCAGCTGGCCTCAATTGCCCTCGGGCATAAAAACATTGCCGAAGCCAAGCGGGAGTTTCAACTGGCGGAAGACGCCTCCCCTTTGCGCTCCGAAACGCGGCTGCGCGCGCTGGCGTTCGAACTGCGCGTGGGCGACGCCGCCCGCGCCAAACGGGAGCTGGCTAACGTTAATGCCCAGGCTCCGGACTATGTCCCCGGGTGGGTCTTCACGATGAAGCTTGCGGATGCCGAGCACCGGGCCGACGACGCCGCAACGGCCATGGGCAAGGTGCTGGCCCTTGACCCGACGAACCTCGACGCGATGCAGGAGCGGGCGCGACTCAAGGAAGAGCATGCCGACTATGTGGGAGCGATCGCCGAGTGGAATAAGGCCAATGAGGCCTATCCCCGCCTGCCACAGATCAAGTACGCGCTCGCCAGGGATTACGTTCGCACCGGGGACTTGGCGCGGGCGCGCGATCTCTTGAGCGAGTCGCTCACGATCGCGCCCTCCTACGCCGCCCCAGCCCTGATGCTCGCCGAACTCGACCTGCGTCAGTCCGATGCGGCCGACGCCCTGAAGATCGCATCCAGCGTCTTGCAGCACGAGCCCCGCAACGCCCAGGCCCCCCTGGTGATCGCGCAGGCGGATTTGGCCGAGAACAATCCCCAGGCGGCCCTTGAGGCCTACCGCCGCATGGCCGAGACATTTCCGCGCGACCCCGTGCCGCTGTACCGCGCGGCCCTCCTGCAGATGCGCCTGCACCAGCCCGAGCGGGCGCAGGCCGCGCTGGAAAAGGCGCATGCCGTCGCGCCCACCTATATGCCGGTCATCGACCTCTTGATCACCCTGGATCTGGAGCAAGGGCACCGGGGAACCGCCGAAGCGCGCGTGGATGCGCTGCTCGCGCAGTATCCCAAGTCGGGTTTTCCGTGGGTCCTGCGGGGCCGCATCGATGGCTCCGCGCACCGGTATGACGCGGCCGAGACGGACCTGCTCAAGGCGATCGCCGTGCAGCCGGACTTTTCCAGCGCGTATTTTCTCCTGGCGCGCCTCTATCTTGCCACGCACCGGACGGACCAGGCCATTCGGCGTCTTTCGGACCTGGTGAAGAAGACCAAGAGCGTCCAGGCCCAGCTGCAAATTGCCGCCATTCACCAGCAGGCCGGCCAATACTCCCAGGCCGCGGCCGACTACCGCTTCGCGCTGACGCTCGATCCGCGCAACGCGCTCGCGCTCAACAATCTCGCCTTCCTCGAGTGCGATCGGCTGCACGATCTGGGCGCGGCCTACGCGGATGCGCGCCGGGCCCGCGAACTGGCGCCCGAGGATGCCGAAGTCGCCGACACCCTGGGCTGGGTCCTGGTTCGGCGCGGCGACTTCCATGGCGGCCTGGCCTTGTTCGAGGAGGCCGCTGGGCGGCAGCCGGACGACGCCGCCATCCAGTATCACCTGGGTTACGCCCACTACATGCTGGGCGAGGAAGATGCTGCCCGCCTGGCCTTTGACCGCGCGCTCGCGTCCCGCCCGTCCGAATCCGTTGCCGCTGCCGTCCATGAGCGCCTCGCGCTGCTGGCGATCGATCCGGCGCACGCGACCGCCGCCCAGCGCTCCGATCTGCGGCGCGAGGCCGCCGCGAACCCCCAGGATCCCGTCGTCGCCGCCCGCCTGGCGGCGCTCGAAGCGGGCCAGGGAAACGCCGCCGCGGCGGCGGCGCTGGAAAACGCCCTGAAGCTGTCGCCGGACAACACCGGCCTGATGTTGCAGCTCGCGCAGTTGGATTCCGGCCCGCTGCACCAGCCGGACCGCGCCCGCGCTTTGGCCAAGCATGCCCACGAACTGGCCCCGGACGATCCGCAGATCGCTCTCACCCTCGGCCGGCTGCTCTATCGCATTGGCGACTACCAGTGGTCCCTCGACCTGCTCCAGCAAGCCGGCCGCCAGTTGCCCCTCACGCCCGATCTGAACTTTGACCTCGCGCTCGACGAAATCGCGGTCGGACGCCTGGCCGACGCCCGCAGCGCACTGCAGGGCGCGGCCGAGGCGACCGGCTTCGCCCGGGCGGGCGACGCGGCCCGGCTGGCCGCGCTCGTGGATGCGGCGCGTGACCCGGCCGCGGCGCCGGCGGCGCTTAGCGCGGCCCAGGCCGCGCTGGCGGCTGACCCGCACAGCCTGCCCGCTCTCATGGTCACGGCGCTCGCCCGGGAAGAGTCAGGCGACGCCACGGCCGCCATCAGTCAGTACGAAGCCATCCTCAAGATGGATCCGTCCTTTGTTCCTGCCGCCGAACGCCTGGCTGTCCTCTACACGGAGCAGGGCGGAAATGACGATCGAGCGTTCGCGCTCGCCCAGCAGGCCGACGAAGCCTATCCGGACGATCCCGTGGCCGAATCGACCCTGGGTCGGCTCGACTTCAGGCGTGAGGATTTCGAGGCGGGGGCGCAGCTCTTGCGCCAGAGCCTTCAGTCGCGCCCGGACGATGCCGAGACCCTCTATTATCTGGGGATGTGTCACTACCGGCTGCACGAGAGTGATGCGGCCAAGACGGAGCTGCGGCGCAGCCTCGATCTCAAGCTCGCGGGCCAAGAAGGCGAGGACGCCAGGCATGCGCTCGATGAGCTCAACGGCAATGTCAACGGCCCCTCGCTGACATCGCAGCCGATCAATTGAAGGCATGAAAGAGCTGCGATGGCGTGCCGCAGCGGTGCTGGCGTTTTCCCTCGCCGCTGCCGGCTGTGGCCGGCATGCGCGTGCGCAGCGCATGCTGCGGGCGGCCGACGGCGATTATCGGCGGGGTGATTTTGACCGCGCGGAGCCCGAGTACCGGGCGGCCCTGCGGATGGGCGCGCCGGAAGTCTCCGTCGCGCGGCAGCTGGGCTTGATCTGCCTGGCCGAAGGCCGCACGGCCCAGGCGCGGGTGCTGCTGCGCCGGGCCGCTGCAATCGCTCCGGCAGATGGCTTGGCCCTGGCAAATTGGGCGGTCGCCAGCGTCCAGCTGGGCGATCTGACCGAGGGGCGCGCCGCGGCCAAGGCCGCGCTCAAGCTCGAACCGCGGAGCGAAGAGGCGGTGCTGGCGCTCACTGAGTCGGCGATCACCCGGCTGGAGGCGGCGGAGAACCTCCGGCTCATCTCGGAGCTGCGCGCGGCGCATGGCGATTGCGGCGTTTACCATTTGGCCGAGGGCATGATGAGCCTGTCGGGGCGCGATCCCTCCGGGGCGGAGCGGCAGTTCCGAGAAGCGCTCCGGCTGGATCCGCGCCTGGCCGCAGCTTATGTCCAATTGGGCGGCATATTTGCCGGCCGGAACCAACCCGATCAAGCCACCGCGGCGTTTCGGCGGGCGGCCGAGCTCTCCCCGTGGCGCTCTCCGCTGCGCCTGCGCGAGGTGGACAACCTGCTCGCGCTCGGGCGCGCCGACGAGGCGCAGCGGCGGCTGGCCGAGCTGCTGCAGCATGCCCCCGATTACGTGCCCGCCGAGGTTTATGCGCTCAACCTTGCGCTTGCCGGGAGCCGCTTTTCCGAGGCCGAGACCCGGGCCGGCCAGGTGCTGCGGCGGGACCCAAACAACTACGATGCCATGCTGGCTTTGGGCAGCGCCAAGCTGGCGCGCAGCGACGTGACCGGGGCGCTGGTCGCCCTGGAGAAGACCGCCGCCCTCTACCCGCGCTCCGCGCAGGTCCAGTACGAGCTGGGGCTCGCGTATTTGGGCAATGGCGACAGCGCCCGTGGCCAGCAATGCCTGCTCGAAGCCCGGGCGCTTTCGCCGGGTTATGCCCCGCCGGTCCTCGCGCTGGCCGAGGTTCAGATCCGGGGCGGCGATCCGCAGGCCGCGGTGCTGTCGTTATCCGAACTGCTGCGGCAGAACCCGAGGCTGGCCCGGGCGCGCCTCCTTCTTGCCGGGGCCTATGAGGCCGAGGACCAGACCGATCAGGCGCTGGCGATCTACGCGCGCTTGCGCCAGGCCTTCCCGCGGGCGGCCGAAGTCCCCTACCGTCAGGGCGTCGCTTACGAGCGGCTGCATGAGCCGGACGAAGCGGAGGCCGCCTTCCGGTCCGCGCTGCAAGTTGATCCGGATTATTTTCCCGCCGCCGACGCGTTGCTTACCATCCAGTTGGGCGCCGGCCGGCGGGCCGAGGCGGCCGCCACGGCGCGGGCGTTTCTGGCCCGGCAGCCGGCTGCCGCCGGCGCCTGGTTTCTCCAGGCCCGGGTGGACCTGGAGCGGCAGGACGCCGTGGCGGCCGAGAAGCACCTGCGCCGGGCGATTGAACTCGATCCGAAGGCGCAAGGACCGTACCTGGAATTGGCGCGGCTGTACCTGACAATGCGCCATCCGGAGCAGGCGGTCCGGCAGCTCTCCGCGCTGGCCCGCGCGGCCCGCAGCCCCGTGGCGCTCATGGAGCTCGCGATCGTCCATTTTGCCATGGGCGACTACCGTGCAGCGGAGTCG
>DASRSH010000164.1:0-1549 GCA_035656575.1 Opitutaceae bacterium
CGGGGCGCCGATGCAGGCCTCGTTCAGGCGCTGCTCCGCGGCCTTCAGGTCGCGGTCCGCCACGAGCCGGTCATAGGCTGGATCCCGCCAATGCGGGTAATTGTTGGGGTCATCCGACGTAAATGAGTCAAGCAGGGCCCGGCGGTCCTCGACCCAGGGAATGAGCGCGACCAGGGCGATGTCATAGTTGCCGGATTGCAGCGCCGCGATGTGCACCCGGGCGTCCCGGTTGACGAGGGTGGTCGCGATGCCCAGCTCCTCGAGCCACATCTGCTGCACAGCCTCGAGGACGAGGTTTCCGGCATTGCCCGTCCAGCCGGAGAGCTCCAGCCGTGGAAAACCCTTGCCCCCGGGGTAGCCGGCCTGTGCCAGGAGCCGCTGCGCCGCGGCGGGCCCAACCATGGGGTCTGTCCGGCCGCTGGGACCTTCCGCAGGCAGCAGCGAGAACGCCGCCCGCTGATTGGCGCGGAGGACCTCGCGCACCAGGCGCACGCGGTCGATCGCCGCCGAAAGGGCCCGGCGGACATCCGGGTTGTCGAGGGGCGGCCGCCGGGTGTTGAAAGCCAGGTAGCGCGTTTCCAAAAGCGGGGCGCTATGGAGAATCGCCGGGTCTTCCCGCCGGTAGATCGGGATCCGCTCAGTCGGCACGGCCATGGTGACATCGACTTCGTGGGCGCGGAAGGCGCGATCCTCGGTGTCACCATCGTCATAACGAATGAAGTCGATCTCATCGATGTGCGGCGCAGCCGCCCCGTGATAGCGCGGATTGCGGCGGACAATGATCCGCCGATTCGGCATCCACTGATTCAGGACGAAAGGGCCGTTGCCGACGTAATGGCCGGGGCGGGTCCACTCGCGGCCGAACCGCGCGACGACGCGCGGGTTGACCGGAATCCACGGGCCGGAAGCCACGTAGTCGAGAAAGCGGGCGTTGGGCCGCTTGAGGCGAACGACGACGGTGCGCGCGTCGGGCGCGGAAAAGCTCGCGGCGGGCGCAAAGAGCTCCGCGCGCGGCGCGGGCGTCGCCGGCGCGAGCACCCGGTGGAACGAGTCGACGAAATCCTGAGCGGTGAGCGGATCGCCATTGGACCAGGCGAGATCCGGCCGGAGGTGAAACGTCCAGGTCAACCCGTCGGGGGAGACCTCCCAGGCCGCCGCCGCTCCGGGGGTGGGGGCCGCCTGGCCGGGCATGGCCGGCAGAACCAAACCCTCGCCCAGCGCGCGAATGATGAAGAATTCGTCGGGCAAGGAGGCGGTGGCGGGGTCTAGGTCGGCAGGCTCATTGCGCTGGCTGACCCGCAGGACGGCCCCGGACGGCAACGGCGGCGCCTCCCGATGGCACGCCGCCACCAGCACCGCCGCCAGGATGAGCGCCTTGCGAGCCACGATCCCCGACTCTTGGCTCCGCCATTGACCATGACAACCCCGCACGGCAGCATCTTCCGCCGTTCTTTGGAGGAGTGGCTGAGTGGTTTAAGGCACCTGACTTGAAATCAGACGACGGCGCAAGCTGTCCGGGGGTTCGAATCCCTCCTCCTCCGCGCCATCG
>DASRSH010000165.1:0-8667 GCA_035656575.1 Opitutaceae bacterium
CCGATGCCGTCGAATTTGAAATAGCTCACCCCATCGCGCCGCAGCAGATGGGCGCAGCGGTCGAAAAAAAGCCGGTAATAGCGCGGGCCGGCGAGAGAAAAACTGCCCTCGCGGGTCTCCAGGCCGGCGGCAACACCCGCCTTCAATCGCTCCTGCTTGGGCCATCCGTATCCGCCCCAGGGCGATAGCCAGATGCCTATGCCGGCGCCGAATTTTGCGGCGAGCGCACCGGCCGGCCGGAGTCCCTGTGGAAATCCGGCATGAAATTTCCACAGGGACCGCGGATCGTCCCAGCCGTCGTCGAGGACGAAAGAGTCCAGCTTGACGCCCCGGGAGCGAACCAGTTCGCGGCCATAGGCCTCGATCACCCCCGCCAGCCGGTCCTGGTCGAAGCGGTTGAAGTAGCCGATATCGTACCAGGTATTATAATACAAAAAGGGCCGGTAGGGATGGGCCCGCTCGCGTTCCAGGTAGGCGAGAAATCCGCGCCGCAGCTGGCCGGGATCGGTGAAGCCTACGACCGCCCGGACCACGGCGGTTTCGCCCGGCCCCAGCGGATTGAGCCGCGGCAACCGGCAGCGAACCCGGCCGTCCACGACCAGGTTGCGCGCCAAAGGATGCTCCACGGCGAGAAACGTCCCGCCCGCAATGACCGGGGAGCCATTGACCTCCCCGAGGGTGGACGCGCCGGCGAGCGGCAGATCGATCAGCCCGGCTCCGGTCAGGGGCAGGTCGGACGCGCCGGTATTCCTGATCTCCAGCGCAATCAGCAGATAGCGGGATCCGGCCCGCAGCTCCGCGCGCCAGACCACTTCGTAATGACCGTCCGGGTCCGCAAACCGCGCGAGGACCGCCCGGCCGGGATAATGCCCGGCTAAATGCGCCTGCCCCGAGTCTGCCGACAGCGGCTCAACCGTGACCTCGGCGGCGCGCAAGGCATTCAAGGGCACCATCTTGGCGGCTCCAAATTCGAGCCATGCCTGGCCGGGGCCAACGGGCACGCCGGCCCCGCTGCCCTCATCCCGCACCGTTCCTGCGGCCAGCGCGCCGTCCTGCAGCGGCCACGCGGCCGAAACCAGGTCGTTGTCGAGCACGCGGTCGGCCGCCGGGAGCGCGGAAGCGGCCATCAGGGCGGCCGCCAGCCCAGCGAGAAAGCGCCAGCCGCGGCCAAGGGTATTCATCGTTCGATCCTAGAGCGCCAACAGCGCGTCCATTGCGCGGGCGCAGTTGTAAATCAGCGTTTCCGGGGCGTGCCGGTAGAATGGCACCGGCGGTATCATCTCCGCCGTCAGCCAACCCCCGTAGCCGGCGGAACGGAGGCTGTGCATGACCGCGGGCCAATTCACGTCGCCGGCGAGAAGGTCGACAAACCCGCTGATCGAACCGACGGCCCGGCGATAATCCTTGCAGTGTACCCGGCGGATCGCCGGCCCCAGGATCGAGATCCACTGCTCGGGGTAGCCCTGCGCGAGCGCGTTTCCGACATCGAAGTAGGCGCCCACCGCGTCGCTTCCGAATTGGGCCACGAACTGCCGCATTTCCAATGGGCTGAGAAGAAATTTATTCCAGACGTTTTCGACACAGAGGCGGACGCCGGCCTTTTCCGCCGCGGGCAGTGCACCGCGCACGAAGGCAGAGGCGCGATCCCAGGCCACGTCGTAGGGCACCACCTCGGCGCCCGGAATGAAATCCACGCCCACCGTCCCGGGAACCACGAGGATCGCGTCGATGCCGAGCGCGCCGGCGGTCGCGATTTGTCGCTCCAGGATTTGCCGCGCCCGTTCGCGCACGGCCGCGTCCGCGCTCGCGGGATTGGATTCCCAATAAAGGCCCGTGGCCAGGCCGCTCAGCTCGATGCCAATCCGATCGGCCAGCGTCCGGACGGCCGCGAGTTCGGCCGGCGTGCTGGCCGGCGCCACCGGCCCGCTTGCGGCCAGCTCGAGTTCGAAACCCGCAAAACCGGCGTCTTTGGCCAGCCGGAATTTGTCTTCGAGCGTGCCCGCGGAGGAAAAGGACCAGATGCTGATTGCTTTCTTCATGCAACGCCCCGCAGCGCGATCGGCACAGACCGATTGGCCCGCGCGGATTCGATTTCAGCCAGAACCACCGCCAGGGAATTCCGCGCGTCCGCCACGGTGGCCTGGGCGGGAGCCTGGCCGGAGACAATCCGGTCGACGAAATATTTGAGCTCGTTGAAGTAGCCGCCCAGCGAGGCGATATTCCCCTCCCCGCCCGCCGAGCGGCCCGACGCCGGCACGTCGAACGGCAGGGGCTCCGCCTCCCGCCCGGCCGCGGTAACCGTAAGCGTCGGTGAACGGCCGGAGTCGAAATCCACGCACGCTTCCTCGAACAAGGCCTGAAAGGCCATCCGAAAGCCCCACTTTTCCGGGTAGTTCCATCCGCCCTCGGCGCTCACCGCCACCCCGGGATAGTCGTAGAGCGTGAAAATGTGGGCCGGCCCGCTGTAGTCGAACGTCGCCCGCGAAGTGACGGCGGCGGGCGCTCCCAGGAGCGCCATCACGAAGTCGGTGTCGTGGATGTGGAGATCGAGAGCCGCTCCGCCGGAGCGGGCCGGCTGGTTGAGCCAGTCCCCGTCGCTATAGCCCGGCCGCCCGGCCTGTCGTTGCAGTGAAAGACTGAGGAGGCGGCCGCCGCGGCCCGCCCGCACGAATTCGCGCAGCGCCTGGTACTCCGGCCAAAAGCGGATGCAGTGTCCCACCTGGAAGAATCCCACGGCCGCCGCCGCCTGCGCAACCATCCGATCCGCCGCGGCGATGGTCGGGGCGAGCGGTTTCTCGCAAAACACGTGCTTGCCCCCGGCCAGGGCCAGCGCGGCGTCGGCTTCGTGCGCATCCGCCGGTGTGCAAATATCGACCACCGCGATTTCGGGATGGTGCTTCAGCAGCTCTCCGAGTGATTCGTAGACCGGAACGGGGAAACCGAGGCGCCCAAGCTTGCTGCGGGCCGCGTCGACCCGGCGATCGGCCACCGCGACCAGGCGGGTTTGCGGCAACTGGGCGTAGATCTGCGCGTGCATGGCGCCCATGAAACCGCAGCCGGCAAGGGCGATGGGCATGGCGGGGGAATTCACCGGGTGCGATCATAGCGCATAAAAAAGCCAAATGCTTGCCAATTGCGGTCGCTTTTCTGTCATTTCCGGATGGCCATGCCCGCTGCCGATCTTTCCGCGCAACTCCGTTCCCTGGGCGCGCCCCGGAATTACTTCCATGGTCGCAGCCATGCCGAGTTGTGCCTGGCCAATAATGTCATCCTGTTCAAACGAACCTCGCGCCGTGAATTGCAGACGGCGACCTTTGAACTTCGTCCGCATCATCGCTGCGTGCTCGTCTGCAATCTTCGCACCAGCGGAGTGGTCGATCTCGACGGCGCGCCCACGACCCTGGCTCCCGGACGCGGTTTGCTCATCCTGCCCTTTCAATCGCACACCTTTCCCCACCTGGACGCGGATGATCTGCTTTGGCTGTTCCTGACGTTCGAGACCGGTCAATTGGCGATGCTGGAGGACTTCCGGGGCAAAGTGCTCGATCTGGGGGAGGCGGAGTGGGCTCGGTTGGCCGCCATCCTCAAGCTTTATCGCTCGCCCCAGAATGAACGGTCGAGCCAACTGCTGGCGCTTGAAACCGCCGTACTTCTGGCGCGACTTCGCCCGCTGGCGCGCCGGGCCCGGATCCCGGCCACCCCTTCGGATTCGCGCGCGCGCGAACTGCTGAATGGCATCGACAGCCGCCTGCGCGCCGCGCGCGGCCGCCCCCTTTCGATCGGGGAATTGGCCGCGGACCTACACATTTCCGAAGGGCGCCTGCGCGCCCGCTTTCGAACCGCATTTAGCGGCCCGCTCGGATCGTATCTCAGAAATCTGCGCCTCCACCGCGTCATCGAGCTGATGCGTGACACCCGCCTCAACCTCAGCGCGATCGCGGGCGAGGCCGGCTTCGCCGATTCGGCGGCGTTTGCCCGCTTCTTTCGCCAACAAACCGGTTCGACCGCCCGGGATTTCCGCCGCCGGATGCTCGACCTGACAAATCGCCGCCGTACCCATCCGGGCGTCTCCCCCACCTCAGCCCGTCGCCTCCGCCCACCATGACGGTTTCCACGCCGGACGTAGTTGTACGAAGGCCCCTGGGCGCCGGAGAGACGAATTTTTCGGCCGTTCGACCCCGAACGCCCGTTGCCCGCCGGTCGCGATCCGGTCGGGTCCGTCGGCGCCCAGCATTGATGTGCACCGTGACCATTTCGTCCGTACGGATGAGCTCAACGTCCACCCAAGAGCGCCGGCCCCCGCCGTGGTAGACGCCGCGGCCAGGACCGTTCTCGTCCCCTTTTCGCGCCGGCCGAGTTCCACGCTCCCTGCCATGTCAAAACGCAGGTAGTAGTACCGATCCGACCCCGCATAGGTGAAGACCAAGCCAGGACCGCAGCCGACCACGGCGCCTTCGGAGCGGACCGAAGCGCGGCAAGTGAAATTGGTCGCCCAATCCGCGCCGCGGTATAGGGCCAAAGCCAGGCCGGTCTCCGGGTCGCATCCTACCGTCGCGCAGATCCCGCCCGCAAAGGTCCATTCCCCCATGATCCCCTCCCAGCCGGGCGCGGCGGCTTGCGGGCGCCCGGCCGCAATGCATCCGGGAAGCCCGGCGACGATGATCGCGAGAAAAATCGCCGGCCGCCGCATCGATTCCGTCCCTCTTCTGGCCTAACGGTCCAGCCTCACCTCGGCCGTCAGCGGGGTAGCTTCGGATGAATCCCCAACGTAAAGGACGAAGCGGCCCGGATCGACCCGCCATCGGTGGGCCGTGGAGTCGAAATAAGCGAAGGCCCGCCGGCCCAGGTGGAATTTCACGCGGTGTGACATTCCCGGTTCAAGCCGGATCTTCTCGAACGCCTTCAGTTCCTTGACTGGCCGGGGCACCCGCGCCGACGGATCGCCAACATAAAGTTGCACCACTTCGGCGCCTGCGCGCGGGCCGGTATTGGAAACCTCCACCGTGACGGTGACTCCCTGGTCGGAGTCGCCGGTGGCGGGGACGGAGAGCTTGGAGAACGCGAACGTGGTGTAGGAAAGCCCGAATCCAAACGGAAAAAGGGGCCTACAGCCGGACGTCGTGTAATAGCGGTAGCCCACAAAAACCCCTTCGGCATATTTGACGTGCGGATCTGCGCTGGTCATTCCCCCTTCGGGATAATAGTGGTCATGAACTGGATTGTCCGCCCAGGAGTTTTCCATGGTGATCGGCAGCTTTCCTTCCGGCGAGCGAAGGCCGAAGAGAATCTCCGTCAGCGCCCGGGCCCCCTCCTGGCCCAGATACCAGTTCTCGATGAGCGCCGGCACATCCGGCAGCCAGGCGCGCGAGTCGAAGCCGCCGCCGGAGGTGACGGTGACGACCGTCTTCGGATTGGCCGCCGCGACCGCCTTGATGAGGACATCCTGGCCGAAGGGCAGCGAGAAGGTGCGGTCATAGCTTTCCCCTTCGCCGCCGGAGAAGTTGTCGCCCCCTCCTTCGAGGTCCGAGTTGAACCCGACACAAACGAGCGCCGCGTCCGCCATGGCGGCGATCTTCTTCACGTTCGCGGGCACCACTGCGTCGGCTGCCACGACCCCGAACCGCGCCATGTCCCCTTCGTCCCCAGGCACAAAGTCAAGTCGCACCTCCACAGTCTTCCCGCCTTCCAACCCGACGGAGGCGAAAGCGGGAGCCTGGCTTTCCCTCCGGTATTGATGAATCACTTCCCTGCCATCCACATAGAGGACATAGGTGTCCGAGCCCTTGGCTTGGGCCAAAAATAGATAATCGCCGCGCTTTGGAGGCGTGAAGTGAGCCGTAAACCGCACGCTTTTGGCGTCGCCCACGTTATTTTTCGCCTGGTTCGCGCGTTCCTCGTACTTGACGGAAGTGGGCGGCCCCGAGAAGTCGGCATTGGCGAACGCTTCAACGCGGATGGCCCCATTGGGCCCGGCCGGGTCGAAGACCGAATTGTAATATACGTCCGCCGGCGCGGGCAGACCCGGGGAATAGAGCACCCTGCCCCCGCGGCCCACAAAATCGCTGACGGCCTTGAGAATGCTGGTGGGGTCGAACGCCACCACGTTTCCGCTTCCACCCGCTTCAGCGACGGCGGGCCACGCGTCCGGTCCGATCACCGCAAGCGTATGGACCCGCTCCGGATCGAGCGGGAGCACCGCATCCTGGTTCTTGAGCAGAACGATGCTTGCCCGCGCCCCCTCCAGGGCGACGGGCCGGTCCTGCTGGTCATAGGGCGGAATGGCCAAGTCGGTCTGGTCGCGGTCCAGAAATCCGAAGCGCAGGGCGGTGCGGAAAATCCGGCGCACCTTATCGTCGATCGCGGCGACCAACACGGTGCCGGCCTTGATGGCCGGAAGCAGAGTCTCGCGGTTCATGCTCTCGCCTCGTGGCATGTCGAGGTCGAGACCGGCGTTCGCGGCCTCGACCCCGTCGTGGGCGGCATGCCAATCCGACATGTAAATGCCATCAAATCCCCATTCGCCCTTGAGCAAATCGGCTCCCAGCCACTGGGAGTTTGCCGGATAGACCCCGTTTACGCGGTTGTACGAAGCCATCACCGCCCCGACATGCGCCTCACGCACCGCCGCCTCGAAGGCGGGCAGATAGATCTCGCGCAGGGTACGCTCGTCGATATCCGAACTGGCCTTCTTGCGGGCATACTCCGAATTATTCGCCACGAAATGTTTCACGGTCGCAATCACCCCGCGGCTTTGGACACCCTCGATATAGCCCACCGCAGTCCGCGCGGCCAGCAACGGATCCTCGCCAAAATACTCGAAGTTGCGCCCATTCAATGGCGAGCGATAGATGTTCACGCCCGGCCCGAGGAGGATGGCCACGCCCCGCGCGCGGGCATCCTCGCCGATCGCCGCCCCCGTCCGCTCCGCCAGCGTCGGGTCCCAAGCCGCCGCGAGCGCAATGCCGGCCGCGTACGCGGTGCTGGGCCCCCAGGTGCGAACGCCCATTGGACCGTCGGACAGCCTGAGCTTCGGCAGGCCAACCGCCGGTTCCGCGCGCACATACATGAAGTCCGTTCCACCCAACAGGTCGACTTTCTCCTCCAAACTTAGCCGCGCCACCATGGCATTTGCCTGCCGCTCGATGGCAGGACTGTCCGGAAGGGGGGCCTGGGCGCGGGCCGTGGGCATCGTGGCGGTCGCCAGCGCGAAGGCGGCGGCGGGGTGAAAAAGCAAGTGAATTTTAGGCAACATCGGATCGAATACTGAAACCGGATTACTCCCGAAGGGGCGCACTTCCAGGCCCGCCGTGCTGGCGCCTCCTTTCCCATCGCCGATCGGCTGCGGGCGGGCAACCCGAAATGAGCGCAACACGATGCGCATCGAGGGCCTTGCGCCCGCGGGGGCCGGGCCAGACAGTGTTCGCGCATTCTCCCATGCCGTCTTCCCCCAACCGCCGTGAATTCATCCAGGCCGCAGGTGGCGCGCTGGCGGGAGCCTATTTCCTGGGGCTCCCCGCCGCAGCCGACGCCGCCAACGCCTCTTCATCCGCTTACGAATGGATTCGCCGGGCGCGCATTGTCATCGCCGAGGGCTACAACGCGCCGTTTTATCCTGTGTTCGACTATCGGCCGGCGCGGGCTGTCCGCATCGCGCAGGATCTCAATGCCGACGCGTTTCGTTTTCCCGCCGCCGCCTATTGCGCGTATTTTCCCACCCGTTCGGGATATCCGATTCATCCGGAATTGAAGGAGGATGTGATGCGGGACACCCTTGCCGCGTGTCGGAACGCGGGGATGAGGCCTGTGGGGTATGTACCGCTGAACCATCCTTTTATGGCGGTGACGTCGAGGGACGCCCGCTACGCCGACTGGACCCGGAAGTTTGCCGACGGCCTGCCGATGACCACCAGCCACTATGGTTACGGCAGATTCTTCGAAGGCTGTCTCAGTTCTCCCCTGCGACGCGTAATCAAGACGATGGTTCGCGAGGTATTGGTCGAATACCCCTTCGACGTCCTTTTTTTCGACGGACCCTACGAGGGTTCGGAAAACGGGAGCCGCTATTGCCATTGCCGCTACTGCGAGGCGGCCTATCGGGCCAAATTCGGGCGGCCGGTACCCGATGATCGGACGGAGCTCAGCCGGGAAGATCAGGTCCAATACGTCAACTGGATGGCGAACGATGTGGTCATCGCCTTCCTGCGGGAAATCCGCGAAATGATCCGGCGGACAAGGGACGTACCGGTTCTCTTCAATGATACGGCGCTGCTCAGCCGCCGCCAGTGGCGCAATCGCGCCATTCCCGCCGCGGATGGCTTTATGTTCGAGGCCTCCGACTCCCCCGAAAGCAAGCTCTTCAACCTGCAACTCGGGCGGTCCACCGGCAAGGCCGTCTGGACCTACCTCGGGAGCTACGCGGAATACAACCAGGAACACCTGCAAGACCGCTCGGTTCGCGGCTGGTACAGCTATCCCTTGGAAGGCGAGGAATTGCTGATGGATGGGGCGGTCGCCGTGACCGGCGGAGCCGGCCTTCTCTATTGGAGCATGTCCCGTTTCTATTTCCAACCCTACGGCCCGCTCGCCTATCCCAGCGGACGCTACATCAAGCGGACCTTCGACTTGCAGCGGCGTCACGGGAACCTGCTTCGGAGCGTTGAAATCCGG